>JAEUQG010000554.1 GCA_016789755.1 Bryobacterales bacterium
GTCCGCAGGGAGCGCTTGCTGACGCGCGCGCCTCTGAAGAATGTGTCACTGGCAGCGTAGTGGGCTGCTACATCTGCAGGCGCGTCAGCACCAATGTCACGAAGCCGAAAATCAGGCTGAAGCCTAGCAGCACGCCTCCGATGATCCGCTCGTTGTGATGCACAAACCAGAGGTAGATGCCCGTTCCGCCGAGCAGTAGAAGCCCGATGGAAGCGAGCAGTGAGATTGCCGCCCAGAGGTTCGATGGCATGTATTCATGCCACAAGCCGTGGTTGGTGTGCAGTTGGACCAACGTCTCCAGCGCCCCGTGGCGGCGGAGCTTGATTTTGGCTACGCCGGTGGAGGGCGTGTAGACCACGTCGGCTGCCTCGCCGGGGCGCACGATGCGGAAGGTGACGGTATCGCCCTTCTGTTGAATCTGGCGGAGTTCGCCCTTGACCAGGTGGACCTGCATGAGGGCGAGGGCGGCGGCGCGGGGGCTGGCCCCCTCCTGCGGGGAAAGCTGGATCGCCGACTCCGAGTCCACGGGCTTGGTGTTGAGATAGGGGCGGTAGATGATCACGAGTGAACTCACCGCGAATACCAGGGCCATGAGGACGAAGACGAGTCCGAGGCCGAGATGGATGTTGCGCATCAATCGAAACATAGGTTCACCGGATTGCGATCCACAGACCGAGGGTTAGGGCGGCCATGCCTGCGAGCGAGTATTGGGCCCAGCGCAGGTTGGGGCGGGTGGCGATCCACAGGTACACGCCGGAGAGGGTCATGAACAGGAACGCCCAGGTGGCAAACTCATTGAAATAGCCCCAGGCGATGACGGATGCCGTCTGGCGATGGCGGCGGGAGTGGGCGGTGTGCATCGAGGAAAGATAGTCCCACGTGCTGTTGACGCGGTGATCGATGCGCACGATGCCTCTGTTCTCAAAGAAGGTGACTTCACGGCCGCCGTTGATGGTGAATACGTTGAAGGCGAGGTTCGACTGGGCGTCGCGATGAATGTTGTATTGCCCGCCGGCCATGGGGATTGCGGAGACAGCAAGAATCGCTTTGGCCAGTTGCTTGTCGTCCCATCCGCCGGGGGCCTGGAAAGGGATCTCGCGAACGGAGGACACCGGCGGAGGTTTGTATTCACCCGGCGGGGCAAGGAATACGGCATGGATGCCGGTGACTCCCCACACCACGAAGGCGCTGAAGGTGAGAAGGCCCGCATACATGTGGATCTTCTTAGTCCAATCGTAGATGCGTTTGGCGGACATGACTGGGTGATAGCTTACCGGATTTGAGGGGGCGTCTGGTGCATCCCGGCGCGATATCCTAGGAAAGCAATGCCCAGCGCAGTGGATCGGATTCTGGAGTGGCACCAGAACGTCAGCTCGCCACAGTTGCAGGAGAAGCTTCGCCGGTTGTGCGATTCGCCGTTCCGCTTCTACCGCGGCACCTTCTTTCTATTTGCCGCCGATGTGAAGCGCTTTCGGGCGAGCGATGCCGGCGGGCTGATTGTGGGCGATGTGCACGCCGAGAACTACGGCGCGTACCGCTCGGTGACTGGTGACATCGTATACGACATCAACGATTTCGATGAAGCCACAAGTGGCGCCTATGAGTGGGATGTGCTGCGGCTGACCGTAAGCCTGATGCTTGCTTCGCTGGGCGAACACCGTTTCGGCGATACGCTGCATGCCGCCGAGGCGGCGGTACGGGCGTGGCTCGATGGGCTGCGGCGATGGGACAAGTATTCGCGGGAACAGTTTGAGCACCTGCCGGAAGCCGAGGAAGTGCGGGAGCTGTTGAAAGAATCGAAGGAAGAATCGCGCACGGAGTTTCTGAAGAAACTGGTGAAGCCGGGGCGGGACGATGTCTTTCATTTCCGCGATAGCGATGGCTATGAGCGCATCCCCGCGGCTGAGCCGGCGGTGCGGCGGGCGCTGGCGGGGTATCTTTCCACGTGCCTTGCTCCGAAGAATGCGGTGCCTTCGCGGTACGTGTTGCAGGATGTGGCGACGCGGCAGGCGGGCACGGGGAGCATGGGGCGGCATCGCTATGCGTTGCTGCTCGATAAGGGGCTGGAGAAGAAACCGGAATATTCGTCGTTGCGGCTGGTGGAATGGAAGCAGTCGCTTGATTCGGCGCTGGATTCGGCGCGTCCGCATGCGGGGCGGCGCAGAGCTGAGCAGGTATTCGCCTATACGACGCGCTGCCAGCTCTTCCCGAAGCGTTATCTGGGCACGGCGCAGATGAGCGGCATGCCGATGCAGGCGCGGGAAATTGGCGCCAATGATCAGCGCTTTTCGCCGAAGCGATTCGCCACGCCGGCGCGGTTGTCGAAGGCGGCGGCGATTTTCGGCGGCATTCTGGCGCGCTGCCATTTGCTGGGCGCGAATGCCGGTGCGGGGCCGCGGACAATTCCCGATGAGATTGCCGGGTATGAGGATCGCTACGTCAACCGGTTGCTGGGGTTCACGGCGAGCTATGCCGCGCAGGTATGCGATGAGCACGCCGAACTGCTGGCGCGGCGTGACGAGGTGGAACGCGCATGGCAGCGCTGAAGCCGTCGCTTGCGGCGTTGGCGTCCATCTATACGAAGCTGGGCAACACCACCTTTGGCGGCGGCGATCCGACGATTGCCGCACTGCAGCGGGAATTGAGCGAACGGCGCGGATGGCTGTCGCAAGAGCAGTTCGCACTGGCGTTCTCCTTGTCGCGCGTGACGCCGGGGACCAACGTGCTGGCATTTTGCGCGGCGACGGCGTACCAGTTGTCGGGATGGATGGCGTCGGTTCTGGCGGTGCTGGGCGCGTCCGCGCCGGCGGCAGCGCTGGCGGTGTGGCTGACGCTGGGGTTTGAATCGGCAGTGCGCAACGCGTACACGAACGGGGCGATTCTGGCGGTGCTGGCGGCGGTCACGGGGATGATGGTGGCGTCCTCGTTCGCCCTGGCGCGGCCGAGCCTCAACCGGCGCGGCTGGCCTCGTGTTGTGCTGCTGAGCGGCGGGACGCTGCTGTTGCGCGAGGCGTGGAACCTGTCGCCGCTGCAGATTATGGCGTTCGCTTCGGCCGTGGGCGCGCTGTGGCTGGAGGATGACGGGAAGTGAATCCTCTGCTGGTGTACCTGTTGCTGCTGAAGGCAAATCTGATCAGCTTCAGCGGGCTTGCGTCCTTGCCGATTGTGCATGCCGATTTCGTCCAGCAGCATCGTGTGCTGACGGAGCGGCAGTTGAATACGGCGGTGGCGGCAGGGCGGTCCGGGCCTGGACCGGCGGGAATTTATATCGTCTCGGTGGGGTATCGGGCGGCAGGCGTGCCGGGGGCGCTTGCCGGATATCTGGCGGTGATTACGCCGGCATTTCTGGTGATTCCGTTGCTCCGGTTGCTGCATCAGCGGGCCTCGCATCCGCGGTTGCGCAGCGCGATTCGGGCGATCCTGTTGTCCGCCGCGGGATTGCTGTTGTCGGCGAGCATTCCGCTGGGGCGCGACGCGCTCACCGGGTGGTTCGCGGTGGCGATTGCGGCGGGTTCTTTTGCGCTATTGTCATTTACGAAAGTGGAAACGCTTTGGGTGATTCTGGCCGCGGCGGCAGTGGGCGCCGGTTCGGTGTGGATGATGCCTTGAACGCTCGCAAACATGATTTCTCAAACTCA
>JAEUQG010000559.1 GCA_016789755.1 Bryobacterales bacterium
GTCTTGCCTGTCATGGGCAGGCCGATAATTGCAGTTCTCATGGAAATTCTCTTTCTTGCCGCCTTGCTGCGCGGCTGCTACAAGGGCACCTCGACGAAGGTGAGGATTTCTTGCAGGATGCGGTCAGCCAGTTCGCTCGACCGCTGGGAGGGGGCAACACGGTTGTTGACCATGACCCGATGTGCGAAAACAGGCCCCACCAATCGCTTCACATCGTCGGGAATGGCAAAGTCGCGGCCCTCGATCATAGCCAGGGCTTGGGTCGCCCGAAACAGCGCTTGCGCGCCCCGGGGGCTCACCCCGAGAGCAAGCGATTCATGCTCGCGGCTCTTGTTCACAATGGCGAGCATGTAGTCCACAAGCGAATCGTCGATTCGCACTCTCGGCGCCAGGTTCTGGAGTTGCACCACCTCATCGCCCGTCAGCAGCGCCCGGATTTCCGCCGCGGGCCTCGCCATATCGCGCAAAATCTCCCGCTCGCTGGCGCTATCGGGATAGCCCATGCGGAGGCGCATCAAAAAACGGTCCAGTTGCGACTCAGGTAGAGGGTACGTGCCGTGGTGCTCGGCAGGGTTCTGCGTCGCGATGACCATGAACGGCTCGGAGAGCGTGTGCGAGCGCCCATCGATGGTGATCTGCCGCTCATTCATGGCCTCGAGCAACGCCGACTGCGTTTTCGGGGTGGCGCGGTTGATTTCGTCGGCAAGCAGAAAGTTGGTGAAGACCGGGCCGGGCTTGAACTCGAATTCACCCGTGTGCGCGTTGTAGATGGTCACCCCCAATACATCGCTCGGCAACATGTCGGAGGTGAACTGCAAGCGCTGGAACGAAGAATGAACCGAGCGCGCCAAGGCGTGCGCCAACGTCGTCTTCCCGACTCCCGGCACATCTTCTATCAGCAGGTGCCCTTTGGCGATGAGTGAAACCAGGCTCAACCGGAGGACTTCCGGTTTGCCGCGAATCGCCTGGCCGAGGGAATCTTCCAATTCCGCCAGGCGGCCAAAGGCTCTGGAGAAGGAGATTGCGTCCGGCGGGGCGAGGGCAGTTTCCCGCTGGCTCATTTCTTTATCTTAATCCGCGCAGGCCATTCCAGCAGCATGTAGGTCGCCGTGGCGAATCCGGCCAGATTGCCGGCCGCGTCCTTTAATTCGACCGTGCCCACCGCAAGATGATTCCCAACGCGGATCAACTTTGACCGGGCAACCACCTTCCCTTCTGAGATAGGTCGAAAATAGTTAATCTTGAGATCGACGGTTGTGCAGGCGCGCTCCCCGCCGAAATGGCGCAGCACCGCGATACCAACCGCGGCATCGGCGATAGTGGCGCTCACGCCTCCGTGCAGAACTCCCGCAAGGTTGCGCATGTCGTCGCGTATCGGAATCTCGATCGTGACGCCGTCCTCATGCGTCTTGGCTACCCTCAGCCCCAGACTGCGATTGAACGGCATATGCTCGGATAACTGGCGAAGACGGGCGAGCGGGAGTTTCTCC
Organism: Bryobacterales bacterium; assembly: GCA_016789755.1. GTDB lineage: Bacteria > Acidobacteriota > Terriglobia > Bryobacterales > Bryobacteraceae > CADEFT01. The sequence goes on from JAEUQG010000559.1 coordinate 1,491, forward strand.
TGTTTCATGCGCCTTTAGGCCGTTTCGCCGCCAGTTGGCCCTGAGGCGACCGAGGAGGCATCCAGTTCGTTCAGGAACTGTTCCTTCTCGCGCCATTCTTCGCTTACCTTCACGAAAACCTCAAGGAAGATCTTACGGTCCAGAATCTCTTCCATCTGCTGTCGCGCGGCGGTGCCGATCTTTTTCATCATCTCGCCGCCTCGGCCGATTATGATCCCCTTATGGCCGGAGCGTTCCACGTGCACCGTGGCCATGATTCGCGTCAGCGTTCCGCCTTCCTTGCGCGTCACCTCTTCCCATTTGTCAATGAATACGGCCACCGAGTGAGGCACTTCGCGGTGCGTGAGATTGAGAATTTGCTCTCGTATCAGTTCCGCGGCAAGAAAACGCTCGGGTTGATCGGTGAGGTAGTCCTCGGGAAAATAGCGCGGCCCTTCCGGCAACTTGCTCACGATCAAACGGCGAAGACGCATGATGCCGTCTCCCTTCGCGGAGGAAACCGGTACGATCTCAAGGAAGTCGTGCTTGGCCCGGTAGGCCTCGATCAAAGGGAGTAGATCGGACTTGCGTTCCAGCAGGTCAATCTTTGTGAACACAAGAATCACCGGTATCCTGACATCGCGAATCCACTCGAGCGCGGCCTCGTCCTCTGGTTGGAAGGGGCGCATCGCATCGACGCAGAACAGCAGCAGATCGCGGCCTTGCATCGCTTCCTTCACCCGCTCGTTCATTCGCTTGTGCAGCAGATTCTTCGGCTCCAGGATGCCTGGGGTGTCCAGCAAAACCACTTGCGCCCCCGGGTCCGTGTGAACTCCCTGGATCACGTTGCGCGTCGTCTGCGGCTTGTCCGCGACGATCGCCACTTTTGCGCCCAGCAGGGCGTTCATCAAGGTGGATTTTCCGACGTTCGGTCTGCCCAGAATGGAGACGAAGCCGGAGACATGAGGTTGTTTCATTCGGTACCGTTTTCTGATTTGCGGATACGCACGCGTTCCACGCGGCGATCGTCGCTGGCCACTACTTCCATACAAATACCCTCCCTCGACACCTGCTCTCCCACTTTCGGTACGTGACCCAACCACTCGGTCACCAGCCCGCCTACGGTGGTTGCCTCCGTTTCTTCCTCCGGAGTGAAATCGAGGAGTTGCTTCAAATTGTCGAGATCGAAGTTCCCGGCTACGACAAAAGCGCCGTCTGCCTCGGGGACAGCATCCACCCCAGGCTCGTGCTCATCGCGGACTTCGCCGATGATCTCTTCGACCAGATCTTCCATAGTAGCGATTCCGGCGGTGTTTCCGTACTCATCCACCACGCCCACCATGTGCACGCTCTCTCGCTGCATCTCGCGAAGCAGGTCCTTCACCGGTTTGGTCTCGGGAACACAAGGGAGATTACGCATCACCGAGCGTACCTGGCGCTGAGGACGAAACTGGTATTCCATCTCGAACATATCCCGCACGTGGACGAAACCGACCAGATTGTCGATGGTGCCTTCGTAAACAGGGATCCGCGAATACTGCTCGTTGATCACCACCTGGCGCAAGTCTTCGAGCGAACGGTCCGCCGAGATGGCCACGACGTTCGGCCGCGGCGTCATCACCTCGCGCACGGTCTTGTCGCCGAAAGCCACGACTGAGTGGATCAGGCGGCTGTCGTCTTCTTCGATGATGCCTTCTTCTTTGCCTGCTTCGATAAAAGCTTCGATGTGCTCTTCCGCCGTCGGTTCCTCCTGGTTCTGCGGCGCCTGATCGCCCAGATCGGCGATGCTCTGGAAGAAATCGAGCGTTGCGATAATCGGCTTGGCGATCACCGCCAGCAAGCGAAACAGCGGGAAGAACGCGATCGACCACTTGGCGTTCGTGTTGCGGTACAGGAAGCGAGGCGCAATATAGCTGGTCACCAGCATCAGCAGCGACGAGAAAACGAAAGCTTCCAGCAGAGAAAGCCACACCCGCGTGGTTTCCTGCAAGACTACCGCCAGCGTCACCACCGCCAGGGCCAGCAAGCCGAAATGCCGGATGAGGCTGAAGGCAAGCGCCCCGGTTTCCGCGTCGAGACCGATCTTCTCTTGCAGCGTGCCGCGGTAAAACGCAAGCGACGGCAGTTCGCGGGCAGTGATACGCAGGCTTTCGCGGCAAAGCAGGTGTATGAAGCTGACGGCAATCACCACCAGGCTGATGGCCAGCAAGGATAGCAGCAACAGAACCGTCACTGGGATCTCCGCGCGCGGGCGATCAAACCCGCCGGTAAGCCGAGTTTCTTACGCCACGCGGTTTCCTTCCGCGCCATCCGCCCACGGTCCTTTTCGTGGTCCATCCCCATCAGGTGCAGCACCCCGTGCAGCATGAGAATGGAAATCTCCTCTTCCAACGAATGCCCGAACTCCTCCGCTTGCAACTCGGCCTGCTCGATGGAAATCGCAACGTCGCCGAGATTGGCCGCCTCCCCGCTGGGAAACGATAGTACGTCGGTGGGGTAGTCGTGACCCAGGAACATCAGGTTCAGCCGGCGAAGTTCCTTGTCGTTGGAAAGCAAACACGTAAACGTGGACCCGCCGGCGAGTTCGCCGCACAGGCGCCGGTGAAACGCGCGAATCCGCTTGCGGTCCAACCCGAGCGCAACCCGGGGAAATAGAACTCTACTGCCTTCAGGAGACATGAGAGGAGATCATTCGCCCGGTTGCGTTTCGGCAGGCTCCGCGGGAACGTTCAGTTTCAAGCATAGCTGACGTTCCTGTGCCTGCTCCTGATAGCGCTCGTATGCTTTCACAATCCGTTGCACCAGACAGTGCCGGACAACATCCTGATCGTCGAAGTAGACGAAGCTTATGCCATCGATGCCGCGAAGCACCTCTGAGGCTTCCAGCAAGCCGCTCCGCCGCGCATTCGGCAGATCGATCTGCGTCAGGTCGCCCGTCACCACCGTCTTCGAATTGAAACCCTGCCGGGTCAACACCATTTTCATCTGCTCCGGCGTGCAGTTTTGCGCCTCATCGAGAATGATGAAACTGTCGTTGAGCGTGCGCCCCCGCATGAACGCCAGGGGAGCCACTTCGATCGTGCTACGCTCCAGCAGTTTTTCCACCTTGTCGGGTTCAATCATATCGTACAGCGCATCGTAAAGCGGACGCAGGTAGGGGTCCACCTTCTCCTGCAGCGTCCCGGGCAGAAAGCCGAGGCGTTCCCCAGCCTCCACCGCCGGACGCGTCAAGATGATGCGGCTGACACGTTTGTTGAGCAGCGCCGAAACGGCAAGCGCCACGGCAAGATAGGTCTTTCCAGTGCCCGCCGGCCCGATGCCGAACACCAGATCATTCCGTTCAATGGCCTCGAAGTAGCGCTGCTGATTAATGCTCTTCGGTGCAAGCATCTTCTTTCCGAAGCTGCGCTGGCGCGCGCTTTGCACCAGCGCACGGAAATTGATGCTGATATCTCCCGTCGCCACCCGAAAGTAGCTGTTCAGAGATCCGTTCGTGAAGACGATCCCTTCCTGTACCAATTGCTGGTAATCGGAGAGGATTTCTTCGGCGCGCCGGACGCCGGGCTCCTCGCCTTCGATCTCGAGGTTGTCGTTGCGCAGTGTGGCTCGAATTCCGAGTCCGCTTTCCAGAACACGGATATTCTCGTCACGGGTCCCAAACAGGGATTCAATGCCGCGAGTAATCGGAATGCTGATTCTCATTCTTTCGGAATGTTGTCACCTGGAGGAAGTTTGTGGGAAGTGCGGATGCTTCGTGTGTTGTCCAGTTTCATCGTCCCCCGCGTTCGCGGATAGGCTTGTGGCATCCACGAGAAGTATACCACAGGGGCAGTGTAGTCAATCCCCACATACGGTTACGATGATGTCACGCCGGCGCGGACGGTCGTCGAAATCGCAAAGGATAATCTGCTGCCAGGTACCTAGACCTAGCTGTCCGGAACAAACCGGATAGGTCTTGGCCGTCCCCAGCACCGCGCTGCGCAAGTGCGCGTATCCATTATTGTCGCCCCACCTGGCATTGTGCGCATAATCGGAGTCCGCCGGTGCTATCGATTCCAGAGCCCGTCTCAGGTCGGCGCAGCAGCCTGGTTCGTATTCAATCGTCGTGATTCCAAGCGTGGAACCCACACCGCTGATATTGACCATGCCCGTGGCTATGCCGCTGGACCGGATCGCCTCATCAACTTGGGAAGTGATATCGATGATGTCGGTGTGGCCCTTCGTCTGAAGATGAATGGTAGTCTGGTAGGTAGGCATCCATCTCTTTTATGACAAGCGGGTTCGCTTGACCGCAACAGGTCCGGCGGTGTAATCTCAGGCTTCAAAACCACTATGATTCTGCCAACTACGTATTGGGCCGCGCTGGTGCTGGCGATCTTGTCCATGATTTGTTGGGGCTCATGGGCCAACACATTCAAGATGACGGGCAAGTGGCGCTTCGAGTTGTTCTACTTCGACTACGCCTTCGGAGTCCTGTTGGCCGCCGTTGTAGCCGCTTTCAGTTTGGGGCAACTCGGCACGGAACTGTCCTTTATCGATAATACGATGATCGCCGGCAAGCGCCAGTTGGCGTACGCCACCGCGGGTGGAGCGATCTTCAACTTAGCCAATATGCTCCTGGTCGCCGCCATCTCGCTTTCAGGAATGGCTGTGGCTTTCCCGGTTGGCATCGGCTTGGCTCTTGTCATCGGCGTGGTTTGGAATTACTACATCAATCCGCAGGGGAATCCGCTGTTCCTCTTTTCGGGCGTGGGTTTGGTAATCCTGGCCATTGTTCTCGACGCTCTGGCCTATGGGGCGCACAGCAAGGCCCAAGCCGAAGCAACGGGAAAGAAGGCCAAGGGCGGCGTCAAAGGGATTGTTGTCAGCTTGATCAGCGGCGTGTTGATGGGTTCCTTTTACCCGGTTGTGGAACTCTCGAAGGTGGGCGACATCGGCCTTGGTCCTTACGCGGTTGCGTTCTTCTTTGCCATCGGCGTATTCGCTTCCACTTTCGTGTTCAACATCTATTTCATGAATCTCCCCGTTCACGGCAAGTCGGTTGACTTCGGAGCCTACTTCAAAGGGACCGGAAGACAGCATCTTCTGGGCCTCTTAGGAGGCATTCTCTGGTGCTCCGGCGCCATCTCCA
>JAEUQG010000583.1 GCA_016789755.1 Bryobacterales bacterium
TCCAGCGCGGCGCCGAAAGATGCGGCTGTGCCGGCAGCGTCAGTTTCGTCTCGCGCCCGCTTGCAATCTCCAGCAGAGACATGGCGGTGAACACCATGCCCAGATGCGGCCCGTTGCTGCGTGGATTGACGCGCATCCCCGCCAGCCGCAGCATCGGCTGCGAGACCTCGGCAATGCCCGGATAACGGCGCGAGCGCAGAATCAACATGTGCGTCCGCGGCGGGTTCACCGACTCCTGAGGCGGCCCCGGAGCATCCAGTACGCGCAGCACCTCCTGCGGCGGCTTACGGTAGCGGTCTTGCGCACAGAGCGTGGCGAGCGAAAAAAGGGCGATCCACAATCTCATGGATGAGACGGTAGCACACGTCCGCGCAGCACCACAGCGGCAATGCGGCGTGTATTGCGAATATCCTCCAGGGGATTGGCTTCCAGCAATACCAGGTCCGCGGCGCGCCCCTTCTCGATCGTCCCCCACTCCTTTTGCTTCCCCAGGAACCATGCGGCATTGCGCGTGGCCGACTGCAGGGCTTCGAGCGGCGTCAGGCCGGCTTCCACCAGCAACTCGAGTTCGCGGTGAAGGCTGTCGCCCGGTTCGCTGCCCCGGTTCCCCGCGTCGGTGCCCGCAAGGATCCCAACGCCCGTCCGATGCAGTTGGCCCACCACCTGTAGACCGGCACTCTGCACCGCGCCCAGCATGCACAGCGTTGGACACTGCCAGACCCGCTTTTCCACGAACAGCCGGAACAGCGGCGCGCAGATGGAGCCATCGTATGTGGCGGCGGCCTTGCGCACGGTTTCGTGCATCTGTTGGGCGGACACGGCGCGGGCGATCGGCCAGAGGTTCATCGCCTGCTTCAACTGCCGGTCCAGATTGCCGTCGGCCGTGCATGCCTCGAAAATCCCGCTCAGATGTTCGATCGAACGCTGCCCGGCCCGCGCGGCTTCTTCGGCGGTGACCCAGATGGGAACATGGCCGGCAAACGGAAGCCGCAGTTTGCGAGCCTCCCCGGCGATGGCGAAATACGCGTCCCGAGGCAGCAGATCGTAGACCTTGATGAAGTCGGCCCCGCGCGCACGCAAAGTTCGGACGGCGCGCCTTCCAGCCGGCGCGTCGCCGATGGCAAGCGATCCGTCATAGGTCGGCAGCGGCCCGTCCAGGATGGGACCATTCAATACGATGCGTGGGCCCAGGCGCTCCCCTTGTTCCACCTCGGCCCGCAGCCGCATAGCAAGCCCCAGGGCATCGGCGGTTTGTTCATGCATGTTGCGGATGCCCGTCACCCCTGCCGCCAGCAGTTTCGGAAAGGCATTCCCGGCATCGGCCAGCACGTGCGTGTGCATGTCCCACAGCCCGGGGATGAGAAACTTCCCCGACCCATCCAGGATCTCCGCGCCCCGCGGTGGCTGCGCCGCCGCGTCCACCGATACGATCCGTCCGTTGCGAATCAGTACGGATCGCGGACCCGCCGGCGGCGCCCCCGTGCCGTCAATAAGGGTGACGTTGACAATGAGCAATGCGGCCGCCAGCATTCAGCGCGATGCCTCGCGGTAAAGGAAGTCGCGCACCCGCAGATACCATTCCGGGCCGTCCGCGGATTCGTGCCGGCGCGCCCCGCACCAGGCGCCCGGGTCTTCGCCTCCCGCCGCTTTCACCATAGCCTCCTGCAGCTTCGTGCGCCCCCACTGCAATTGCAGTGCGCGCGCGATGGCCACATCCTGCATCGCGTTCCGCCGCACCAGGGCGGACACCGTTAACCCGGGCAGCGCCGGCTTGGGAACTTCGTCGCAGACAAACTCGCGCATCGCCTGCCGCGCCGGAGCGTCGGCCGAATCGGCCCAGGCGGGCAATTGCGCCCCGGCCCGTTTCGGCTGCGGCGCGATTCCCTTCAACACCCGAACCTCCATCGGAGCAATCCGCCACCCCTCCCCATCGTGCAGTTGCGCTTCTATGCGAATCCGCCGCACCGGCGCCCGCGGCGGAATCCACAGATCCAGCCAGTACACCTCCAGCCGTTCGCCGATCTTGTGCACGGGCATCGCCACTTTCTCCAGCCGCCCCTGCGTGCCCGGCAGTTCCTTGTACACCGTCACCCCCAGCCCTTCCGGGTTCTGCGCAATCTCAAACTGGAACCACTTCCCTTTCGGCGGGTCCACCACCACGCGCAGCGAATAGAAAGTGTTGCGCATCAGGCCCGGAGAAAGGATCTCGCGCGGCTTGCCCCCTTCATCGGCTTTCACAATCGCCCCCTTGGCGTCGACACGCCGGAATTCGGAAAGCACCTGGATCGACTGCGCCTGGACAGCCGCCAGACACAGAGTGAAAGGGACGAGCATCCTTTCTATGCTACGGTGTTTCCCTCAAAGGAAGGAATCGGAGCTAGGGGTGTGTTAAGGATTAGTGAAATTCCGGGAACCGAGTTGAGGCTTCTTGCTGGTATCTGATTCTCGACGGACCCAGTATACTCAGATCACCGTGCAATTTAGTTCTCAGAAGCTGCCAGTGCAGACGTTACTGGCATTGCTGCTCCGCGACGAGCTGAGTGCGGAGGACTTCCAGACGAAGTTCACCCTGCTGAGCCCGTCTGAGCGCATGCAATTGCTGGAACAGTTGGACGAGCAGACATCCAAACAAGGGCAGAAACCCCGCTTCTGAAGTCCGCCCCTTAGTGTCGGGCCAAATCCCGCGCCCGCCCCATCAGGCGGCGTGCTGGATAATGCGCTTGCCGGTGAAAAAGTGGGACCCGCAAGAGCGGCAGCTCAAACGGTGCAAAGAAAGCTTCTGGGCCAGCCACAGGACAAACCCGCCGTTTTGCCCAAACTTCCACACGTCAGAGGATTGACAATGCGGACAGCGAACTCTTTTTCTACGTTTTTCGATTGCCACAGCCAACTTCCCGGAGAGAAATTCCGACAATAGAGTACTAGTTCATTATTCCATGAAGGGTGAGAGATAGCAAGTACAAAGGTACTAGCCGAAGAGTTTCAGAAAACGCAGGCTCAGCCCCGCAAAACGGACTGGCATCGGCCTCGTCTCCTGCTCCGCCGGATTGTCGTAAAGGTCAATGTATCGAGCCACTTCCGCGGGAAGCGCACGAGCCGTCTTGCGCCGGTGATGGTGCAGCAGCACGATCGGATCATAGGAGATGAGCCGCTTCGCCGCCCGCTCCCGCCCCAGCAACTCCAGAAAAACTACCGTAGTCAGTGCTAGTATTTCCCGTGCCGCGCTGTCCTCAATCTGGATCTCGCCCGCCACGGCCTGGATCACCACTTCAATCGGGTCGCCGATGAGCCTCGCCGCTGCCCGTTCGCCGATGTTCAACATCGCGAAAGCTGCAATCCGGTTCGATAGCAGGCTCTCTAACTCGTTGATAATCTTCCCTTCCAGGTGCCCCGAATCGAGCATTCGCAGGAAATCGGCCGCCCCCTCCTGGGTGTGCGTGTAGTGAATCGCCGATGCCAGCACCGTGGGAATGAACTGCTCGATCGCCATCCAAGTGTTGCGCTCGTGTTCGCGCAGTAGGAGGCTGGCGCGGTATACAACCCCCGGGCTCAGCGTATCGGCGATGGCGGATAGCAGATTCATGGTACAGTGCCCTCGCTAGTTGGGCGCAAGGAACCAAAACCGGTGAGGATGAACCGATTCCACCAACGGTTATAGTCCTATGCTTTCTACAGTACCGATGCCGGGGCGAATCATAAATCCTCGCAACCCCTTATGGAGACACTGCGGTCGCCCTAAGGCGGCAGCTAAGAATACCTGACAGGGATTATCGTTGCGTCAGGTCCGCCAGCGCTTTCCAAAGTCCAATACCTTTCTACAGTAGCCAAGACTACGATCCATGTGCTCCAGTTGTTGTACCTTCAGCGCTTCCATATAGCGCTCGCGCGGGCCGGCAACGTCGGCCAGCAGATGGGGCTTGTCGTACGGCCGCCCCTTCTTGGCCAGTGCCAGGAAGCGCGCCAGGTCCCGTGTGCGAGCCCGCGGAAACCATTTGTTCCAGAACTCGGGCGAATACACCGGGATCACCGCCGGCGGCCGCGCCGTGATCGGCTTGCAGTAAATGTGAACGGGCGGAAGGATCTCCGCCGCCCGCGCTACGATCGCCTTGAAATCGTTCGTGCCTTCTCCCAACGGCACCCATTGCACCGCCACCCCGTCCGGGTGTTCATAAACGACCGAATCGCGCAGATGGAAAGACACCGCATACGGACCCAGTTCCTCCACCGTCGTCATCGGATCTTCGGCTACAAAAACCGGATTCCCCGTATCGAGATAGGAACCGACGAACTCTTTGCCCGCCGTTTCGATCAGTTGCCGCGTTTCCCAGGCTTGCAGTTCCTTGTGATTCTCGATGCCGATCTTGACACCCGCATCCACGGCTTGCGACCGCACTTCCCGCAGGATGCCGGCCGTCGTCTCGATGTGCTCCTCCACCGTCCCTTCCGGCATGCTGTAGCGGTCCCCGGCCAGCAGCGCGCGCACGATGGGCGACGTCATGGCCGCGGCGCGTTCGATATTCTTGCGCAGCGTGGCCACCACTTTCGGCCGCTCAGCCGGCGTGCGCGGCAGAATCGGGCCGCCTCCCGTTTCCAGATGCAACTGGTGTTCCTTGGCCCACGCCCGCACTTCCGCCCAATGCTTCGGATCCATGGTCCCCGCATCGATCGAATCCTGCAGAAAGATGGCGTCGAGTTTCTCTTTCACGCAGTAATCGAAGAGCTGCCGGTCATTCCAGCGCTGGAAGCGCAGGCAGTAGGTATTGATGCCCAGGGGCCATGGGCGCGGGGCGGCGGCGAATGCGGCCCCCGCGGAGGCGGCGAGAAACGTCCGGCGGTTCATGTCCGCGAGTATAGCGGGAATGTAAATATCAAGGCGAGCGTGAACGGTATTGGGCGCCGCTTCGTCTTTCCTCATGTAGGGAGCGTCGTTATTGATGATGATAGTGGAACAGCGAATCGTGGAACTGGCGGCGCTCCGCGACAAAACGGACCGGCAGTTAATGGCGGTAATCGAGCATCAGTTGGAGCGCGCCCGTCAGGCAGTTCGCGGCAAACGCCCCGCCGAGGCCGAAGCCGCCTGCCGCCTGGCCCAGCGTCTGCTGCTGTTGCTGCGCATGGGCGGCTTCCCCCCGCGCCTCATCAGCGAAGATCCGATGTGTCGACAACGTACAGATTCTGCCGCCCGCTCTCTTCCGACGTAAACAAAACCTTCGTCCCATCCTTGTTCCACACCGGACGCGGCTCATTCAAAAACTCCCGTTGCGGAATCCACAGCCCCCAGTTGCGGAACGGGAACCGCGCATCCGCCGGCTTCGCCGCCTGCGCCCCTAGCGGAATCGTCACCAGTTGCTTCATCTCGCCGCTCCTCGTGTCGATCAGCGCCAGCCCGTTCCCCATCGGCCCGCCGTAGCAATCCGTGACAATCCAGTGCGGCTTCGTCGGGTGATACGACGGGTGCCCGGCCGGAACATGCTCCCGCGTCAGCCGCGTCTTCTTCCCCGTCTGCACATCCACCTCCATCAGCGTCTGGAAATAATCCGGCCGCTCCGGATGCACATAGAGAATTGCTTTCCCATCCGGACGCCAGTTGGGATGATGCATCTCATCGGCGAGAAACTTCATCTGGCCCGTGGCGATGGTGTACACGAACATCTCCACCAGCCGCGGAAAATCGTCATTCGTGCGATGCACAATCAGCACCTGCCCGCCTTGCGGATTGAACCGCGTGTTCTGCAAAGAGGACGGCGTATCGCGCACCAAATGCTTGTTCGGGCTGAGGGCGATCGCCCGCTCCAGCGTCGCCAGCCTCTCGTACTTGCCGTCCGCAATCTCATACAATCCCCACTCGCTCCCGCGCACGCACGAAATGGTCTTGAAATCGGGGCTGATCTTGCTCGCCGGCGCCGGCGTGGCGATCCTCCCTTTCTTCCCCGAAGCGACGTCCACAACATAGGTCGCCCGATCCCCGCCCGCCCCCGCACTGTAGTAAACTGTGCCCCCGTCCGGACCCCAGAACTGATTCGCGCCCGTGTGGTAGTTGCCCTCGACGCCGCCGGCGATCTGCCGTTCTCCGCTGCCGTCCACGTTGCGGATCCACAGCGAGCCCGGGTAGCGCCCCGTCGCCGTGCGCTGGACCACCGCCGCATCGAATCGGAAAAAGAGAATGCGTTGTTCGCTCGGGTCCCACGGCGAAATGTCGTAGTAATGATGCGTTTCATGTTGCGCGCTGCGATGCCAGACAATCGCCCGCCCGGTGACAGGATCTTTCAGATGGCGCACCTCGGCCAAAGCGGGCGGCAGCAGCAGCAACAACAGCGCAAGCATGGGGAACTGACCTGATACAGTATCAGATTCCCCATGCTCTCACGCCGCCATTTTCTTGGAACGCTTGCCGGCGCTGCCACCGCCGCAGCCGCCAAACCGCTCAACTTCGTCTTCCTCCTCGCCGACGATTACGGATGGACCGACACCTCCTTCAACGGCAGCAAGTTCTATGAGACGCCGCATCTCGACCGCCTCGCGAAGTCCGGCATGATCTTCACCGACGGCTACTCGGCAAGCCCCGTCTGCAGCCCGACGCGTTCCGCCATCATGACCGGCAAGTATCCCGCGCGCCTCCATCTGACGGCACACCTGCAGGGCGCCAGCAACCGCTTCCATTTCACCAAAGTGTTGCAGCCTAACACGCGACTGGCCCTGCCGCTGGAAGAAGTAACCATCGCCGAAGTGCTGCGCGCCAAAGGATACCGCACCGCCTGCATCGGCAAGTGGCATCTCGGGGCCAAGGGCTTTCTGCCTTCTGCCCAGGGCTTCGATGTGATGCACGCCGGCGATGAAGCGGGTTCCACCTCCAATTTCTTCTATCCGCAATGGAAGTCCAAGATCAACCTCGAAGGCAAAGACGGCGATTACCTTACCGACCGGCTGACCACGCTCGCCGTGGAGTTCATCGAACAGAGCAAAGACCGTCCGTTCTTCCTCTACTTGCCTCACTTCGCCGTGCACACGCCGATCCATGCCAAACCCGAAAAGATCCGCAAGTACGAATCGAAGTCCGATCCCGCCAATCCGCAGAACTTCGCCGACTACGCCGCCATGATCGAGAGCATGGACGAAAGCGTGGGCCGCATTCTCGACACCCTCGAACGGCTCAACCTGGCGGATAACACCATGGTGGTGTTCACCGCCGACAACGGAGGCGTCACGTCGCTCGAATGGAAAAAGCGGCCCATCACCTCCAACTTGCCGTTGCGTGTCGGCAAAGGTCATGTTTACGAGGGCGGCATCCGTGTCCCCACACTGGTGCGTTTGCCGGGCGTGACCGAACCGGGCAGCGTCAGCCATTGCCCCATTCTCAGCGTCGATTACGCGCCCACCATCGCCGAACTGGCCGGCGCCTCCATGCCCCGCATCGATGGCAGGAGCTTCCTCCGCGCCTTGCGCGGCGCGCCCACCATCGGCCGCGACGCAATCTTCTGGCACTATCCGCACTACAGTCCGCAATTAGGCAAGCCCGCGGCCGCCATCCGCCGCGGAGACGACAAACTCATCCTCTTCTTTGAGGATGACCGCGTCGAACTCTACAACCTCAAAGCCGACATCGGAGAAAAGAACGATCTCGCCGCCGCCCAGCCCGCCAAAGCCGCATCCATGAAAAGGCGCTTGCAGCAATGGCTGCGCGAAACCGGCGCGCAAATCCCACAGCCGAATCCGAAATACGATCCGGCGCGAGAGCGCGAACCCGGACCCCCTTCCGGCCCCGTCACGGCAAAGTAACTTCATCCCTTCGCAACATCTTTCGGATACACTCGGAAGCATGATGCGCCTTCTTCTGCTTGCTCTGCTCGCTTGCGTGCTGTCCGCGCAGACCCCGAAAATTACCTCCACCGGAGCCGATCTCCCCAACGGCTGGAAGCTCACTCCCGTGGGCCGCCACACCACCGCGTCCGATTACGTGCTCAACGTCCAACAGGCGCCCGACGGCAAAGCCCTCGTCGGTCTGCATTCCGGTTTCAATCCCCACGGATTGGCCGTCGTCGATCCCGTCACCACTGAGATCGTGCAGCGCATTCCCCAGAAGTCGGCATGGTTCGGCATGGCCTGGTCGCCCGATGGCAAGCGCCTCTACGTATCCGGCGGCAACGGCAATTCGCGCCGCGATCCCGCGCCTTCGCCCGTCTATGCCTACACCTACTCGAACGGCCGGTTGAGCGGCCAGCCCGTGCAACAGTACAAGCACCGCCTCGCGGCGAATCAGATCTATTGGTCCGGATTAGTGCATCATCCTTCCAAGCCCGTTCTCTATGCCGCCAACCGGCACACCGAGCGCGCCACGCCCGGCCACGTCGTGGCCTTCGATACCGCCACCGGCAACCGCATCACCGAGATTCAGGTCGAAGTCGCTCCCTATGACCTCGTCTTGGATAGCACGGCCAAGCGCATGTTCGTATCGAATTGGGCCAGCCGCTCGGTGAGTGTCATCGACCTCGATACCAACCGCATCGCCGCCACCATTGCCGTCGGCAACAATCCCAACGACATGGTGCTCGGGCCCGATGGGCGCCTCTATGTCGCATGCAGCAATGAGAACAGCGTCTACGTCATCGACACCAAAAAACTGCGCGCGGTGGAGAAAATCAACACCGCCATGCATCCCCAGTCTCCCGTCGGCTCCACGCCAAACGCCCTTGCCCTCGACCCCACGGCGAAGTTCCTCTTCGTGGCCAATGCCGACAACAACAACGTCGCCGTCATCCATGTCGGCGATGTCGAAGAATCGAACGTCATGGGCTTCATCCCCACGCCCTGGTATCCCTCCGCCCTCCAGGTGAGCAAGGACGGCAAAGCCCTCTTCGTCGGTACCTCGAAAGGCATGGGCGGCTACTCCAACGAACGCGGACCGCACAGCCCGCTGGCCGTGTCCGGTGAAGAAGGCAAGGGCAGCGTGAAGAGCTTGCAGCGCGGCAGCATCGGCATGATCCCGCTCGGCAATCTGAAGACCCAGATCAAGGAATGGACGCGCCAGGCGCTGGCCAATTCGCCCTACAACGATGATCTGCTCTCGCGCGCCAAGGCCCCCGCCACCGGCCCAACCGTCGTTCCCTCGCAGGTCGGCGCCGGCTCGCCCATCCAGCACGTCATCTACATCATCAAAGAGAACCGCACCTACGATCAGGTGTTTGGCGATATCGCCAAAGGCAACGGCGACGCCCGCATCACCATCTTCGGCCGCGACGTAACCCCCAATCACCACAAGATCGCCGAGGAGTTCGTGTTGCTCGACAATCTCTACTGCGACGGCGAAGTCAGCGTCGATGGCCATTCCTGGTCCAATTCCGCCTACGCCACCGACTTCAATGAGAAGCTCTGGCCCCCCAACTACGGAGGCATCTCCCAAGCCCAGCCCACCGCCGCCTATGCTCCCAGTTCAGGGCACGTCTGGGATCTCGCCGCCCGCAAGGGACTCACCTACCGCAGCTACGGCGAATACGCGCAACGTGTCAGCGACGGAGGCAGGCAGTACATGGACGCCGCCTCCGGTGTCAGCGGTCTGGTCGGCCATGTCAGCCCCAATTTCAAACTCACCGGCATGCGCGATACCGACAACGCCAAAGCCTTCATCGCCGAATTCGACGAGTTCGAAAAGAACTACGACAGCACCGACGCCAACAAGCGCCTGCCCAACTACATCGTCATGAGCCTCGGCGAAGATCACACGGTGGGAACCACGCCCGGACGCCCCACGCCGCGCGCCGCCGTGGCATCGAACGACTACGCATTGGGCATGATCGTCGATCGCGTCACCCGTTCGCGCTATTGGAAAGAAACCGCGATCTTCGTCATCGAAGACGATGCCCAGGATGGCTCCGATCACGTCGATGCGCGGCGCACCATCGGGCTCATCGTCAGCCCCTACACCAAACGCAAAGCGCTCGACTCGACGCTCTACACCACTTCATCCATGCTGCGCACCATGGAACTCCTGCTCGGCCTCCCCCCGATGACACAGTACGATGCGGCCGCCACGCCCATGTATGCCAGCTTCACCGACAAGGCCGACCTCACTCCTTACACCCACGAGAAACCGCGCATCGACATCAATCAGCTCAACTCCGAGCGCGCCTGGGGAGCGGGCGCAAGCCTCGCCATGGATTTCTCCGAATACGACCGTACGCCGATGTTCGCTCTCAACGAAATCATCTGGAAGAGCGTGAAGGGCGCCGATTCTGAGATGCCGCTCCCCGTGCGGCGCTTCCACTTCCGCAAATAGCGCCTGAACTAAGCGATGATCTTCTGCAACTCGCCGATCAGCCGCGGCACGGCGGTCGGCGCCGGCTCCTTTTCTTCGTACTCCAGCGCCAGGTAGCCCTTGTAGCCGCCCTTGCGCAGCATGCCCACAATCCGCTTCCAATCGGAAGGCTCCGTCGTGTTGTTGTTGCGGATATTCTGCTTCACCTGCACGTTCGCCGCGTACGGGATGCACTGCTCAATCTGCGGGTAGGAATCCTCCCGGAAATTGCCCGTGTCCAGATTCATCGCCACCCAAGGCGAATCCACCTTCTTGATGATCTGGATAATGCGGTCGGCGCGCAGCGTAATCCCGCCGTGATTCTCCAACCCCAGAATGACGCCTTGCGTCCCCGCGTATTCCGCCGCCCGCGACAGAATCGACGCCACCCATCCCGCCGCCTCGTCCTCAGTGCGGCCCTTCGGAACATTGCCGCCGAAAACGCGGATGTGGCTCGCCCCGAGCTTCGACGCGACATCCACCCACTTCTTCAGAGACGCCAACTCGCTCTCCTGCCCCGCTGCGTCGGGCTTGCACAAATCGCTGCGCACCGAGATGCTGTACAGCTCCACCCCAGACCGGTAGGCCAGCCGCCGCAACGGCAGCAGAAAACTATTCTCCGTCGACGGGAACCAGTAGACGGTCAGGTCGAGACCCTCCACTCCCAAGTCCACCGAGAGGTTCACCAGATCTTCGTACTTCATCGTCTTCTTCTGCAGTTCATTGCGGAAGGAATAGGCACAGATGGCGGAGCGCAGCCGCGATTTGCCGCTGTTGGTTTCCACCGCCAGGCCCATCGGCAGCGTTGCCGAAGCAGCGAGCGCGGATTGCAGCCAGGTTCGTCGGTTCATGTGCACTATTATCCACGTTAGACTGAAGGTTTGCTTATGGACGTCATCTTACTCAATACCGGATTAGCAAACGTGGAAGCCGATGCACTGGCGGTCGTCGTCTTCGAACGCGGCGAAAACAGCACCGCGGTGAACGGAGAAAACGCCGCCGCGGCCGACGCATTGTGCGGCGGCTGGATTGGCGAAACGCTGGCCAGCGGCGAATTCTCCGCCAAGCTCATGGAACAATCGGTTCTCGCCCGTCCGGCAGGCTGCAAGGCCAAACGCCTCATCGCCATTGGCGGAGGAAAGGCGGAAAAATTCGGCGCCGCGGAAATGCGCAAAACCGCCGCCGCCCTGCTGCGCGCCTGGAAACCGAAGAAATGCGCCCGCATCGCCCTCGCCTTCGATACCGCGTTTCAAAACGAAGAGATGACCGCCGCCGCCACGGAAGGCGCTCTGCTCGGCGACTATGAGCCCGACGCCTACAAAACCGATCCGAAGAAGAACGATGCCAAAGTGGAATCGTTCGCACTCGTCGGCCCCGAAGGCGATGCCGTCGTCGCCGGATTGCGCCGCGGCCGCATCCTCGCCGAAGCCCAAAATTTCACCCGCACCCTGGTCAACGAACCCGGCAACCGCCTCACTCCCACCGTGCTCGCCGAACGAGCCCGCGCGATGGCCCAGGAATTCGGACTCGCCTGCGACATCCTCTCCGCCGACCGCATGAAGCAACTCGGCATGGGATCGCTGCTCGGCGTCGCCATGGGCAGCGCCGAACCGCCCGTCACCATCGTGCTCAGTTATACGCCGGCCCAGCCCACCAGCCAAACGCATCTCGGCATTATCGGCAAGGGCGTCACCTTCGACACCGGCGGCATCTCCATCAAACCTTCCGACGGAATGGAAAAGATGAAGTACGACATGGCCGGCGGCGCGGCGGCCATCGGCGCCATGCGCGCCATCGCCCAATTGAAACCCAACGTGCCCGTCACCGCGGTCATCCCTTCGGTGGAGAACATGCCCGGCAGCCGCGCCATGCGCCCCGGCGACGTCGTGACCACCCTGAACGGCAAGACCGTGGAAGTGCTCAACACCGACGCCGAGGGCCGCCTCATCCTCTGCGATGCGCTTGAATACGCACAGCGCCTCGGCTGCACGCACATGGTCGATGCCGCCACGCTCACCGGAGCCATCGTCGTCGCCCTTGGCTACGTCAACATCGGCTGCTTCAGCAACAACGATGACTTCCGCGACAAGGTGCTGGCCGCGGCCAAAACCGAAGGCGAAAAAATGTGGCCCATGCCGCTCGACGAAGAATACAAG
>JAEUQG010000048.1 GCA_016789755.1 Bryobacterales bacterium
CACTTCTACTGGAGCCTTCGCTGCCAGTAGAGCACTAAAACGAAAGGCGGCGATGTTCCCGTGCCACGCGGCCCGCGATCCACAGCCATAAGACTGTGAATCCGATGTTCAGCCAGGCGAAGCCCGTGAAGGCCAGTTGCAGTTCCGAACCCACCTTCACGATGCCCGCCTGGATCACATCCCCCAGCCGCATGAACATGGTGTCGATCGCCGCCTTTGCCTTATACTTCGCCTCCCGCGAGGTGGGCAGGAACAACGCCTGCCGGATGGTGTTCTGCAGCGAATAGTCCGTCGCATTCTCCAACGTCTTCGCCACCCGGATCACCACCAGAATCGGAGCAACAGCCAGCACCGAATAACTCACCAGCGCGATGATCGGCAGGACGAACAGCGCTCCCCTCACTCCGATCGAAGCGAAAATCCGCGACACCGCGAAGGTCTGCAGCAGGAACCCCAACAGATTCACCCCCCCGAAAAACCGCCCGTAAAAAGCCCCTACAAAGCGCTTTTGCGCCGCCACATCGCCTGCATGCAGTTCCTTTGCTTGCTCCGCCACGAAGTTCCCCAATAGAAACTCACCGCTACTGTTGACGATATTCAACAACACAATCAGCACCGCGATCCACGTCAGGTACCGGCTGCGGAAAATCAGGGCAAAGCCGTCGGCCGCCCCCAGCTTTTGCTCCGCATGCGAAGCCATCTCCGGCGTCGAACGCCCAACCTGAATGCGGTTCACCACCACCGTCAACACCACGCACACGGCAAGAATCCCCGCCGCGATCAACTGCAGTTGATACGGACTCAGCTCAAACCTCTTCACCAGTTGCCCCGCCGCCTCCGCCCCAAGCCATGCACCCAACGAACTGCCCACGCCGATCATCGGGAACAGCCGTTTGCCCTGCGCCTCCGTGTAAATGTCGTTGGCGAAGGCCCAGAATTGCGACACCACGAACACATTGAAGATCCCTACCCAGATGTAGAACACCACCCCTTCGCGATACCCCGCCATGCCGAAGGAATAGAACAACGCCAGATTCATGATGAAGAACAGCGACAGCCCGGTGAGCAGCTTGATGCGAACCACCTTCGTGCCGATAAACCCATACAGCGGCACAATCAGCATCAGCAGCGCCGCCTGCCCCGCGCTCGAATAGGCTTTGATGTATGCCCCGCCTTCCGTCAGAATCAGCGCCTCGCGCACCGTCTTCAACAGGTAATACGCAAACAGCAACAGGAACACGTTCACCAGCAGCAGCAGCGCGCTCGCGCCTTCCCCCGCCCGCACATCCGCAAAGAAGCTGAGCATCTTCTCCAGCGGACCCTTCGGCTTCTCGCCGATCGTCTTGAAGCTGGGAAAACTCGACAGGCTGCGGATCTCGGGCCGCGATTGATACTCCGGACGGTCGTCTACCATGTACGGTCGATTCCGACAACTGCCGTCTCCCCGCCCGAATACCGCAGGTACACGTCAATCGTCTGCGTTTTCTTACTGCGAGAAGTTAGCGTAGCGCACCAGTAGCCCTCGCGCATCGCCGGCAGCTTCGTCCCGCTCTGTCCGGCAATCGGCGACTTGCGCCCCGCCCCGTTGTCGAACGACGACCACTGCACATCCACCGCCGTCTCGCCCCAATAGCCAAGCTTCGCCGGCAGGTCCGTCCACCGCAGTTCGCCGCCTTCCACACGGAACTCGTCAAATGGCAGCACCTTCGTGAAATACGCCCGCCCGATCTTGTTGCGCCGCTCCACCAGACACCTCCACAACCACTCGGCTGCCTTCGCGTCGCTCAATTCACCCTTCGCCACAATCGCTTTGAGCTCTTCATCGGTGAACGCCGTTACCTGCTTCGCCGCCCAGAACTCATCGTCCGGCAGACGGTTGAGGAACGCCACGTTCGGATACTCCGGCACCCACCGCTCCGGATCGAACACCTTGTACTCGAACTTGCCGATGCTCTCGAACTTCGGATAATCCGCCTTGGCCCAATACGGCACGTACAGCCCTAACGTGAATAACTGCGCCGCCGATTCCTTCCACGAAAAAAAGTACGTCCCAGACCGCGCGCTGTTCGCCTTCGCCGTCGCGCTCCCCAACGTCGAGCCGAAGTCTAGCTGATAATGCCGTATGTACTGCGCGCCCCCCTCTTTCACCAGAATGTCGATATTGTTGATCGCCCGCGAATCGTCGTGATCCAGCCATGCATCGATCACGTGCAGCCCCCGATAGTCCCTCCGGTGCTCGTGCGGCACCACATCGTTCGGATCGTCCGCCCTCGTGCCGAAATAGCGCGGAGGCCCGATCGGCTTGCCCGGCAGCGCCAGCGATGCCGTCGCACGGTACTTCCCATCCGCCGTCTTCGGCACCTTGCGCAGAATCTCCTCCACGTCGGCCCACACCATCGGACGCTTCTTTCCCAGCATCCCGGTGATCTTCACATCCTTGCCGATCTCCAGCCGTTCCTCGCTGAAATACACGATGTAGTTGTCCGGCACGTGATAGCCCATCGCGTGAAACAGCCGCCCCGTAACCGCATCCGCGGCCGTCGCCATCTCCGGGTTCGACATCGGATCGAACTTCACGAAGAACATCCGCTTGGCCCCATCCACCACCGTGAACCCCGGCGTCACCCCTTCGTTCTTCGCCGAAACGATGGTCCACTTGCCCTCCGATGGAGGCGTCCTGCCGCCCGCCCCAAGCTGCAAAGCCTCCAAGGACATCCGCTTGTAGTAGTGGCGCTTCATCCACCACGCGCCCTGCATCGGCTCGCCCAGCGTGCTCACCCCTTTGGCTCTCGTCGGCTCGCCCAGTTCCGAGTTGCGCTCCCCAGGCCGGCCGAATTGATTGGAGAACAGGTCGTAGTAATCGCTCAGCTTGCGGTTGGCCGCCATCGGCACATTGCGGGGCTTAGGCTCAAACTCGAGCGGATCGTCCGCATAGAAACGTTGTCCCGCCAACGACAGAGGAATCAGCACCAGCGTCCATAGGTATCGCATCGCCTGTTCCTCCCCTAATAAACCGGCTGCCCGGTGGACGTCCCAAAACGCCGCTGGTTGAATACGTCGTTAAACTTGAACCACACCTGGAAGCCCTCATGGCTGAACCCGGTGTCGATGCGCAGGAACGTGGCATTCTTCACGTTGAACCGCAGCCCGAATCCCACCGACCCTTCCAGATCGCGGAAGTTCAGCATCCCGCGCCGCGGAAACACCTTGCCCGCATCGGCGAAGACGGCCCCGTCCAGTCCCGCGAAAACCTCGAACCGGTACTCCGCGTTGTACACCACCATGTTGCGATCGGTGAAGCGGAACGGCCGGAACCCGCGCAGATCGTCCGATCCCCCCAACACCGGTTGCAGATAAAACGGGATGCTTTCATTGCGGTCCGTATCGGTGAGAATCGTCTTCGCCCGCAGGGCGATGATCCGTGTGCGGTTGAAGAACGGAATGTACTGTTGCAAGTCGATATCCAGCCGCCGGAAATCGTATTGGTTCAGCTTGCGATCGTCGTTCCACGAATACTGCATCACGTAGTTGCCGCCCGCCTTCGGACCCAGCGGATCGTTGCGGTAATCCAGTTGCGCAAAGATCGACGGGCGGATGTAGTTGGTCGCGATGTCGATCCCCGGCGCCTGCGCCGCCGTGAACTTTCGCTCCGTCGAGATGTACCGCCGGTCGTTGCCCGGCCCCGGATTCGAATAGAACTTGCCGAGCGACGCCCCCAACCAGATCTTGCCGTTCACTCGCGTCGTGACAATCGCATCGAATGAGGTGTCCTCCATTCGGTAGTTGGTGCGGTCGATCTTCAGCGAATCCGGCCCTTGCCCGTAATAGCCGAGCCGCGCATAGTTTCGGTGCGAGCCAACAAATTCCAACTCCAACCGCTCCGATGCCAGCTTCGGAAACCGCGCCTCTATCTCATACTTCTGCGAGCCGCCAAAGGAGAACCCCGCCGATGTCCGAAACTCCAGGTGCTCGCGCAGCAGATCGGCGCGGTAAAACTCCGGCCCCAGTGCGAATCCCGCCCCCGTCACCATATTCCCGATCTTCGGTCGCAGACCATGAAACCCCGTGGACAGCCGTTCCAGCACCTTCTGATCCTTGATGTCGCGCAGCACCTGCTCGGCTTTCGTCACCGTCTCCGGAGCGAGTACTTTCTCCTTGGCCGAACGCGCCGCTTCGATCTCCGCCTCGCGCGTTTGCCCAAAAACCGCCGGAACCAGCAGGATGGACATCAAAAGCGCAAAGGGCACGCTCCGCGCCACCAGTGTCCCAGGAATACACGTCTGTCTCGTGGCGCGGGCGGGCTCCGTTTTGCGCGTTTTCCCTAATAGCCCGCACAGGCCGGGGCGTCCCCCAGAACGCTCAGAAACCCGTGTGCCGCCGTCAGACCCGGCGCGTTGTGCGGGCAAGTCTCTTGGAAGAAGTGGAAGCATTCAATCCCATATCCCAGCAAAATCACGTCAGGGTGTTAAGTCTATGATACGCGACACACCCTGAGGATGGATTCCGCCGCCCTCATCTTCTCTCACATCGCCTATAGTGCCGTCTCCCCCCGCTCATCGTTGCGGATCCGAATCGCTTCCACCACCTCGTACACGAAGATCTTTCCGTCCCCGATCTTCCCCGTCTTCGCCGCCGCCGAAAGCGTGCGGATCACCTCCTCCTGGCGCGAAGAAGGCACCACCATCTCGATCTTGATCTTCGGCAGCAGATCCACGTTGTACTCGCGCCCGCGGTACATCTCCTTGTGCCCCTTCTGCCGGCCATGCCCGCGCACTTCCGTCACCGTCATGCCGTCAATCCCGATCCCCTTGAGGGCTTCCTTCACTTCTTCCAGTTTGAAGGGCTGAATGATCGCTTCGATTTTTACCATTGCCTTATGCCTCGAAATTGTACCCTTCCTCGCCGTGCAGCGTCAGGTCCATCCCTTCCGTCTCTTCTCTGACCTCCATCCGGATCGGCGTCACCAACTCCGTCAACTTCAGACAAACCAGCGTTCCCACCACTGCCAGCGCAATGCCGATCCCCGCCCCCGCAAGCTGATTGAGAATCTGCGTCGTGTTGCCGTCCACCCATCCCAGCGCCAGCGGTTCCCCCGCCGCGTTCTTCAAGGCGTCGTTCACCGTGCGCGTGGCGAAGATGCCGGTCAGCGTGCACCCCATCAATCCGCCCACCCCATGCACCCCGAAAGCATCCAACGAATCGTCGTATCCTAACTTGTTCTTCGCCACCGTCACCATGTAAAAGCACACGATTCCCGCAATGAACCCGATCACTACTCCCGCATACGGAGCCACAAATCCCGCCCCCTGCGTCACCGTCGCCAACCCCGCCACGGAGCCCGAAATGGCGCCCAGCGCGCTCGCCTTCCCAGTCCGGAATCGCTCCGCTAGCATCCACGACACGGCTCCCGCCGCGGAGGCAAAGTGCGTCGTCACAAAGGCGCTCGTCGCCAGTCCCGACGCCGCCAGCGCACTCCCCGCATTGAATCCGAACCACCCCACCCACAACAGGCACGCCCCAATGAAGCTCAGCACCAGGCTGTGCGGCTTCATCGGCTCAACCGGATAGCCTTTCCGTTTCCCCAGATAGATCGCGCAAACCAGCGCCGAAAAACCGCTCGTGATGTGCACCACCGTGCCTCCCGCAAAATCGAACACCGGGATCGGCCCGTTTTGAAATGCGTTCAACAGCCCGCCTTTGCCCCACACCATGTGCGCCGCCGGAAAGTACACAATGAACGTCCACAGCGTACAGAAGAGAATCATCGCTCCAAACCGCACCCGTTCGGCGAACGCGCCGGCGATCAGCGCCGGCGTGATGATCGCGAACATCAACTGGTACACCATGAAGGTCTGGTGCGGAATCGTGCCTGCATAATCGGCATTCGGCTCCGCGCCCACCCCGTTCAGAAACAGGTACTGCAAACCACCTAGAAATCGCGAGCCCTCCCCGAAAGCCAGGCTATAGCCGCACACAAACCACACCAGCGTAATCACCGCCATCATCACGAAACTCTGCATCATCGTCCCCAGCACGTTCTTCTTCCGCACCAGGCCGCTGTAAAATAGCGCCAGTCCCGGCCCCGTCATCAGCAACACCAGTGCCGAACTCATCAGCATCCACGCGTTGTCTCCCGCCGACTGCGACGCCTTCACCGCCGCTCGCAGCGCATTCAGTTCAGCTTCGGTTCCGGATGGAGTTTGCTGCGAAAGCAGCGTCGACGCGCACAGGGCCAGCAGCGCCACGATTCGATACGACATGGTCTCTCCTTCGTGGGAAGTAAGATTGAGATGTGACTCACCACACTACGAAACCGCGCACCGCCTCCGCCACAAAAAGGTTGAATCGGTCCAATAGAAGTTCTTTATGAGCTTTCGCGCCCGCGTCGGGACCTTGCTCCTCCTCGCCGCCCTCGCCATCGCCGCCGCCTTGCTCAGCCCCAGAATCCCTCAGGATCCCGCCTATCATGCCTTCGCCGATCAGCGCCCCCTGTTCACCGTGCCGCACTTCTGGAACGTCGCCTCCAACCTCCCCTTCGTCCTCGTCGGCCTCTTCGGCCTGTGGGCCGTCCGTAAGGCGCAATGGATCCACCCCGCCGATCGCTATCCCTGGATCGTCATCGCCTGCTCCGCCGTCCTCATCGGATTCGGCAGCGCCTACTACCACTACGCCCCCGGCAATCGCACGCTTTTCTGGGACCGCCTCCCAATGACCCTGGCCTTCATGGGCGTCTTCACCGCGGCCATCTCCGAGTTCATCCATGCCCGCGTCGGCGCCTTGCTGCTCGCCCCCTTCCTCTGCCTCGGGATGCTCAGCGTCGAAGTGTGGCGCCGCGGCGAATTGACCGGCGTCGGCGATCTCCGCTTCTACATCCTCGTGCAGTTCTATCCCATGCTCGCCCTCCCGCTCACACTGCTTCTGTTCCGCTCCCGCTATTCGCACGTCCGCGCCATGTGGGGCATGGCCGCACTCTACGCCGCCGCCAAACTCCTGGAACTCCTCGACGCGCCACTGCTCTCTGCAACCGGAGGGCTCATCAGCGGGCACTCACTCAAACACCTCGCCGGAGCCGCCGCGCTGGCCGTCGCGTTTCGCGCCGTCGCCCATAGAACTCCGGTTGTGGCCCGGTAGTACCAGTCAAAATTTTCCGCCCGCGTGATTAAACCCGATCTCTGTTTTCGCGTTCATAGATGCATGGAAACAAAATCAGGAGGGAGCCGGCCGCGGAGGAACTCATTCGGCACGGCAACCCCAAAATTTCACGAAGCAATTACTTTCCAGGCCGACGGCAGACTCAAAGAATCGGAAGACTGCTGCGCCGATGCCCTCCGCTTGTTGACCGGAGAGGAAAAACACTCCCTCGAAGCCGTCAGTGTCCGCAACACCCTCGCCTCTATCCGCCTCGACCGCGGCAAGTTTCACCAGGCTCGCCAGGATGCCCGTCGAGCCCTCGAAATCGCCGCTTCCCTCGGAGAACCCGGCGCCGATACCGGTCTGGACCGCTTGCGGTTGACGGCCCTTTGCCTCATCGGACGCAGCCACCTCCAGGCCGGCGAACTCGATGCCGCCCGTCCCCTCCTCGAACGGGCGCTCACCATGGCTCACTACTGGCTGCCCGCACCCGCCGAAGAGAAGCTCAAAATCCTCACACTCCTCGGAGCCACCGCAAAGGAAGCCGGTCACCGCCATGAAGCAGAGGAATACTACCGCAAAGCGCTGGCAATAGCCGAACAGTTATACGACCCCTACCACGGTGAGGTTGCCTCCCTTTGCCACCGCCTCGCCTTGCTCTCCGAAGGCTGGGACGAGGCCGATCATCTCGAACCCTTCGCCCGCCGCGCCTACGAAATTCGCAGCATCCTGTTCGGAACCACCAGCCCCATGGCTGCCGGCGCACAGGCTGGCATCGCCCTCGCCATGGAAGCCCAAGGACAACTGAAAGAGGCCGGCGAAAAATTCCTCCACTCGCTCTCCATCTTCGACCGCCACTATGCCGGCGAACAGTGTGAACTCTCCATTCGCGTCGAATTGCTCCGGGACTACGCCTTGTGCCGCCGTGCCGCCGCCGGCTATCTCATTTCCAGCGGACGCCACACCGATGCCCGCGAGTTCTCCAACCGCGCCCAACGGCTCTTCGAACGCATCCTCGGCAAGTCGCATCCCCTCGTCGCCAAGTGGCGCAAAGATCACGACGCCATCCGCCGCGCCACGCCTCTGTTCGCCCTCAAAGGACGCCAGGTCTCCGCCTGGGATTGGTGGCGCGGATTCTCTTTCAGCCGCTGATTCCCTAGCGCCCGCACACGAAGCGCACCCGCGCCGCGCCCAGGTGGATTTCGTCGCCATCCTCCAGCGCTGTGCCTTTGCTCGCCCCCTTGGGAAGTGCGATCGTTTCTCCCCCCCGGAAGATACGCGTACCCCTCGACCCGCTGATGTGATCGTAGAGCACAAACCGTCCCACCCCGCCTTCCCAACGAATAAATGCATGCTCTCGCGCAACCGTCGTCTCGCTCTCGGCAAACGCCAGTTGATTGATCCGCAGAATCGATCCGGTTGCCGAGACCACTTCCCGCAAGCGCCCCAGATTCACCCGGTCGGAAACAATTTCCACCTCGCTTGTTTCGGACTCCCCTTTCACCGCGATCAGCCGCGCCAGGGGCCTTACGCCCGGCGCCGGACCTGCCGCGGCTTTCGAAAACTTCAACTGGAACGGCTGCTCGGACACCGCCAGCGCCGCATGAACGGCCACCTCCAAGACAACCCGCAGTCCGCGCGTGCGGCAGCCTTCCTCAAGAATCAGTTCCTCTACCCGCTGCGTGAACGGCGGATCGGTGGTCAGCACCGCTTCGTACGCATCCCGTTGTTCTTCATCTTTCGCGAAAATCGTAATCTCGATATTCGAAAACGGAAACACCTTGATCCCTTTGTCCTGCGCCAGGATGCGCGCCCGCACTCCTTCCTGCACCGCCTTGCAGATCTCCAGCAGCGTCTTCTCCTTCGGCACCGAGGTCAGTTGCTTGGTCGCCGTGGAGATCTTCCGCTGAAACCAGTTCTCCAGGTTATCGAGCAGATTGGGCATTGTTCGATGACTCCTGCGTCCGCGGCATGGCCTTGTAGGCCGCCATCACTTCCGCCGCAATGGGCGCAGCCGCGCGCCCGCCATACTGGCCATTTTCCACAATCACCGCGAAGGCCGTCTTCCCCTCGTAGCCGATAAACCATGCGTGGCTCGGCTTCTTCGCAATCTCAGCAGTCCCCGTCTTTCCATGCATGGCCAGCCCCGCCGCATTGGCCGCGCGCCCCGTCCCTTGCGTCACCACTCCCCGCATCGCCTTCCCGATCTCAGCCGCCAGTTCTTCGCTGAGCACGCGCCGCGGAGCCTCTTTCCGCGGGTTCGATTCATCCAGAATCCACCGCCCGTATGGCATTTCGCCGTTGTTGGCGATCGTCGCCGCAACCCGAGCCATCTGGAACGGAGTCGCCACCACTTCCGCCTGGCCGTACGCCGCTTGATGAATGTATAGACCCAGTTCCTGCGCCGTATTCGGACGCGCCACCGAAATCCCAAACAGAGTCGCTGTATCGAACAGATCCTGCGGCCCGACATCGTAAGTCCCCAACTGCGCGAAGTACGCATTGCAGGACACCACCAAAGCCTGCGGCAGCGCGATATTCCCGTGCGGTTGGCGATCCATCACATCGTCCCGAATCGGACGCCGCTGCCCTTTGATCGTTGCCCCCACCCGGCCGTCCGGTAAACGCGCGCACGCATGGCGCTGCTCCAGCAGAGCCGGATTCTTCCGCAACGCCGCGATGCTCGTCACCACCTTGAAAGACGATCCTGGCGGATACAACCCATAGCGCGCGCGGTCCAACACAAGCTCCTCGGCAATGGCCGGCGCCGAGGCCCCGTGATTCAATTGCTGCGGCGTAATCTGCGATTGCGCCGGCCACGGATAGCTCACCGACGCCAGCAGATCGCCGCTTTCGGCATCCATCACCACCACCGCGCCCCGTTGCTTTTTCTGCTTCAACAGCGCCCGCTCCAGAATGCGCGACACGGTCATTTGCAGTCTCGCATCGATGGTCATGTTCACATCGCGCGGACGCGCCAGCAACTCGCGCACCTGCGCATGATCCGGTTCCCAACGGTGCCGCAGCAGCGGCAGCAATTCCGTATAGTCGAACTTCAGGCGCCGCGTCACCGCTCCGCTTTCTTCGTCCTTTTCTTCTTCGATCTCTATCCCGTCGTCGAAGCCCTGCAATCGCAGGCGCGAGCGCGATTCCTCAAACGACGTATTCGGCGCCCCCCGTTTGAGCGGGCTCCGCATATCGCCCAGCACATAAAACATAGGCGCCCCCAACGGGTAGTGGCGGCGGTCGAGAAAGTGCGTCGTGTCCGCCGGATTCGCCCCCAGCGCTTCGTACTCCTTGCGGTGCGCTTCCACGCTCGAGTACGCGCTGGTGGCCAGCGGCAGCCCGTTACGATCGAAAATGTCCCCCTTCGGGATCAGCCGCGCCGCCGCCATGATCCGCGGATTGTACTCGTACCGGCGCACTCCATCCGCGTTCACAACCAGCGTGCCGCGCAGCAGCGTGTCATCCGCCGCAACCACCTGGTACCACCCCGCGCGCAAGATGAACAGCACTCCCGCCGCCGCAAGCAGCTTCACAATGTGCCGCAGCGGCTTTGCGAAATGCTGCGCCTGGTCCCGCCCCGGTTGCGCCGAAATCGCCAGCAGCATCCCCAGCATGAAAAAATTCGCCAGCATCGAACTGCGCCCGTAACTCAGAAACGGAGTAACCACTCCGCTCAACGGAGCAAGCCCCAGAATCCCCGCCGCGATCACCACGAATTGCACCGCCGTGATCATCACTAATCCGGTCGCCAGAAAAAACGAATACGTTCCCGGCGCCCGCAACCCGATCTTCAGCGCCTTGTAAAACAGCAGCACATACAAAACCATCAGCGCCGCAAAACCGATGAATCCGAACTGCTCGCTGAAGATCGAAAGTATCAGATCCGTATGCCCCGCCGGCACCGATTGCGGATACCCCAGACCGAGCCCAGTGCCCGTCAGCGCGCCCGTCGAAAAAGACCACAGTGAGTGCGCAATCTGGTCTCCCCCGCGCACGTGGTTGTCCCAGATGTTCAGCCACATGTCCGTGCGCTGCCGCACCGTCTCCGGCTCCTCGAAAAAGTACCCCGCCAGAAACCCGCCGAAAATCAGCATCAGCCCAAACGCCGCCAGCCGGAAACTGTTCCGCGCAATCGAATAAAGCGCCAGGAACAAACATCCGATGACCAGCGCCGGCCCCATATCCCGCAGTGCGAAAAACAGCACCAGACTCGTTGCCACGCCCGCAAACACCGGCAGCGTGTAATCGTAGCGCGCTACGTGCAGCAGTCGCGCCAGCCACGGCAGCGGCCCGCTCTCCACCCGCAGTTCGCGCAGCGCGTCCCAATTCGCTCCGAAATATCCAGCCAGAAAAAGCACCAGCAGAATACGAATAGCCTCCACCGGCTGGAATCCGAAAAGATTCACCTTCGCATCGCTACCCGCCGGACCCGATCCCAAAGCGAACAGCGCCACCGCCAGCAAAATCGCCGCTGCAAGAGGAACAAACGTGAAGCGCCGCGCCAGCCGTTCGTAATCGAACTGCGACGCGGCAAGCATCAACGCGCACCCGCCCATCACCCCAATCGCGAAGTCCCGAAAGATCAGAGAATCGCGCAACGGATCGCGCAGGCTCACCATCAGCGCCAGACCCAATCCGCTCAGCAGATGCACCAGCGCCAGCAACGAATTGTCCCCCCCAAACCCGCGCACGCGCCAGAACAAGTGCGCCACGTAAAAACAAGCCACCATCAGCCCGCACCATAGAAGAAAGGAGTTGCGAAACTCATCGCGCGTGCGCACAGCCACCAGCGGCTTGAAGCCCGCCAGTTGCTGCGCGGACAGAATTGGAACCCGCGCCTCCGGCTTCGTGTGCGGACGGATATGTTTCTCTATCCACCGCCCGATGCGCCCTTGCCGTTGCAACCGGCGCGCCTCCTGCTGTTCGATGCGCTCGCGCGCCGCCTCCAGCCGGTACGCCAGATCGATGAGATCCCCACCTCCGCCAATGTCGCGCCCGCCCACAGTCTCCCGCGCCAGCGTCCCCACGTTCGGCAGCGCCCCTTGCGTCTGCAGCAAATGATGAATCCGCGTGGCCGCGAAGGCCCGGTCCTCAGGACGGTCCAGCACACGCAGGTTCTCGCGGATCGCCTCCACCGTCGCGCTGCCGTCGAGCAGCAGCGTCTTCTCATCCCCCAACCGCCCCGTCTGCGCCTGATAGACCAGCACAAGCGCAATCGCCACCGCCACCGTCGCCGGAATCATCAGCACCAGTTCCCGCGTGCGGCGCGCCGCGCCTTCAATCCGGCGCTTCTCCTTGCGCTGCCCGGCCAGAATCTGGCGGCTGGCTCGAGTCGTTGTCATTGCGCTATCCCGTGCGGCTGTTGCTGCATCTCGTCCATACGCTGCTGGATGTCTCCGCATCGCTTCAGCAGCGCCTTGTATTGATCCACCGCGGTTTGGAACACTCCCAGATCCTGATACAGGTTCCCCGCCTGACTGCAGTGGCTCAGCGCGCGGTTCAACAATTGCTGCTCCTGATCGGGCAGATCCCGCATCTTGCGCGATTCCTCCCAATGCCGTTCCACAATCCGCCGGTGCGCCCCCGCCAACTGCAGCCGCTCCCGGTTCCCCGTCTCATGCCCGTTCTTCTGCGCCTTCTCCAGCGCCTCGATCGCCCGGTCCATGTCCGCGAATTCCTCGGCGTACAACCGCGCCAGCCCAAGATACGGGTCCGGCCACTTCGACCGCAGTTGCGCCGCTTCCATAAACTTCTGCACCGCCGCATTGGCGTACCGCTGGCGGATTTGAGGATCCTTCCGCGCCGCCGACGACGAACATTGAATCCGCGAAATATGTCCTTCGGTCAGCCGCAACTCCGCCTTCACCGTATTGTCCGATGGATCGATTTCGAGCGCCCGCGCAAGGTTGGAATTCGCGCTCCGCCAGTGCCGCTCGAACACCGTCGTCGTATCCGAGATACGGTATTCATTGATCGTCTCTTCCGCTCCCCGCGCCAGTTGCCGTTTCAACGCCCGCCGCGCCGGCCACAGGAACGACGGAAACCACACATCGTCCCGAATCGCCTCGTAACGCTTCCAGGCGTCCTCCGCATTCTTCAACTGCTCGCGTTCAATCTCCGACGCCAGTTCCGATCCTTTGCTGTAGGCCGAATACGCCGACGAGGTCATCCAGATCAGCACCAGCACCGCCGCTCCCGTCAGCCCCAGCCTCAGCAACACAAGCCGCGGATTCTCCGCCGCCCGCGCCGCCTTCCATCCATCCCCTTGCGATGCACGCACCGTCGGATCCGCGTCGTAGCCCGCCGTCGCCGTACGCACCGTATTGTCGCCGCTGTCCTCCGCCGGTATCCCCTGCAGGTAATCCTCGAAGGCTTTTCGCGCTTCGGCAGGCGAGCCGAAACGCTCCCCCGGTTCGCGGCGCAGCATCCGCATCACCAGACGCCGCAGTTGCTCGGGATACGCCGCCGGCAATGGCGCCGGTGGCTGATGCGACCGTATCCGCCGCTCCAGCAACTCACGGTTCTCCGCTTGAAACGGAGGCTGCCCCGCCATCAGTTCGTACAGAATCACCCCAGCCGCCCACAGATCGGACAGGCAATCGGCCTTGCCCGTCGAGAGCCGCTCCGGCGACGTGTACGCCGGGCTGTTGAAAGCCATCGTCACCATCGTCTCCTTCAGCGCCCGCGCAATGCCGAAATCCAGAACCTTGATGCGTCCCGTCGCCGTCTCCAGCCTGATGTTGCGCGGCTTCAGATCCCCATGCACAACCTCCGAACCCGCCAGCCATTCCAGCAATCCGCACAAGTCGCGGGCAAGCCGCGCCACTTCAATCGGTGGAAGTCCCGTCGGCCGCCGGATCACCATCGCCAAATCTTCCCCATCGATGTACTCCATCTCGATGAAGAAGGTTTGCGTATGCTCCTCGTGCCCGTAATCGAACACCTTCACCACCCGGTCTTCCGGATCGGCAAGCTCCTTCTGCAACTTCGCCCCGTACACCTCCGCCTCGAATTTCACCTGCTCTTCTTCGCCGTCCCCCGTGCGGACTATCTTCAGCGCACACTGCCGCTGCTCCCGCAGATTCTCGGCGCGATATACATCGCCGAAGTTGCCCCGTCCAAGAAAGGACTGGATCCGGAAATGCAAAAAACGGTCGCCGGGGTTCATTACTTCGGAGCCTCCGGTTGCGGCTGCGGCTTCGAACTCCGCCACTCTATCCCCGTCTTGTTGAAATCGAGAGCGATGTGCTCAATCTGTGGACACGCTGAGTCCGTAACAGAAACAGGAATCGCATTCGCCGTGAACGCCGATGCGTACAACCGCCCCTTCGATTGTCCCGAAAACACCACCCCGCGGTCGGCATGCGAGACCCGCATCCGCGCCAGATCGACGTCCGAATCGTGCACCCGTATGCCCACCGCATACGTGCCCTCGGACCGGATCTGCAGTCCCTCCACCCGCGCCGCTTGAATGTTCTCCGCGGTCACCACGGGCTCCGGCGCCCCCGGCGCCGCCGTCAGCACCGCCTGATCGCCCACCACTGTCACACCCGTTTTCAGCCGGATTTGCTCGGCGTAATCGCCCGGCGCCACACGCACCGTATCGCCTGCCCGCGCCTGCTCCATCGCCTGCCCTATCGACGTCAATGCCCCCGGACCCACTTCA
>JAEUQG010000152.1 GCA_016789755.1 Bryobacterales bacterium
AACCGCAAGGAACTGGATATCGCCGACATTGAGAAGGTGGAGCGGTGTGTCGCCTCACTCGACCCGGCCTTGGTCATCAACGCCGCCGCCTACAATATGGTGGATGTTGCCGAAAAGGAGCCTGCCTCGGCGTTCCAAGTCAATGCCCTCGCCGTTCGCAACCTCGCCATCGCCTGCCGTCAGACCGATGCCCGCCTCATCCACTTCTCCACCGACTACGTCTTCGACGGGCAAAAGACCACTGCCTATACCGAGGACGACGCCACCCATCCGCTCGGCGCCTATGCCGTCTCCAAACTGGCTGGTGAACTCTACGCGCAGGCCTATCTCGACAATGCGCTGATCATCCGGACCTCTGGCGTCTTCGGCCCCCAAGGGCTCAATACGGCGCGCGGCAACTTTATTGAGCTGATGCTCCGCCTCGCCCGTTCCGGGCAGACCATCAAGGTGGTGGAAGACCACGTTGCATCCCCAACCTACGCCCCCGTCCTCGCCGAGCGCACCGCCGATCTGGTGGAGCGTGCCGCCTCCGGTATCTTCCATGCAGGAGGAGGGACCGCCGTCTCCTGGTTCGATTATGCCAGACTGATTTTCCGCCTCGCCGGTCTGACGCCGGAATTGCGGCCCACCAACGAACGCGAGTACCGCACTGCGGCCCGCCGCCCCCGTTATTCCGCTCTTTCCAACGGGAAGATGGAGGGATTGGGTGTCGACCCCTTTCCTTCGCTCGAAACCGCCGTCCGAAGTTATTTGAGTCTGCGCGAACGATATGCGACTACAACCTAGATTGTTCCTTTCGATTCTTCTTTTCCTCTTCTCCTGTGGCAAACATTCTGAGCAAGGGGCCAACCCGATGGAGGGTTTGGCGGAAGAATTCGTTTACAGCGTCCTCGGCTTCTCGCCCGTAGCTGCTACCGGGGCCGGATACCACCAGCACAAAGGCGTCGCGCTCGACGAACAACTGGACGACTTCAGCGCCGCCGGACTTGCCCGGCAGCGGGCTTTCTTCGCCTCGTTCCAGCAGCGGCTGGCCGACGCCGGCAAGCAGCAGATGCCGCTCGATGCCCGAGCCGATTGGGAGATTCTTAAGGATCAGACAGCGCTTAGCCTGCTGGAACTCGATACCATTCAGAACTACAAGCACAACCCCACCGTCTATGTGGAGTTGATCGGGAACGCCCTCTTCTCCCCCTTCGTGCTCGACTACGCTCCAAAGCCCGCAAGACTGGTTCATGTTACGGCGCGCATTGAGAAGATCCCCGCATTCCTTAAGACAGCGCGCGAAAACCTGGTAGACGCGCCCGATGTCTGGAACCGTGTGGCGCGGGAAGAAAACGAAGGCACCATCGCCTTGATCGACCAGACCATCCGTGCCGAAATCCCTGCCGATCTTAAGCCGCGGTTCGAGAAGGCCGCCGATGCCGCACTGCGCTCCCTCCGCGATTTCAATGCCTGGCTCGAAACCGATCTGAGCCGCCGCAGCAGCGATTGGCGGCTGGGCAAGGAACGCTATGCCAAGAAGTACGCATACGCGATGGGCACCGGCCAGGCGCCGGAAGCTCTCCTGGCCGACGCGGAAGCTTCGTTGCAGTCCACGCGGAACGCCATGCTGACGATCGCGAAAACCGTTGACGGAGCATCCACAGGCGATCTCAATACGGTAGTGCGCAGCGCGCTGAACAAAATCGGCGAGCGGCGGGCCACTCCGGAGACCTCCATGGGCGATGCGCGCCGCGACCTGGATGAAGTCCGGCGCTTTGTGCAGGAAAAACAACTGCTCACCCTACCCACCCGCGCCAACCTGCAGGTGATCGAGACTCCCGAGTTCATGCGGGGCATTTACGGAGTGGGTGGATTCAACTCCGCCCCGCCGCTGCAGCCCGAACTGGGAGCGTTTTACTGGATCACCCCCATTCCCAAAGATTGGCCCGAAGAACGC
>JAEUQG010000163.1 GCA_016789755.1 Bryobacterales bacterium
AGGGCCGCCATAGCGCAAGCGAAGGAGGGCCGCCATAGCGCAAGCGAAGGAGGGCCGCCATAGCGCAAGCGAAGGAGGGCCGCCATAGCGCAAGCGAAGGAGGGCCGCCATAGCGTAAGCGAAGGAGGGCCGTAACGGCACCTACTCACCCGCCGTATCCCACCCCGCGTTTCTCCGCCCGCCCCCGCACACGGTCCACTGCCGCCCGCAGCCGTGCCCCAACACCCCCTTCCAGCGGCCACTGGCACTCCGTGAGCGGATGCCCGCCCGTATCCAGCAACCACTGGTAGGTGAGCAGCGAATGATTGCACAGCGGCGATAGGAAATCGTACTGCTCCATCTGCTGCCACGTCGGCGCCAGCCGCAGCCCTATCCCCGCCAGTTGCACAAACCCGAGCGACTCCGGCGGAGCATGCGGCACCAGGTCCAGGGGGTTCCAAATTCGATAGGTCGCCGGAATCCTGCCGTTGTAATAAGCCGCAAAATCGCCGTCCCCCGGCGCCGGCGAAGCGATCGTGATCGCGTTCATCGCCTTGCGCAAAACCGCATTCCCGCTCAGCCACACCGCCAGCATCGACGACAGCGCCCCGCCCAAACTGTGCCCTTCCACAATCAGCGCCAACTGCGGATTGGCCGCCAGCTTCGACACCAGCCAAGTCGTTAAATCGAACGGATTCCCATTCAAATCGATGAAACGCATGCTGAGAAAGATACTGTAAAACCCCGTCTCCACCTTCCCTTCCCCCTGCGAAAACGGAGTCAGCGTGAAGTCGAAATCGAGCACCCATTCCACCGCGTCCCCGGTGCCGCGAATCGCCACCACCAGCGCGTCCGCCGATTCCGCCACAACGGCGTAATAGCGTGTGTTCTCGTAAATAATGATGTTGTCCGTCGCATAGGCCACGGCAGCGATCTTGTAGCCGGCTGGAACCGGCTTGGGCAGAGTCAACGGATACGTGCCCGGCGTGGCGCTGGAATTCAGCGTATAGGCATAATCGATTAAATCGGCGAGATCTGCCGCCGCCTTGTTGGAAAAAGTGAACATGGCCCCTCCGGAATCCGTAAGAATTGCTTCCCAATTCTATACGTGGATTCCGTCGCGGTCAACACCTTTCTACTCGTAGCGCAGCGCTTCCACCGGATCGAGCCGCGCCGCCTTGTTCGCCGGCCAGATGCCGAAGAACAACCCGATCCCGACGCTCACCGCTACCCCCATCACTACGGCCCAAATCGGCACCGCGGTGGGAAGATCGGGAAACGCCAGCCTCGCTCCACGCGAAATCATCCAACCCAGCATCATCCCCAGCACGCCGCCCATTCCCGTCAACACCACCGCCTCCGTGAGAAATTGCAGCACGATATCGGCGCGCTTCGCCCCCACCGCCTTCCTCACCCCAATCTCGCGAGTCCGCTCCGTCACCGACACCAGCATGATGTTCATCACTCCAATCCCGCCCACCAGCAGACCGATCGAGCTCAGCACCACCATCACCAACGCCGTCACCGCCGTGATCTTGCGGAAGTCCTCGATCATCTGCTCTGCGCTCGAGATAAAGAAATCGTCGGGCTTGTCGTGCGGCACTCTCCGCTCCACGCGCAGCACGGTGCGAATTTCGTCCGCCGCCTGCGCCAGCCGCCCAGGCTTCGCCATTACCACCAGCATGTGCTCCTTGGCTCCAGGGAACATCTTGCGCATCGTGAAATAAGGAAGAAGCACGCGGTTGTCGGAGGCGCCCGGCGGATTCGCCGCGGGCCGGTTCATCACCCCAACCACCTCAAAGTGATGCCCGTCCACTTCGATTGTCTTGCCCACTGCTTCCACATTCGAGAACAGGGCCTTGTACACATCCTCGCCGATCACGGCCACCGGCAACCGCCGCCGGTTCTCAATGTCGGTGAAGAAGCGTCCCATCTTCATCTCCGCCTGCCCGCCCGCCGCATAGCCTTCTTCCGTGCCGCCGATATCCAGATTGAACGTATCGGCGCCCTTGTACTTCGCCATGTGGATGCCACGCCCCGGAAACAAATACGGGCTGACATGTTCTACCGACGGGCACCGCATTCCCACCGCGTTCGCCAGATCCAGCGTCAACGGCTTGCGCGTCCGCTCCTCCGCCGTAAGATCGCCCGTGCGTACCCCGATCTTGAACTTGAATACGATCAGCGTATTCCCGCCCATGCTCCGCAGCACGTTCGTGATCGCCCCGTCGAAGCCCGCCAGAATCGACCCCACGCCGATGATCGTGCTGGTTCCGATGATGACACCGAGCGTCGTCAGAAACGCTCGTAGCTTATGCGAGCGGATTGAATCCAGCGCCAGCCCCACTCCCGACCGTAGCGTTGCCCCCGTCATCGCTCCGCCCTCAACGCTTCTATCGGATCCAGCTTCGATGCCTGGCTCGCCGGATAGATTCCGAAGAACAACCCCACGATCGAAGACAGTCCTACCCCCGTAAACACTGCATTCAGAGGCATCGCCATCGGCACGGGAGTGAAATTCCGCACCACCACCGCGAGCCCCCACGCAATCAGCACGCCGGCCAATCCGCCCGTCGCCGCCAGCAACGACGACTCCACAAGAAACTGGCCGAGTATATCCTTGCGCCGCGCCCCCAGCGACTTCCGCAGTCCAATCTCATGCGTCCGCTCTGTCACCACCGCCATCATGATGTTCATGATCACGATTCCGCCCACCACCATGAACACGCTCACCACCGCCACTGCCGTTGCGGCAATCGCGCTGGTCATGCGTTCCCACAGCATCGCGAAGGAATCCGAACTCACCACCGCGAAATTGTCTTCCTGCCCTGGAGGCAGCTTGCGCCACGCCCGCAGCAGCATGCGGATCTCATCCTGCGCCTGAAACATGTGCGCATGGTCAACCGCCATCGCCGCGTAGGCCACTCCCTGCCGCGATCCGAACATCTTGAAGAACGATTCGATCGGCACCATCACGAAGTTGTCGCGCGACTGCCCGAACACGCTCCCCAGCGACTTCGCCGCACCCACCACCTCAAACGGGCGCCCGTTCACCTGCACAATCTTCCCTGTCGGATCCACATTCGGAAAAAACGTGTCTTTCACATCGGCGCCGATCACCGCCACCGGAAGCCGTCTCCGATTCTCCGTGTCCGTGTACATGCGGCCAAAGGCAATCTGGATATTCGTGATCTCCGCCAGATTCGGCGAAGCCCCCTGCAGGCTCACGCCCTGCATATGCTGCCCTTCCGCCGACGCCCGCACTTGCCGCGAACTCGTCATCCCCAACGCCTTCACCAGCGTCACCCGCTCCTGCAGAAATTGAAACTCTTCCGGCCCCAGCTCCGGATTCTTCTTCAGAAACTCCAGAAACTTCTTCGGATCCCAGTTGCCGAAAAACGCCATGCGCACAATACGGAACCCGTCCGCCCCCATGTCCGACACGGTCTGCGCCACATAGACATCCATGCCGTGAATCAGCGCCATCACACCGATGAGTGTCGATGTCGCCAGGATGATTCCCAGCAGCGTCAGAAAGCTGCGCAATTTGTTCGCGCGCAGGGAATCGAGCGCAACGCGCGCCGCTTCCCGGAATGGTGCGCCGGAATGCATGTCGTCTTTACCAGTATCTAAGACGACGTTACTGCCGCGCTTGTTCCCTCAACCATGCGACCAGCACCGAATCGGCCCAAAACCGGTTCCGCCCCCGCGCCAGAAACCCCACATGCCCGCCGTGCTCGACCGCCAGCAGCCGCAAATGGCGGTTCTTGCCGAAGGCCTCATGATCGTACACACGAAACGGAATCATCGGATCGTCTTTGGCGTGCACAAACAACGCCGGCACCTCAATCCCTTCCAGAAACAGCCGCGACGACTGCGTGCCGTAATACCCAGGCGCATTCCCGAACCCGAAAAACGGAGCCGTAATCCGGTCATCGAACTCATACACCGTGCGCACTCCCTCTAAGCCATCCAACCGGAACACCTCCGGCATGTGCGCGTGCCGCCTCCTCAACCGCGCCGCCATGTTCACCACAAATCGCCGCTGATAAATCCAATTCCGCCGCCGGTTCAACTCAAGCGCGCATGCCTCCAAATCCAGCGGATTGCTGATGCTGACCACGCCCGCCAGCAGCCGTTTCCCGTCTCTTCCCAACTCCCCCGCCAGCTTCGCCACCATGTTCGCGCCAAGCGAAAAACCCGCCACAAACACCGGGCCTAACCCCGCCCCGCACAAATGCTCCGACAGGAACCGAATGTCGCCCGTCAGCCCCGCATGGTACAGCGTGTTGCACAGATGCTCCGTCCCCCCGCAACTGCGGATGTTCATCCGGTGCACCGCAAATCCGGCACCCAACGCCGCATGCGCCGCACTGCGCATGTATCCCCCTTCGCTCGACCCCTCCAGCCCGTGCACCAGAATCAACTCCCCTAGCGCCTTCCCCACCGGGCGCTGGCTCCGCACCAGCACCTGCACCGAAGGCTCCGTCCGGTACAGCTTCGATTCCACTTCCGTAGGCAATTCCGGCCGATGCCAGAACGAGCCGAGGATCGTCTGCCAGTGGGGATTTCGAAACAGTGGGTCAAACGGTAGCAATCTTCTCGATTGTAGCTTGCACCCATAAATCACCGGGAATTTCTCCCGCCGCTCGGGTTCGACAGAACAAAGGGCCCCACGCAACAGAGCCCATAACATCGGAGAATTTATGCCAGTCCTGATCGCCTTTCTCTTAATTTTCGCCGCCCTCGCTCACGCCCAACCCACCGTGGACACTACCTACGGCCCCCTGCAGGGCCAAAACATCGAAGGCGTAAACCGTTTTCTCGGCATCCCCTTCGCCGCCGCGCCCACCGGCGGGTTGCGCTTCGGTCCGCCCAAACCACCCCAACCCTGGACCGCACCGCGCAGCGCCAATCAATTCCCTCCTCCCTGCCCGCAGCAGGACGGCGATACCCTCAGCGGTAGCGAAGATTGCCTTTACCTCAACGTCTGGGCGCCTGAAAACGCCGCCAATCTCCCCGTGCTCTTCTTTATCCACGGCGGCGGCAACGTGCAAGGCTCAACCTCTGGAGACGGACCCGGCCGTGCCCTCTACGATGGCGCTGCGCTCGCCCGCCGCCAGCAGGTCATCGTCGTCACCACGCAGTATCGCCTCGGAGCGCTCGGCTTCCTCGTTCACCCCGCGCTCGATGCCGGAAGCCCTCGCCAGACCTCCGGCAACTACGGCAATCTCGATCAGATCGCCGCCCTCGAATGGACCCGCGACAACATCGCCCGCTTCGGCGGCGATCCATCCCGCGTGCTACTGTTCGGCGAATCCGCCGGCGCCGTCAACACCTGCGCGCTCCTCGCCTCCCCACTCGCCCGTGGCCTCTTCTCCGCCGCACTCATGCAAAGCGGCTCCTGCCTCGCCGCGCCCCACGACCGGGCAGCCACTGCCGGCCTCGAATTCGCCGAAAAACTCGGCTGTCATTCCGCCGAATGCCTGCACAATATCGGCGCCGAAGAAATCGTCCGTGCGCAGAGCACCGGCGTCATCGGCCGCGACGGCGCCGTGCGCACCAGCTACGGCCCTTCCATCGACGGCTGGCTGCTTCCCGCCGCCCCGCTCGAAATCATTGAGCAAGGCCGGCACAACCGCGTCCCCTTCCTCATAGGCGCCAATGCCGACGAGACCGCGTCCATGGTGCTCCCCCTCACCGAAGCCGCCTATCGCGCCGCCGTCGCATCCATCTTCGGACCCGCCATCGGAGCCCGCGTCCTCG
Organism: Bryobacterales bacterium; assembly: GCA_016789755.1. GTDB lineage: Bacteria > Acidobacteriota > Terriglobia > Bryobacterales > Bryobacteraceae > CADEFT01. The sequence goes on from JAEUQG010000163.1 coordinate 5,746, forward strand.
CCCAATACCCAGCCTCTCAATTTGACTCCCCGCGCGAAGCCCTCGTCGCTGTCACCACCGACTCGCAATTCGTCTGCCCTTCCCGGTCCATTGCCCGCACCGTCGCCCAATCGCAATCCGAGCCCGTCTATCGCTATTTCTTCACCCACTACCCCACCGCCGCCGCCACCCGCGGAGCGTTCCACGGACTCGAGCTCGCGTACATCTTTCAGCACTTCAACGAAGACCCCGCCGATCTGCTCCTGCAGAACACCATCGCCGCGTATTGGGCCAACTTCGCCGCCGCAGGCAATCCCAACGCCACCACCATTCCCCAATGGCCGCAATACATCCCTTCCGCCGACACGTATCTCGAACTCACCGCGCCGCCCAAATCCGGAGCCGGCGTCCGCACCGAAAAGTGCGACTTCTGGGATCGCCTCAAACAACTCCTCACTCCGTAGCGCGCTGCTACACTAGCACTCGATATGCTCACCGTCATCGACGCCAACGCGCAGCCCTGGGAAGAGCGCTGGAACGAATTCCTCGGCCGCACACTCTACCGCAAGAACCTCGTCACCGATCCCGACACCGGCATGGAGGTCCGCATCGTGAAGTATCCCGCGGGCGTCATCAACAAGCTCCACACGCACCCCTGCGCCCACGGCATGTACGTCCTCGAAGGCACCCTCGTCACGCACGCCGGCGCCTACGGACCCGGCCACTTCGTCTGGTTCCCCGAAGGCGAAACCATGGAACACGGCGCCACCGCCGAACAGGATGTCGTCGTCCTCTTCATCACCAACAAGCCCTTCGAGATCCACTACGTGAAGTAGATTCCCCCTGGGCTTGTGATGTTCTAAACTCATGGACCTACTCTTCGAGATTCGCGATGCCGAGGAGGGTGGCTTCCACGCTCGTGCGCTGGGCCAGTGTATTTTCACGGAAGCGGATAGCCGGGATGAACTACGCGCCAATCTGGCGGAAGCAGTTGCGCTGTTTTTGAAGACACCACGACCCGTCCGCGACTGGTGCAGATGCGCTACGTCCGAGACGAACTGATCCCCCTCGAAGCCACAGGAAACTAGAGCGCCGCGTGTACCGGCACTCGGCCGTCCGGCAGGAGGAAGCCAGTTCGGCATCGGCATCCGGAACCGCTGTTTCAATGGTATTGCTGTTCCGCCGCCCCTTCTTTGAGGCAAACTGGGCGAGCTGCCAACAAGGGACCGGACAGCTTCCCTCTTGCTCGTCCTGCGATCTGAGCAAAACGTTTGGCTCTGTTCCTACCAGAGGCTAAAATAGGAATGGATGGATCTGCAATTCCAATACGATTTCGAAGCAACCAAGGCAGCGTTGTTGCGACTGGCTGCCAAGGGTCTGCCTTTTGACAAGTACCGGGCTTGTAAACTTCTCTTCTTGGCTGATCGGGAGCACTTGCTGCGGTTCGGCAGACCCATCACCGGCGACAACTACAACGCATTACCATTGGGGCCAACACCGTCGCAGACCTTGACCCTCCTCGATCAGCTCGACGCTGTGTTAGTTGAGGGTGGGGAGTTGCCCCAGGACCCCCGGGTAAGGGAACTCGCAGATGCCTTTGAAGCCAGCACCAACACTGAATATCCGCAGTACGTTGCCAAGGTAGAGCCCGACCCTGAAGCATTATCGGAAACAGATGTGATGGTCTTGGACGACATCGCAAAACGACACGGAAATGCTGGCTTTCTTGACTTGAAACGTTTGACACACGAACTAAAAGCCTACAGCAGCGCATGGAGACAGAATGAGGTTCGCCGCAAGTTCCCGATGCGCTTCGAGGACTTCTTCGCAGATGATCCCGATAAATTGGATTTCCTGAAGGAACTTCAGCAACATCAGTTCCTCAAGAGAACGCTGGCAGCTCCGCGTGACTGATTGGACGAAGCTTCGCCACTTCGACATCGTCTGGTGTGAATATCAATTCGAGGGCGACCCCGAACCGCAGTCGAAGTAATTTGTCGTGGCCTACAACGTCACTTCGTTGAAGCTGGTACGTTGCTTCAAACCAACGAGTAAAACACGTTTTTATGACGCGGAACCTATCAGGCTCAGCGGCGTCCTCCAATACAACGCGGGAGAGATCGCCGGTCTGAATGAGCCCCGTACCATCATCGACCCTGAGCGCACCTATGACATCAGCTATGACGCTCTTCGACGTAGCGAATGGAACGGGCAGTTCCACCTCGTCGGTAAGATGCCCGCAGACTTCGCCACCAGAATGATCGCCGCCGTCAACGGGAAGAAGGAATGGCGGCAGAGGCAGCGCCGTGACTTCCTGAGTTGGTTCCCGACGCAGGATTAGGCCCCGCCCCATCCTCTACAATAAGAACAAAGACCACGCCGCTCTCTCTCACGCTCCGATTCCCATAAAGGATATCCGTCAACACA
>JAEUQG010000299.1 GCA_016789755.1 Bryobacterales bacterium
CAATCTGCTTCAACGGCTTGCCATGATTCTCCGGCAGCCTCTGATGCCGCACCAGATTCTCCACCACCACAATCGCGTCATCCACCAAGATTCCAATGGAAAAAATCAGCGCGAACAATGTGATCCGGTTCAACGTGTACCCATACAAATAGAACGTCGTCAGCGTTAGCGCCAGCGTCACCGGAATCGCCGCGAACACAATCAAAGACTCCCGGAACCCCAACGTGATCGCAATCAGCAAACTCACGCTCACCACCGCGATCCCCATGTGATACAGCAACTCGTTCGATTTCTCCGCCGCCGTCTCCCCGTAGTGCCGGGTAATGCTCATCTCCACATCGGAAGGAATCACCGTGCCTTTCAACGGCTCCACCCGAGCCAGCACATGCTCAGCCACCGCAATCGCATTCGTCCCCTTGCGCTTGGCAATCGACAAGGTCACCGCCGGCGTGAATCCCTGCGCCGTGCCGTATTGCACGAACTGCACCGGTTCTTCACCGCCATCGGAAACCGACGCCACATCGCGCACGTACACCGCGCGCCCATTCGCCACGCCCACCACCACATCGTTCACTTGCGCCGCCGTCTGCAAATACCCGCCCGCCTCCAGCACGATATTGCGGTCCGCATGCGTGTATTGCCCCGCCGGCACTCGCTGATTCGCCGCGCTCAGCGCCCCGCGTACCTGCGCCGCGCCCAATCCGTACGTCGCCAGCCGCGATGGATCCAACTCCACCCGCACTTCGCGCCGCTGCCCGCCAATCATCTGTACCGCCGACGCGTCCGGCGTCTGCTTCACCGTATCGTGCACCTGCGCCGCAATCCGCCGCAAATCGAAATCGCTGTACCGCGCGCTATGCAGCGTCAATGCCAGAATCGGCACATCGTCGATCGACCGCGACTTCACCAGCGGCTGCGATGCCCCCGGCGGTATCATGTCGAAATTCGCCAACATCTTCTGGTTCAGCTTGACGATGCTCTTCTCCTCGTCCTCGCCTACCTTGAACCGTACAATCGCCAGCGCCCCTCCCGGGCTCGATGTCGAATACACATACTCCACCCCCGGAATCTCCCACAACAATTTCTCCATCGGCTTCGTCACGCGCTCTTCCACGTCCCGCGCTGAGGCGCCCGGCATCGCCACAAACACATCGATCATTGGAACAATGATCTGCGGCTCCTCTTCCCGAGGCAGATTCACAATCGAAAACAAACCCACCAGAATCGAAGACACGATAAACAGCGGGGTCAGGCGCGAATCCAAAAACGCCTGTGCCATCCGCCCCGAAATGCCGAGTTTCATCGCCGCACCTCGGCTCTTCCGCCATCCCGCAAATCGCCCGGAATTGGACTCACCACCTCTTCCCCAACCTTCAACCCGCTCAACACCCGCACCACATCCCCCCGCCGTTCGCCCAACGTCACCATCCGCGTCCTGGCCACTCCGCCATCCACCACAAACGCCAACTGCAACGATCCTTCGCTTCGCACCGCAGCCACCGGCGTCACTACCACCTGCTCAGCCCCCGCCCCGAAACTCGCCCGCCCCGACATCCCAGACCGCAGATTCCCCACCCCCGGTAACTCCAGTTTCACCGTCACCGTCCGTGTTGCCGCATCGATCGCCGGAACAATCTCACTCACCGTGGCCCGTACCGTCTTATCCAGCGCCTCCAACCGAACCTCCACCGCCATCCCCCGTTTCACCGAAGGCAACAGCGATTCATCCAGCGGAGTCTCCAGCCGGTACGATCCCACCTGCTCAATCAGCAGCAACGGAGCCCCCGGCGTCGCCAGATTCCCCGGCTCCACACGCTTCTCCGAAACAACGCCCGCAAACGGAGCCGTAATCTGCGCATATCCCTGTTGAATCCCCGCAATCTGAACCTGCTCCTTAGCCTGCGCGATCCGCGCGTCCAATTGCTTCCGCTTCGCCTCGGCCATCTCCACATTCGCCTGTGCCAGCCGCAGCCGTGCCTGCGCTTCATCGAACTCCTGGTTCGAGATCGATTTCTTCTCGAACAGCCCCTTCATCCGGTCGAACGTCACCTGCGCCAGCTCCCGCTGCGCCTTCGCCGCCCGGATCGCGCTCTCCACTTCCGCCTCCGCGCTCTGCGCTTCCCGCTGCCCTTCCAGAGCCTGCCGCTGCGCCGTATCCAGATCCTTCGAGTCCAGTGTCACCAACACCTGCCCGGCGCGAACCACATCGCCCTGGCTCACCCGAACCTCCCGTACATACGCCATAATCCGGCTCGATACGCTGGCCGTATTTCGCGCCCGCACCGTACCCACAACCTCGCGTGCCGTTGGCCATTCCGCCGCCGCCACCTTTGCCACCTGCACCGGAACAGGCGCCAATACCACCGCCGCCCCCTTCTTCGCCGGCTCTTCCTTGTGCCCGCACGCGGCAAGCAACACCATCCCAACAACGGGGAGCATCTTCTTCATCGCAACACCTCAGATTCGGGAGTTAATCCACCGGAAGCCAACTCCAACATCACCGCCGCCACTCGCTGATCGTGCACCGCCATCAATTGCCGCAACCGCGATTCCAGCACCGCTACCTGATTGCGCAACAAATCCGTCACCGTGCTCAATCCGCTCTCATAACGATTCCGCGTAATCCGCAGGCTCTCATCAGCCTGCGCCACTGCCGCCGCCGACAACGCAATCCGCTCCGTCGCCGCCGACAAATCCACATGTGCCCGCCGCACTTCCAACTTCGCCCCATTCCGTACCTGCTCCGCCTGCATCCGCGTCGCCGCAATCATCTGCTGCGACTCGCGAATCCGTCCGCGGTCCGCATATCCATTGAATAAGTTCCATTGCAGAGTTACGCCCGCAAACCAGTTCCCGCCCGCCTGCGTCACAAACCTCCCGCGATCCGCCTCCAGTACCCCGCGCACGGAAACCCTTGGGAAATACGCCGCCCGCGCCTGCGCCGTTTGCTTCTCCGCCAACTGCACGCCGAGCAGCGCCTGTCGAGCCTCAGCCCTGTCCGTCGCCGCCCGCGTCTCGTAAGCCGCCCGTTCCCCCGGCCCCGCCGCAAGCTGCCCTAACCCCGTCGTCAACCGGTGCTCAGAGTCCAGCGGCAAACCCAGCACCTCGTTCAACGCCGCACGCGCCACATCCAGGTCCGCCTTCCGGCGTACTTCCTGCTCCTTCATCGCCGCCAAATGCACCTCAATCGACAAAACGTCCGCATCCGTCGAGAGCCCAGCCGTTCGAATCGACCGCGCCCGCGCCAGGTCCGCCTCCGCTGCCTTCACCGCCTCCCGTGCCACCCGCAACCCCTCCTCCGTCAACTGCACTCCCAAATACGCCCGAGCAGCCCCTGCCGCCAGATTCATCTCCAACTGCCGCTTCTCCTCCGCGCTCAGTTGCTTGCGCAAATCCGCTGATTCGATGCTCCGCTTCGTCACGCCCGCATCGAACAGCGTCTGCTCCGCGCTCACCACGGATTGAAAGTTGTTCACCGATGCCGGGTTGTTCAGTGTATCGATCGCGAAGTTCCGCTCCGTGAACCGCCGTTGCGCCAGCAGGCTCGAAAACACAAACACCGGATTATTGCTCCGCTGATACGATTCCATGTAGTTCACTTTGGGCAGATACCCGCTTTGCGCTTGTTCCCGCTGCAGCGCCGCGGCGTTCAGCCGCGCATCGGCTGCCTTCACCGAAGGGTGCTGCTTCTGTGCAACGCGAACAGCCTCGGCCAGCGAAAGATCTTCGGCCTGCGCGGCCGCCAATATCAGACGGATCAGTAGGATCGCCATCATGGCTAAAGGATGCAGAATCCGCAGTTCGGTGACAAGCCGGTCCCGTTGCTACCATAAGAGGACGGCCATGATCAAAGGCACCGAAGAAGTGGAACTCGCCAGACGCCTCATCGCGGGCGACTCCTCCGCCTTCGAGCCCTTCGTTGCCATCTTCCAAAACAAACTCTTCCACTACAGCTTCCTCACCTGCGGCCAGCGCGAAGACGCTGAAGAAGTCGCACAGGAGACCTTGCTAAAGGTCTTCGAAAGCCTCCACACTCTCCGCGAACCGGAGCGCGTCCGCTCCTGGATCTACACCATCGCCAGAAATCTCTGTTACATGAAACGGCGCAAAAGCATCTTCGCTCCAGAGGAAGAAATATCCTTGGATCAGTTGATGCCCAGCTTCCGGCAGGACGGCAGCGAACGCAAGCTCGAAATAGCCGATTGGTCATCCCTGCCCGAAGCCCAGGCCATGAACTCTGAGTTGCGCGAGACCCTGCAGCGCGCCATCCGCTCTCTTCCCGACATCTACCGTTCCGTCCTCATGCTCCGCGACGTCGAAGAATTATCCACCGAAGAAACAGCGGAAATTCTCAGCGTCACAACCGATGTCGTGAAAACACGCCTCCATCGCGCACGCCTCGCCGTCAGACAGAAACTGGACCAGGAGTTTCACACCGCGGGAGTAGCATAATGACAAAGCTCGAATGCAAACAAATTTTCGCCATGTTGTCAGAGTATCTCGACCGGGAACTGCCGGCAGACCTCTGCGACACCATCGACGCGCACATCGCCTCGTGCCCCCCTTGCGTGGAATTCGTTAAGAGTCTCGAAAAAACCGTAGCCTACTGCCGCGGCGCCGGCGCAACCGCCGAAGGCCCACGCCCCCTCGACGCCGGCCGCCTGGAGGAACTCCGCACCGCTTACTTGCGCTCCGTCCCCACCGTCTCCATCAAGAACACACCTGCAGCTTCTTAACCATCTCCACTCCCTCTGGCCCTTCGCCCTGCACACGAAACCCCTGCTTCTCGAAAAATCCTGACACCGGCGCCACCGTCGATAACCGCACGTGCGTCACCGCCGCGGGCAACCCCTTCAACAGATAAAACAGCATGTAGCGCCCCAATCCCTGTCCCCGCAATCTGCCCGCAACCATCAGCCACGTCACGCTCGCCAGTGACGCATGCTCCAGCACAATCCCCCCGCAACCGGCCAACTCGCCTTCGTGCTCCGCCACCCAGTAACTCCCTCGCGGAGCCGCAAGCCACTCCGCGAACGCCTCCCGTTCGCCCCCCGAAAAATACTCCGGCATGTTGCTGTCGAACAACTCCAGGCACGCCGCCTGATCCGCCGCTTCGTAACCTCTCATCTCCATGGCTAATCCCTCAAGTTTATCGTGATATTCTGATAGCCCCCATGATCGTCACCGTCCAGCAGCACATCCTCCAGCAGCAGGAGGATCTCTTCCCCGCCGCCCGCGGCAGCTTCTCCTCCCTGCTCTCCGGCATGACCCTCGCCACCAAAATGATCCAGGCCAAGATCCGCCGCGCCGGACTCGTCGACATCGTCGGCTCCGCCGGAGATATCAACGTCCAGGGCGAAACCCAACAAAAGCTCGACGTCTACGCCAATCAGGCCCTCCTGCATTGCCTCGGCACGCGCGAAAGCGTCGCCATTCTCGTCAGCGAGGAAAATGAGCAGCCCGTTACCATCGATCGTTCGGACACCGGCAAATACGTCGTCGTCTTCGATCCCCTCGACGGCTCCTCCAACATCGACGTCAACGTCAGCGTCGGCACCATCTTCTCTATCCTCCGCCGCCCCGATCAAGTCCACGGAGAAGCCGCCGTCATGCAGCCCGGCTGGAAACAGGTCGCCGCGGGCTACGTCGTCTACGGCTCTTCTTCCATCTTCGTCTACACCGCCGGCCAAGGCGTCTTCGGCTTCACGCTCGACCCCGATATCGGAGCATTCGTCCTCAGCTACCCCAACCTCAAGATGCCCGAATGCGGCACATATTACTCCGTCAACGAGGCCAACGCCGACACCTTCCCCCACAACTACCGCGCCTACCTCCAGTCTCTCCGCTCGGATGGCTACAGTTCCCGCTACATCGGCTCGCTCGTCGCCGATTTCCACCGCACTCTCCTCAAGGGCGGTGTCTTCCTCTATCCGCCGACACAAAAAAAACCCGAAGGCAAGCTCCGCCTTCTCTACGAAGCCAACCCCCTCGCCTTCCTCGCCGAACAGGCCGGCGGCCTCGCCATCGACGGCCATCGCCGAATCCTCGACATCGTGCCCACGGCAATCCACCAGCGTACCCCGCTCATCATCGGCAGCCGCTCCGAAGTCACCCGCTTTCAGCAGCTCACGGCACAATCTTAGGCTTTATCACCGCAATCTGCCGCGTCGCCATCGCCTCCACTAACTTCCGGTACATCTCCTCCCCGCGGTACGCCCCCGTAATCGCGCCGCCCGATCCCGAAAAATTCGCGCTCGCCCCCACGCTTCGCGCCAGCCGGATCATCTCCAGGTTCCCTTCCCCTATCTGGTACACCTTCGTCCGCAAATCGAAGTTGCTGTCTATCAGCCGGTCCAGCGTCTCGTAGTCCCCCTTCAACAGCGCTTCGCGACCTTGCTGGGCGTACGATCCCCAGGTGGCCATCGCCTCCACCACCTCCGCGTCCCCCCTCCTCCACCGCTCCCGGATGTTCGAATGAAATACCTCCGTCCCCTCGCTCAAACTCGTCCGATAGGCCAGATACATCGCCGGCAATAGCCCCGCGTCCAAACTCTCGTACTCCCCATACCCCCGCGAATCCATCAACTCCCGCTGGAAGTCCATGTACACCACACCCTCATAAGACTGAATCACGCGGTCCTGAGGCCCCGCCGCCACTCCCAGTTCGTGGGTCTCCGCCTCCAGCACCAGCTTCGCCTGAATCGCCGGATGCAATTCCACCCCGTAGTACTGGCACAGCGCCCGCAGCGCCGCCGTGATGATCGCACTCGACCCGCCCATCCCCAACCGCAGCGGCACGGTGGACTCGTACTCCAGCGTGAAATTCCGATCTTCAATCGGAATTCCGTGCTGGCGGCAATAATCCACAAAACGGATAATAATCGCCTGAATAATCCGAATCCCCCCGTAATACCCGCGCCACCGGATCGTCGCATACAAATCGTCCAGCCCCTCGAACACCGGCATGTCCGCTTTCCCCGGCTTGATCTCCAGCCGCGCGCTCGGATACAGCAGCACACGCGCTCGAAAGTTCCTCACCAGGAATGCTATCGTCTTTCCGTAGTAGCCGTCGCTGGGATTTCCCAAAAGCCCCGCGCGAGCGTAGGCGTATGTTTCAATCACGCCCCATATGATAGCGAATCCATTCCACCGGAAATGCAATGAAAGCAGTCATCCAGCGCGTCAGCCGCGCCAGTGTCACCGTTGATGGCGCCGTAACCGGAGCCATCGGTCGAGGGTTCCTCGTCCTCCTCGGCGTCGGCAAAGCCGACACTCCGCAATCCGCCGGCTACCTTGCCGACAAGATCACCGCCCTCCGCGTCTTCCCCGACGGCAGCGGCAAAATGAATCTGAGTCTCCTCGACATCGGCGGCGCTATCCTCGTCGTCTCCCAATTCACCCTCTACGGCGATTGCCGCAAAGGACGCCGCCCCAGCTTCGACGCCGCTGCGCCGCCCGAACTCGCCCGCGAACTCTACGAATACTTCGTTTCCCGGCTCCGCCTCATGAACATCCCCGTGGAAACCGGCGTCTTCCAAGCCCATATGGATGTCGAACTGCTCAACGACGGCCCCGTAACCCTCATCATCGAGTCCCTATGATCCACCCTTCCGCCTACATCGCCCCCACTGCCCGCGTCCATCCCGGCGCCATCATCGGCGCACAAACCCGCATCGGCGAATTCTGCCTCGTCGAACAGGACGTCGCCATCGGCAGCCACTGCCTCCTCGAACCTTACGTCTACGTCAAGCGCTGGACCACCCTCGGCGACCGCAACGAAATCTCCGCCGGCACCGTCCTCGGCACTGACCCGCTCGACAAGAATTTTACCGGCGAACGCAGCTACCTCATCCTCGGCAACGGCAACCGCATCCGCGAACACTACACGCTCTCCCGCGGTACCAAGCCCGAATCTATCACCCGCATCGGCGACGACAACTACGTCATGACCAGCGGCCACATTGCCCACAACTGCACCATCGGCAGCCGTTGCGTCATCGCCAGTTGCGCCCTCGTCGCCGGTTACGTCGAAGTCGGCGATGCCGCTTTCATCTCCGGCGGCGTCGTCATCCATCAATTCTCAAAAATAGGCCGCAACGTCATGATCGGCGGCAACACCCGCGTCAACAGCGACCTCCCGCCCTTCTTCCTTTACTCCGGCTTCAACGTCATCCCCAAGGGCCTCAATCTCGTCGGTCTACGCCGCGCCGGCTTCTCCCGCGACGAGATCCGCACCCTGAAAGAAATCTACCGCCTCCTCTATCGCTCCAACCTCAAACTCGCCGACGCCCTCCTCCGGATCGAAGCCGAAGTCCCTGGACCCCTCGCCACCGAAATGGTCTCCTTCATCCGCTCCTCCAATCGCGGTATCGTGAGGGAAAGAACCCAACTTGGGGCTTCCGACGATGAATAGACTCTCCCTCACCACCGCATTCGGCTTCTTAGGCCTCGCCGCCTATGTGCTCATCGCCGAGAAAGACCCCAAAGTCGCCGAGGATATACTCCACCGGCCCACCCCGATCCCCGACCGTATCATCCTCACCTGGGCCGGCAATCCAGCCACCACCCAAGCCGTCACCTGGCGCACCGACGTCTCCGTGAAGAAGCCCGTTGCCCAAATCGCCATCGCCGGCGACGGGCCCGATTTCATCAAAAAGGCCGCCACCCTCGATGCGGTCAGCGAAACCTTCCAGTCCGATCTCAACACCGCCCAATATCACTCCGTCAAATTTCAAAGCCTGCAGCCTGGCACCATGTACGCCTACCGCGTCGGCGACGGCTTCAACTGGAGTGAGTGGAACCAGTTCCGCACCGCCGAACCCGGCCCCGCCCCCGTGGAATTCCTCTACGTCGGCGACGCCCAGAACGACATCTACCAGCTCTGGTCCCGCCTCATCCGCCAAGGCTACTCCGAAGCACCCAAGTCTCGTTTCATCATCCACGCCGGAGACCTCGTCAACCGCGCCTCCCGCGACGCCGAATGGGGCGAATGGCATGCCGCCGCCGGTTGGATCAACCGCAGCGTCGTTTCCGTCCCCGTCCCCGGCAATCACGAATACGGCTCCAAGCAACTCACCACGCACTGGCGTCCCCAGTTCACTCTCCCCGAAAACGGCGTCCCCGGCATCGAGGAAACCAGCTACTACCTCGACATCCATGGCGTCCGCATCGTTGCCTTGAACTCCAACCGCATGCAGAAGGAACAGGCCGAATGGCTCGACAAACTGCTCTCCGAAAACCCCAACCGTTGGACCGTGCTCACCTTCCACCACCCCGTCTATTCCGCCGCCCGCTCCCGCGACAACAAAGACCTCCGCGAGCTCTGGCAGCCCATCTTCGATAAGCACCGCGTCGACATCGTCCTCACCGGTCACGACCATACCTACGCCCGCAGCAACCTCCGCACCGGCGTCAGCACACGCGAGGGTACCGCCGGCACCGTTTATGTCGTCTCCGTCTCCGGCCCCAAAATGTACAACCTCGATCGCGAATCCTGGATGCAGCGCGCCGCCGAAAATACCCAGCTTTGCCAGATCATCCGCGTCTCCGGCGACACCCTCCAATACGAAGCACGCACCGCCCGCGGCGTCCTCTACGATGCCTTCGATCTCACCAAGCAGGAAGGCAAACCCAACAAACTTGTAAACCGCGTCCCTGAGACTCCCGAACTGCGCCGCCAGTAAGCTGGGCTCATGCACTTCGTCCTCGTGTTGGGACTCGCTTCGGCCTCGCTTCTCTTTGCCGTCAGCGAACCGGAAGCCGAAAAGCTCTTTGCCGCCCAGGATTGGAAAAACTCCGCCGAAGCATACCGTCAACTCGCCGCCCAGGACCCATCCCGAGCCTCCCACTGGTTCCGCCTCGGTGTCTCCCTCCAAGCCCTCCGCCAGCCCGAGGAGTCACTCGCCGCACTCACCAAGGCCCGCGCACTTCGCTACAAACCGCCCGCTCTCTACATCCGCGCCGCCATTCAACTCACCGAGGCCCGCCGCTTCGACGCCGCCATCGACTGGCTTCGCGAACTCACCCAATCCGGCTTCTCCCCTAACGCCCTCGACAACATCGCCCCCCTCGCCGAACTCCGCAAATCCGGCGCCTATCAGTCTTTCCGCTCCAATCAACCCCTTCCCTGCTCCGCCCCGGAACACCGCGCCTTCGATTTCTGGATCGGCAACTTCGAGGTCCGCAATCCTCAAGGGCAGGTCGCCGGCAACAACCGCATCGAAAAAGTCCTCAACGGTTGCGCCCTGCAGGAACGCTGGACATCGAAAGGCGGCGCCGACGCAGGCCGCAGCCTCACCTGGTTCGATCCCGACATCCGGAAGTGGCGTCAAACCTACATCGCAGGCACCGGCCACTCCCAGGACTACATCGGCGAATTCCGCAACGGAGCCCTCCACTTGCTCCATGACCGCGCCCACCCCGATGGAACCCGCCACATGCTCCGCATGACCTACTCCCTCCAGAACGCCGGCAACGTCCGCCAGTTCATCGAAGAATCCTGGGACGCTGGAAAAACCTGGGCAGTCTGGTTCGACGGGCTCTACGTGCCTTCACCCCCCCAAGACAACAAAGAGTAAAAAAGATCTACAGGTAGCTTTCTCCACTCGAACCATCTACAATTCGGTTACTGCTCCGGTGAAAGGGATGGTTCGGCTGAATGGACAAGATCGCAATTCTCGCGATGCTGTGCCCGTGCGTGCTCCCGGCACAGATCCTCCTCCAGGGCCGCATCCTCACACCCAACGCTGACCCCATCGCCGGCGCTCGTCTGCGGGCCACCGCCGCCACGGCAACCATCGCCGCCACCGCCGGCCCGCAAGGTAGGTTCTCCCTCTCTCTGCCCGGAACGGCCACCTATGAGATGGTCATCGAGCGCGAAGGCTACTACCCGCTCCAAACCCAAATCGACGTCACCGGCTCCTCCGAAGAAATCACCTTCACGCTCGTCCCCGTCCGCGAACTCCGGGAATCCCTCGACGTCACTACCAATCCCCTCACCGTGGACATCGATAGCACCGCCGCCAGGCGAACCCTCGACGACCGCCAGATCATCAACGTCCCTTACCCCAACACAAACGACTTCCGCTCCGCCCTCCGCATTGTTCCCGGCGTCATTCGCGACAACCGCGGCGGCCTCCACATCAACGGCGCCGGCGAGGAGCAGATTCTCTACACCCTCAACAGCTTTCAAGTAAACGACCCGCTCAGCGGCCGTTTCGATACCCGCCTCAACGTCGAATCCGTGCACAACGTCGAAATCACCGGCGGCAATCTTCCCGCTGAGTTCGGCAAGGGATCCGCCGGAGCGCTCGCCGTCCGCACCCACATCGGTGACAACCAACTCCGCTATTCCGCCACAAATTTCATGCCCGGCTTTGAGAACCGCAAAGGTTGGATCGTCGGCGATTGGGCGCCTCGCCTTACCTTCGCGGGTCCGCTCCGCAAAGGTCGCGCCTGGTTCTCCAACAGTCTCGACCTGCAGTACGTCCAGACCGTCATCCGCGATCTCCCCAAAGGCCAAGACCGCTACTCCAGCATGCGCTACGGCAATCTCCTCCACACCCAACTCAACCTCGGACGCAGCCACATCCTCCACGCCGGCTTCCTCGCCAACCTCTGGAACGCCCCCCGCACCGGCCTTACCGCCCTCGACCCACTCGAAACTACCATCGACCGGCGTACCCGCCAGTGGTTCTTTCACATCCGCGACCACGTCTCCATCGAGGGCGGCTTCGTCGCCGAAATCGGCTTCGCCTCCAATCGCACTTTCGGCCGCGAGATCCCGCAAGGCCCTAACCTTCTCGCATTCACGCCGGAAGGAAAACGCGGCAACTTCTTCGTCGATGGCATTCGCCACGGCGCCAGAGACCAGATCCTTTGGAACAACTACCTGCCCTCCTTCACTAAACTCGGCACGCATCAATGGAAGACCGGCGTCGATTGGAACCGCGTTCAATACAACCAGAACGTCCACCGCACCGGCTATGAGAACTACAGCGACGCCGGCCGCCTCGTCACACGCACCCTGTTTGCCGGCGCCGGAACGCTCGAACGCTCCAATCACGAGTTCGCCGCCTACTTGCAGGACTCCTGGCGCATCAAGCCTCGCCTCCTCATCGAAACCGGCATCCGCGCCGATTGGGACAGCCTGCTCCGAATCTGGTCGCCCGCGCCGCGTCTCGCCATGGCTTGGTCGCCCACCAGCCTCCCCAATACGAAACTCTACGGCGGCATCTCCCGCATCTTCGATGCCTCCAGCGTTCGCCTCTTCACCCGCCAGATGGATCAATACACGCTCACCACGTACTTCGCTCCCGAAGGCCACGCTACGCGCACCAATGCTCTCAGCATCTTCTCTATTCCCGGCGTTCCGCTACACCGCCCTCGCTACTACAACGCCACCGCCGGCGTCGAACACTACTGGCCTGGCCGTCTTGCCCTCCGCGCCGAGTTCCTCAATCGCCGTGGCGCCGGCGGCTTCACCTACCGCAACGCCTACACCACCCCGGAACTCCCTCCACCCGCCTGGGCCCTCGCCCGCAATGCCTCCTTCGTCGATGCCGTCTACACTCTCGACAACACCCGCCGCGATTCCTACCGCGCCATCTCCTTCTCCGTCCGCCAGAACATCCGCCGCCAGTACGAATGGCTGGTCTCCTACACCCGTTCCCGTGCCCTCTCCAACGCTGTCATCGACGTCAACATCGACGACCCCATCATCGTCACCAGCAACACCGGCCCCATGCCCTGGGACGCCCCCCATCGCCTCATGAGCTGGGCCTACCTCCCCACGCCCTTCAGAAATTGGTCCATCGCCTACCTCCTCGATGCCCGCAACGGTTTCCCCTATAGCACCCGCCTCGAAGATGGACGCATCTCCGGTAACGTCAACGCTCTCCGCTTCCCCTTCTTCTTTGAACTCAACCTCCACATCGAGCGCCGCTTCGTCTTCCGCGGCCACCGCTGGGCTCTCCGCCTCGGCGCCAACAACATCACCAACCGCATCAATCCTGAAACCGTCAACAACACCGTCACTTCAGCCCGCTACGGCCAGTTCTTCGGAGGCAACGGCCGCGCCACGAACATCCGCATTCGCTGGCTCGGCCGCCAGTAGTTCACTGCGTGGCGTGACACGTATCGCACGCGTTCGCGGCACTGCGCTTGGCGTGGCAATCCATGCACGAATTCATCAGCACCGATTTTTCCTGAAACAACACATCCCGCTGCCCCACATCCCCATGGCACTCCCCGCAGCCGATCTTCGCATCCTTGGCATGCAGCGCATGATTAAACCACACAATGTCCGGAAGCTGATACACTTTTACCCACGGCACAGCCTTCTTGTCCTTGGCAAATTGCGCCAGCTTCTGAATCTCCCCGCTGTCCGTCTTGATGCTCTGGTGGCACCCCATGCAGAACGCTTCCTTCGGGTACGTCGCCGCGAACCCATCCCCCGGCATCGTGTGGCAACCCGTGCAACTCAACCCCGCCGCAACGTGCGTCTTGTGGCTGTAGGCAATCGGCTGCTTCACCGGCTCCCCCGGCAGTTTCTCTTCCTTCGCCTTGTACGCCTTCTGCTGAGCAAGCGCCAGCGCGGCAACGAAGCAGACCAACACAACTCGATTCGTGAACATGAGGCTGTTCTACAGCATACCTGACCGAACCTGCGCGCTAGAATGAGCCCATATGTTCCACGCGAAGTCACGCTTTGCCCTTCTCGCCGTTGCCGTAGCCCTCGCCGCCCAAACCAATGGCAAACGCCCCATCCAACCCGAAGACTTCGATTCCTGGAAGTCCATTTCCTCGCAAAAACTCTCCGACGACGGCAAGTTCCTCGCCTACACGCTCACCCCACAAGTCGGCAACGCCGAAGTCATCCTCCGCAACCTGGAAACCGGCATTGAGCGCCGCGAAAACATCGGCACTCGCCCCACCTCATCCACTGACTCCTCCGAAAACGAACCCTCCGCTGAGCCCTCTCCCGGCCCTCCCACCGGCCGCGCGTCCGCCCCCCGCGGATCCACCCTGTCCTTCACCGCCGACGCCCGCTTCCTCGTCTTCTCCGCCAACCCCTCTAAAGAGGCCGCCGAAAAAGCCCGCCGCGATCGCACCCCTGCTCCCAAACCCTCGCTCGTCATCCTCCCCACCGCCGGCGGCGACCCAATCCGCATTCCCAACGTCCGCAACTTCCAACTCGCTGCGGACAACCCTCGCTGGCTCGCCTATCAACTCGACTCCGCAACGCCGCCCACCCCATCGCCCGAAGCGAAAAAAGAGCCGCAGGATCAAGGCCGCAACTCCTCCCGTTCTTCATCCTCCCGCACCCCCACCACAGGCGCCGATGTCTTCCTCCGCGACCTCTCCACCCAGTCGGAACGCCGCTTCCTCGAAGTCTCCGAATACATCCTCACCAAAGACGGCAAGACCATTGTCTACGCCGTCGCCTCCAAGAACGAGGACAACAACGGCGTCCACGCCGCGCAAACCGACGGCAGCGAGTCAAAGAGCCTCCGCTCCGGTAAAGGCCGTTACTCCCGCCTCACCTTCGACGAGCCGCAGCAACGCCTCGCCTTCATCGCCGCCACCGATCTCTACCTCTGGCCACGCACCGCATCCACCGCCGAACTGGCCGTGTCCTCCACCACACCCGGCATGCGCTCCGGATGGCGCATTGCCGAACGCGCTACACTCTCCTTCTCCAAAGACGGCCAGAAGCTCTTCTTCTCCACCGCCCCCGCCCAAGCAGCACGCCGCCCCGCGGCAAACACCCCCGACGACAAACCCGTCGCCGATCTCTGGCATTGGAAAGACCCCGTCGTCCAATCCATGCAGAAGGTCCGCGCCGAGCAGGATCGCAATCGCTCCTACCGCGCCGTCTACCTGCCCTCGGAAAAGCGCGCTGTCCAACTCGCCGATCCATCGATGAACGACGTCACTCCCAACGACGACGGCATCACTGGCCTCGGCGCCGACGACCGCGACTACCGCAACCTCGTCGAATTCGACGAGCGTCACAGCGACTACTACACCGTCAACCTCGCCACCGGCGATCGCACGCTCGTTGCCCGCAAACTCCGCGGCAGCCTCAACGTATCCCCCGACGGCAAGTACGGCATCTCCTTCGACGGCAAGGATTGGTGGTCCCTCGAACTCGCCACCGCCCGCCGCCGCAATCTCACCGGCTCGCTCGGCATCTCTTTCCGCGACGAAGAACACGACTCCCCAGGTACTCCCCGCCCCTACGGTTCCGCCGGCTGGACCAAGGACAGCAAGAGCGTTCTCCTCTACGACCGCTACGACATCTGGCAGCTATCCATCGATGGCGGCACGGCACGCACAATCACCGACGGCGTCGGACGCAGAGAAAGAATCCAGTTCCGCCACCAGCGCTTCGGCGAAGAGCGCCGCTCCCCCTTCGAACGCTCCGCCCCCATCGACGAATCGAAACCTATGCTGCTCCGCGCCGAAAACCTCGCCGATCGCGACACCGGCTTCTGGGAAGACTCCCTGCAGCCCAACACTCCCCCCCGCAAGCTCATCATGGGCGCCAAATCCTACGCGGCGCCGGAGAAAGCCAAAAACGCCGATGTCGTCCTGTTCTCCGCCACCCGCTTCGATGAATTCGGCGACCTCCTCCTCACCAACGGCCGCTTTGAAAACATCCGCAAAGTCACCAACGCCAACCCGCAAAAAGATCAACTCCTCTGGGGCAGCGCCGAACTCGTCTCCTTCCGCAATCTCGACGGCCGCCCACTCCAGGCCGCCCTCTTCAAACCCGCCAACTTCGACCCCAACAGGAAATACCCGCTGATGGTCTACATCTATGAGCGGCTCTCCCAAACGCTCCATCAGTTCCGCAACCCCGCTCCCGGCCACTCCATCAACATCAGTTACTACGTCAGCAACGGCTACGTCGTCCTCACTCCCGACATCGCCTACACCATCGGATACCCCGGCCAAAGCGCCCTCAAGTGTGTCCTCCCCGCCATCGATGCCATCGTCGCCAAAGGCTTCATCGACGAAAACGCCATCGGCATCCAGGGCCACAGTTGGGGAGGCTATCAGATCGCCCACATGGTGACTCAAACCACCCGTTTCAAAGCCGCCGCCGCCGGAGCCCCGGTCGCCAACATGACCAGCGCCTATAACGGCATCCGCTGGGGCTCGGGTCTCCCCCGTCAATTCCAGTACGAGCGCACTCAAAGCCGCATCGGCGGCTCTCTCTGGCAGTACCCCACCCGATTCCTCGAAAACTCTCCCCTCTTTCATGCCGACCGCGTCCAAACTCCGCTCCTCATGCTCCACAACGACAACGACGACGCCGTACCCTGGCAGCAAGGCCTCGAATTCTTCCTCGCCCTCCGCCGCCTCGAAAAAGAGGTCTACCTCTTCAACTACAACGGCGAGCCGCACGGCCTGCGCAAGCGCCCCAACCAGAAGGATTACACCATGCGCCTCCGCCAGTTCTTCGACCATCACCTCAAAGGCGCCCCCAAGCCCGCCTGGATGGAGCGCGGCATCCCTTACATCGAACGCGAACAGGAAAAGGAGCGCCCCGCTCCACGCGCCGCCGCGCCCACCGGCGCTCAATAAACATCGCATACCCATTGACAAAGAGTACTTTGTAGCATAAAGTCATTCCATGAGTTATTTTCCCGCCCCCATGCGCCAGCCCCCTCCCTTGCCTCCGCCCGTCCGCCGCCCCGTGCAGCCAAGGCTTACCCTGCTTCTCAACCCCTTCTATGCCAAAGATCCGCACGCCAGTTTCGGCAAGCATGTGCTCACTCCCACTCTGGCCCTCACCAGCATTGCCGCCGCCACACCCCCGCATTGGAATATCCGCTACTGGGATGAGAACCTGCTCATGGGTCCGCCGCCTTCCGATCCCGTGCCGGAAGTGGTGGGCATTTCCGTTCACCTCACGTTCGCGCGGCGCGCCTTCGATCTTGCCCGCTGGTACCGCTCCATGGGCAGCAAGGTAATCTTCGGCGGGCTGCATGTGCTGTCGTGCCCCGACGAGTGCGCTCCCCATGCCGATGCCCTCGCCATGGGCGATGGCGTTCAGTTGTGGCCGCGCATTCTCCACGACCTCGAGGCCGGACAACTGCAGCCGCGCTATCACGCCACTTTCGAGAGCGACTACCGCCACGACCCTGCCCCGAAGCGCAGCATTCTGCCGCGAGGCCATTTCCTCACCACCACCAGCCTCATCGCAACCCGCGGCTGCCACAATCGTTGCGGCTTCTGCTATCTCTCCACGGACGGCTTGCGAATGCCCTACCGCATGCGCGAACCTGCTCAAGTAGCGCGCGAGTTCTCCGAAAATGGCGAACCGTACGCCGTGTTCGTCGACAACAATCTCGGCTCGCGCCCCGACTATCTCCGCGCCCTATGCCACGCGCTCCGGCCGCTTGAAAAAATTTGGAGTGCTGCCGTCACCATCGATGTCACCGACGATCCGTCGCTCGTCCGCGACATGGCCCTGGCCGGATGCACAGGCGTGTTTGTCGGCTTCGAGTCGTTGACCGACGCAAATCTCAGCGATGCGCGCAAGAAGACGCCGAAGGCCGCGGACTATGCCCGCCGCGTGCGCCTCCTCCACGACAACGGCATTCAAGTGAATGGCAGTTTCGTGTTGGGATTCGATCACGACACCGGAGATGTTTTCCCGCAAACGGCTAATTGGGTGGAGGAGAACCGCATGGAGTGCGCGACGTTTCACATCATGACCCCATATCCCGGAACGCCCCTATTCCGCCAAATGGAAGCCGAAGGGCGGTTGCTGCACAAAGATTGGAGCCTGTACGACACCGCGCACGCCGTTTTTCGTCCCAAACACATGACCCCGGAAGAGCTCGAGGAAGGCTATGGCTGGATCTACCGCCGGTTGTTTTCGCATGCTTCCATCTGGGCTCGCCGGCCCGAGGATTGGCGCGCCGTGCCACCCTACCTCGCCATGTCTTATCTCTACAAACGCTCCAACCGCTTGTGGCATTGGCTCATCCGCCACGGGATGGTCCACGCCGTGTGGAGCCCCCTCGTCGAACTGACCCGTATGCGCCACGTCCGGTTTCGCCGTGAACTGGAATCGCGCGGCGATGCGCCGCAAGTGGGCAGCCTCTTCAGCGCCGGCGTCTGATCGCGTGACCCTCGCCTCATCTACCCGCGGCGCAGAAGCCGCCGGGCGCGCAGCACAGTTTCCGCCGCCTCCGCGGCACTGGACGAAAGCGCAGTCAGGTGCCCCATCTTGCGTCCTGCCCTGGCGCTCGTCTTCCCATACAGGTGGATCTTAACGTTGGCAAGTGCGGCTGCACTTGCCCAATCCGGTTCCCCATCCGCCCACTCATCCCCCAGCAGGTTGGCCATCGCCGAAGGGCAAAGATGCGCTGTGGAACCAAGCGGAAGGCCGCATACCGCTCTCAATTGTTGTTCGAACTGGCTCGTCACGCAGGCATCGAACGTGAAATGTCCCGAGTTGTGCGGCCGCGGCGCCAACTCATTGATGATCAGTTCTCCGTCGTCTGTCAGAAACATCTCCACGCACAGCACGCCCACGACATCCAACGCCTCCAGCACCGCCCGGCAAATCTCACGTGCGCGTTCCTGCACGCGGCGCGGAACATCAGCCGGCGCGACGGTGAGGTCCAGGATGTGATGGCGGTGCACATTCTCCACAACCCCGAAATCCGCGTACCCGCCAGTGACGGATCTTGCCGCCACTACCGAGACTTCTTTGGCAAAAGAGATGAAACCTTCTAGTACCGCATCGCGGCCTCCGATCTTCCGCCATGCCGGAAGCGCATCTTCCGCCTTTTCGATGCGAACCTGCCCCTTGCCGTCGTAACCGAAATCCGCCGTCTTCAGAATCGAAGGGCACCCCAACTCCCCTACGGCCTCGATCAGGGCGGCTTCGTCCCGCACAATCCGAAACGGCGCGACCGGCAGCGAGTGCGATTGCAGAAACGTCTTTTCCCGGATCCGCTGCTGCGTCGTATGCAGAACCGATCCGGCGGGGCGCACCGGCGCGAATTCCGCGGCAGCCGCCGCTGTGCCTGCCGGAACATTCTCGAACTCAAATGTTACTGCCGATACTCCGCGCGCAAACCTGCGCACTGCGTCCAGATCATCGTACGATGCGGCGATTTCCACGTCGCTCACCTGCCCGGTGGGCGTATCGGAGTCGGGAGAGAACGTGTGCACGCGGTAGCCCATGCGGCGGGCGGCAATGGCAAACATCCGTCCCAGTTGTCCGCTGCCCAATACGCCGATCGCCGCACCGGGAAGAATCGGCTTCACGGCAGCACATCCGCCCGGACTTTGTCCGTCTGTTCCCGGCGGAAGGCATGAAGTTTTTCCCGCAATTCAGGCCGCTTGTTGGCCAGAATCGCCACCGCCAGCAGCGCGGCGTTTGTCGCCCCGGCCTTCCCGATCGCCACCGTTCCCACAGGAATCCCGCCAGGCATCTGCACAATCGACAGCAGCGAGTCCATCCCCTTCAGCGCATGGCTTTCCACCGGCACTCCCAGCACCGGCAAGACCGTGTGCGCCGCCACCATTCCGGGAAGGTGCGCCGCCCCGCCTGCCCCAGCCACAATCACTTCCAGCCCACGCGATTCCGCTGTCTTGGCATACTCAGCCATCCAATCCGGCGTCCGGTGCGCCGAAACTACACGGCATTCGTGAGTCACGCCGAAGCGCTCCAGTATGTCCGCCGCATGCCGCATGGTCTCCCAATCGGACTTGCTGCCCATGATGACGCCGACGAGGGCTGTTGATTCGCTCATAAAGTGACGGGGGAATTCCTTGCGGTTGGAATTCTTCAAGGTAGCGAATCAGCGGCGGCGAGTGCAAACCCGTCTTAGGCAGGTTGCCACGGAGCGTACCCGTTTGCCGCCAGAAACTCCCGCACCCGGCTCTCCTCCGTAGGGACTACGTAGAAAAACGCCCCCACTCGCTCGGTTTGAAAAATGACCCCGCCGCGGTAACGGTCCGCTTCCACCAGGTACTCGAATTCCGCCCGCGTAAGCAACTCCTCCAACGTCAGAGCCTCTTTCAATTTCTTCGCGATGTATACCAGCGACAATTCCTGCTGATCGAAAAACTCCGCTTCCCGGCGCATTAGCGAACCATGTTGCGGACAGTCTCCGCGAAGGTGTCGAAGGCTTCCGGCGACTCCCGGCTCATGTATTCCTTCATCTTCCCCGCCGCCGTTTCCAGGTTGATATACAGCCGCTTGTTGCGGCGCGCGTTCCGCAACACCGGAACAAGATCCTTGATCTTGATCCATGTCAGCAGCAACTCCCCGCCGCTCTGGAAAAACAGCTCTTCATTCAGCACACCGCTCACGATAAAGCTCGACACCATCTCCCAGTAACTGGTCACCATTCGAAAATTCGCGTTCTGCCCTGATCCCGGCGGACACATCTTGTTGAATTCCTCAAGCGTCGAAATCGGCCGGAACATCGAGGCGAACCATTGCCGTGCTTCGCGCATCTTGTCGTCGCGGCGCAATTCGTACAGACGAAGGATGAGATTGACATCGTCATAGGTCGCTTTGTTTGCCATAGAATTTCCTAGCCTAGCACTGCCTGTTCGCCCCTTGCCGCCCCTCCCGCGTCGCATGTTGTGAACGCGTCCTCATGCTCCGCCTTTGCACGGCACCGAATGTGCGTTACCCTGGAAGTTAACCTCCTCAATGGCACGCATCCTTGTCGTCGACGATGAGAGAGCCTTGCTCAAGCTGCTCGAAACCTACCTCGCCCGCCGCGGCCATGAGGTAACTTGCTGTGATCGCGCACAGAAAGGCCTGGACGTCCTCGATACCGACCAGGCCGGATTCGACCTTGCGGTTCTCGATCATTGGTTGCCGGATATGAGCGGCCTCGATCTCCTGTTCGGAGTCCTGCAGCGAAGGCCCAGATTACCCGTGCTCGTCTCCAGCGGTAGCTTCCTCGATATCGGCCAGATCCCCATCCCTCCCGGCCACCGGGTCTCATTCCTCCAAAAACCCTATCTCCCCAAGATGCTCGGCAACGCCGTCGAAGATCTATTGAAGAGCGAGGCCTGAGCCGCCGCCCGAAAGCGCTGCTTGCAGCTTCTCCGCAAAGTTCAACCCTGATTCCGACCAAAGATGCTTCCGCTCCACTGGCAGCTTCGCTCCTACTTGATCCACCAGCCGCATCAGGCTGCGCAGATTCGTGTGCGAGGCTCGAATGCTCGCATCGTCGTCCGGTTGCGGCAGAAACGTGTCTTCCAGTCCGAACTCAATCCGCACGTGGTCCGTCGTGTCGTTGTCGAACTCCGGCCCGAAACACCATAGCGAAACATTGACCGGCGCCATTCGCCAGTCTTCCTCGCCCTGCTCCATCAGGTCCCAGGCGCACTCCAACTGATAGGCGCAATCCTCGTGCTGGAACTCGCGCGAGATAGCCACGGCCTCAGCGCTGGAAAACGGCGGCGCATATGCCCGCTCGAAGACAACCGGCTCGCTTAGATTCACGGCGTACACCCGCAGAACCGTGGATCGCTGCGATAGCTTCGAAAACGGAAACAACCCCAACAGTTTCTCCCATTGCGGAATCATCGAAAGCGCATTGTAATTGCGCAGCCAGCAGGAAAGCGTGAGCCGGTCGGACATGCTCTTATGTTCTCACGGCCGGCTCACCGCCTCTATCCGGAGCCCTAACTCCAGTGACGGTCGTTCGACCGGTCTTTGTCCCAATACGGCGTCGGCTCGAAGTATCCGGGCTCTGCCAGGTGCTGTTTCACTACTTCGTCGTTTAGCGTCACGCCCAGACCCGGCTTCGACGGCACGTTGGCGAATCCCTTCTCAAACAGCGGCTTCTCTCCATTCACCATGTCTTCCCACCACGGAACGTCCACCGAGTGGTGTTCCAGTGCGACGAAGTTCTCCGTCGCCGCCGCGCAGTGCACGTTCGCCATGAAACTAACAGGAGTCCCGGCGAAATGCATCGCCATGGGAACACCGTACTCCTGGCAGGCGTCCCCAATCTTCTTCGTTTCCAGCAAACCGCCCGATGTTGCCAAGTCAGGATGCACAATATCGACCGCATGCATCCGCGCCAGCTTGATGAAGTCCTCTTTCAAATAGATGTCCTCGCCCGTCAGAATCGGAATGTCCACCGCATCCGTTATCTGCTTCATCAATTCCGAATGCTGCCACGGGATCATGTCTTCCAGCCACGCCAGGTTGTATTTCTCCAGCGCCTTCCCCAGACGAATGCAGGAATTCACTCCGATATGTCCGAAATGGTCGGCCGCCAGCGGCACCTCCATCCCGATCACTTCGCGCACTTGCGCCACGTAATCCGCCATGGCCGCGACACCCTTCGGAGTCAGCTCCATGCCGGTGAACATGTGCTGCACCATGCCGAAATTGCGGCTGGTTGTGCCCAGCGGACGCGACACAACTCCAGGCTGATCCTCCACCAATCCCACGCCCAAATCCATCTTCAGGAACGTGAAGCCCTTCTGATCGATGCGCTCCTTCAAACGCCGCGCGAACTCCTTCGGATCCTTCGTCTGCGTCGTGTCCGCATAGCAACGCACCTTATCCCGGAACTTGCCGCCCAGGAATTGGTACGCCGGCACGTTGTACGCTTTGCCCGCCAGATCCCAAAGCGCCATCTCGACTCCGCAGACTCCGCCGCCCTGCCTCGCGTGGCCGCCAAATTGTTTGATCTTTCGGAAAATCTTGTCGACGTTGCACGGATTCTCTCCCAGCAGTCTGCTCTTCAGCACCAGCGCGTAGTTCTTACTGGCGCCGTCCCGCACCTCGCCCAGGCCGTAAATGCCTTGGTTGGTGTCGATGCGAATCAACGGGCATGTCATCGGCGCGCGAGCCACCGTCGCCACTCGCAGATCGGTAATTCGCAAGTCCGACGGCTTGGAATTCTGAGACACATTCTGCATGGCGGCTTCCAGATCCTGGTCCGCCCAAAAAGTAGAGGCAATTGCGCCCGCTGCAGCGCCAAGGAAGGAACGGCGCGACACTGTGGCACGTTTCCTGGGGAAAGACTGCTGGGTCCATTTCATGCCCGAATTATAGCCCCCCAATACAGGCAAGAAATGTCAGGAATGACCGGTCCGCATTAGCGCGCCAACCGCCGCGCCAACTGGTCCTCATACAACGACGCAGGCACAAGCCCATCGCCCTTGCCAACCCCCTCCACGAAATCCTCCGGCGCCGTGTCCACCGCGCTCGCCACCGGACTCGTATATCGGAAAGAGAATGGCCGGCTCCGTACCGCCGTTGCTTCTCCACGCGTCCCGATCACATACCCCCACCCGAATTGTTGTGAGTTGATCAGATACGCACGGTTCGCCATGTACCGTTCTCCATTCGTGTTCCAAAATACCGATTGCGTCGTCGTGACGCCGTGATAGTCCGGAGTTCCATAGGGCCGCACCGTGGCATCCACGTAATCCCGGTCCAACGTCAGATTGTCCAGCAGATTGGCCATCGACAGGTGCATGTGGAAATCCGTCGCAAGCGATGGATTCACCGACTTGCACTGCACAATCGCATTCCCAGACGCCGCCATCGATTTGAAATCGAACGCGTGCCGCTGCCGCACCGCCGTGTTGCTGCGCAGCAGATTTTCATTCCCCTGCAGCGTAAACCCGTACCCGTTTCCCCCACCGCCGCGGTATTGCGGATTCTCAAACGTGCACTCCTCCACCGTGATCCCCCGCGTTTGCGCCAGCAGCACACCGTTCGAGACCAGGTGATACTCCGTCGTATTCACCTCCGGCCGGAAAGTCGCCACCCGGCGTATCCATCCGAACAACGCCTGCCGGAACGCGATCGCATGCGCCCCATGCACTTCATAGGCGCCAGTCCCTTGCCGGCTGTAGTCCTCTTCCCCGTACCCCGGCAACGAACTCTCCGTGTTTCCGATCGAGAAATCCTCCAGGCCCACTCCTTGAATCTGCGCCCGTGTCTTATAGACACGCGCATTGTCCCGCACGCGCAACGCATAGCGCGTCGGCGCATCCAGCGTAATCGTCCCCGCTTCTCCATCCACACCCATAATCCGCCGGTAGAAGATCGGCCCTGTCTGCCGCGCCGGCGTCCACCAATTCGTCATCTGGTGTTCCGCGATGAATTCGTTGCTTGCATCGCTCCGCACAACCACCCAGTCGCCTTCTTTCAAGCTCCCCGTATCGCGCACCTTCACCCGCAGTGTCGGTTCCAACGCATCCTCCACCACCGGCGTCGTGCTGTTCGTCAAAACAGTGGTCCACGACCCGCCGCCGAGCGGAGACACACGTATGATTTCTTTGCCCCGCATCGCCGGAGTTGCATTGTGCAGGAACGTTACTCCTGCCCCCGCCCCTCGCAGAATCACGTGGTCGTACTTCATCCACAGCGCGAACGCATCGCTCCCTCGCGGTGCAACTCGATACACTCCCGCCGGGAGAAACACCACTCCGCCGCCTGCGCTGCCCACTGCATCGAGCGCTGCCTGAATCGCCGCGGTGCTGTCCTTTTCCCCACTCGGATCAGCCTGATAATCCACCACCGCATCCACCCTGCGGTCCGCGCCATTCCCAGGCCCATCCGGAATCGATTCCTCTCCCCGCGCATACCCCGCATAGCTGAAGTCGTGTAGAAAGCGCCCCTCCGCATCGCGAAACGCCGGAGTCCATTCTTCCGGATACAGCGAGGAACGCCATGGTTCCTGCGCCTCCACTCCCGCCACAGCCACCGTCAACAATAAGAAACGAAGCAACACGGCTATAACTCCAAACGGCCTTGATATATCATCGTGCCGAGTTTGAATTTTTCCCGGAACTCCATCACCTGCACATCGCCCGCAATCTCAATCTCGCGGTCTTTCTCCGTCAGTGGATTCGTGCGCGCAAAGTGAATGCGCACCGTCAACTCCGCCGCGCCCAACACTGCCTCCACCTTCACCGGACGCAACAATCGTCCGGACTTCGTCCGCAGTGTCGTGCCCTGCCGGAACACGGCTTCAATGCTTCCCGTGCCCTGGTGTGCCATCACAATCGGCAACCCGAACACCTCCAGCACATAGTTCTCCTGCGGCACGCCGATCATTGCATTCAATCGCCCCACGGGCAACTTCTCGTCCCGCAGTTGATACAGGGCGCGCGCATGCCGCACCGGCAGGGCGCTCGCCCACCGGAATATCAAATCCGCACGGTCCGGCAACGTTTCCTTTACCTTGCCCCCGATGCCGCCTACCGGACTCCCCACCGGAGTCCGCCGCGCCGGATCCGCACCCGGAACATCCTTATAAGTAATCGGAGGCTGATCTTCGCGCTTCCGCCACTCCAGTTTCACCGTCCGCGCATTCGCCCATGGCGAATCCGTCAGCACACGCAGCACCGTGTCTTCATCCCAATCCGGAAACGCTTTGCTACGCCAATCCGCGGCCCCCGCCGCGAACAGCAACACGAACACTGAACATAGATTCCGTACCTGCAAGTCTCAGGTTACCGCGGCCCGTTCCTGTCTGGCCTTACACCATCGCCGGCACCACTTTCCGCAACGCGGCAATCACGTCATCGATGTCCTTCCGCGTATACTTCGGATCCATCAACACTCCGCCGAATCGCCCCAAAATGTCAATTGTCCGCGGGCAAGTCTCCGCCCCATACCGGATCGCTTTCCCCCGTGCCGACGTAAAGCTCGGCCAGTTCGGATGAATCGTCTTCTTCTCGATCACATGCGGCAGCGTCGGCAGAATCACTGAACCGCCCGGCTTCGCAGCCGGCACGTTCTCCGCCTTCATCGCAGCCAGGAACCGGTCGCATCTCTCCTTCGTTCCAAAGTCGATGAACACCCCCGTTCCCAGTTCCCCATCCGGATCGTGCAGCAGCCTGTACTTCACGTTCTTCAAATCTCGAATTCCCGCATACACCGATCGCGCATTCCCCCGCACTGCCCCCACAATTTGATCCAGTTTCCGCGTCTGCGCCAGCAGCACGCCACCTGAGAATTCATTCAGCCGGAAATTCGTCCCGAAGAACCAATCCAGCTTCGCCTCGCCAGTGAATTGCTGATGCGGCGCACGGAATCCGCCCAGGTCATGAAACCGCGATGCGCGCTCGAACAACGCCGCATCGCTCGTCACCACAGCGCCACCTTCGCCGGCCGTGATCGTCTTGTTCAACTGCAAACTATAAATCCCGATGTCCCCCATCGATCCCACCGGCCGCCCTTTGTACGAAGCCCCCACGCTCTGCGCGCAATCCTCCAACACCCGCAACCGATGTTTCTTCGCGATCGCGATCACCCGTTCCAGATTGCACGGGTTCCCCTGCAGATGCACCGCCAGGATCGCCTTCGTCTGCGCCGTAATGTGCTTCTCGATCTCATTCGGATCGATGTTGAAGGATTCGTCGATCTCCACGCACACCGGCAGCGCTCCGGCCAGCACCACCGCATTGAAGCAGGAATGCCATGTCCAGGCCGGCAGAATCACCTCATCTCCGGGCCCGATCTCCAGCGCCGCCATCGCGCATTGCAACGCCGCCGTTCCGGAAGTCACCGCCAGCGCGTACTTCGTCTGCATCCGCGCCGCGAATTCCTTCTCAAACTGCAGCACCTTCGTCGGAGGCTTCGTGCCATACCACCGGAACGGCGATTGCCCTTCCAGCACATCCATCAATTCAGCACGTTCCTTCTCGTCGTAATACTGCGAACCCCAATAGCCGGCGCGCAACGGCGTCGCTCGTACTGGAGTGCCTCCGTCGATAGCGGGTTTGGCGGGGGGAGCGGCTGCCGCGGCGCTCGACAGAGCCGCTGCCGCCACAAACTTGCGGCGTTGCATAGGGATTGCCTCCTGCGGTCATAGTAGTTGATTTCCGCCTCGTGTACCACGTGCCATGCATGGGAGGAACCGATGGCCCGGCTGGCATCCCGTCCACAAGGCGTGTCACTTCCTTCGCGCAGTCCACTATGTGTAACGCGACATCTCCGCACGCAGGTCCTCCAGTGGGATCGCCGCTGCTTCATATCCGGCCCATTCGCCGTCCGCGCACAACGCGGCATACTCCTTGGCCGGCCACAACTGGAAAGTCGCATTGCCCTCATCGTCCTCACCCATCGCCCACCCGTCGTCGTACAACCCCCACGCTTCCTCGCAATCCGCAATGTGTTTGACGAAGTGCTCGTATCTTGCTGACCCGTCTAGGTCTTTGACCGTTTGGAAGTCTTCCTTATATAGCCGAACTTGGCGCGAGCTGCCTTGCGAGTGAAACTCCATTGAATGTGTACGCGGTTGCGATTGGCCTCGGTGTTCCAGGAGCGAATGCTGGAATCGAGTTGTTC
>JAEUQG010000344.1 GCA_016789755.1 Bryobacterales bacterium
AAGAACGCATTGAATCGAAGCTGCGTGAATACAATTTCTACGGCCTGAAGCTGCTCACCATTCACGAAGCCATCCCAGGGCATTGGGTTCAATTGGAATATGCCAACGACGTCGCTCCCGTCAGCCGCCGCCTGCTGCGCTCCGTGTTCGGCAGCGGACCCTATGTCGAAGGATGGGCAGTCTACGCCACCGAAGCAACCCTCGATGCGGGCTATCTCGACAACAGCCCCGAATTGCGCCTCGTCTTCCTGAAACAGCAGTTGCGCATGATAGCCAATGCCATCCTCGACATCCGCATGCAGACCATGAACATGTCCGATGAAGACGCCATGCGGCTCATGCTCGATCAGACATTCCAGGAAAAGGAAGAGGCGACGGCGAAACTGCAGCGCGCCAAGCTTTCTTCGACTCAGCTTCCGACCTACTATGCGGGGTATCGTGAATGGATCAAGCTTCGCGACGCTCTCAAAGCGAAACCTGGATTCAGCGCCATCGATTTCCACGAACGCTCGCTCCGCTTCGGCGCCGTTCCCATGCGCGTGCTCGGCAGCCTGATGAGCCGCCAGGAGTAAGCTCCTATGCGCCACCGGACCGCAGTGCTGGTTCTGTTTGGGGCGGGGCTGCTGGCGGGCCAGGGCAAAACGATCGGCTCGGTCGAGTTTTTCGCGTTCGAGGGCGTGGACACTGCGGCATTGCGCGAGTCGCTGCCGGTTCGTGCGGGACAGCCGTTTTCGGCAATGGCGGTGGAAGAAACCAAGCGACGTATCCGCGAGGCTGTCTTGGGAGGGTTGGGGCGCGCGCCGTCGGATGTTGCGCTCGTCTGTTGCGACGACAGCGGGAATTGGGTCGTGTTCATCGGATTGAGCCCGGACGCGCGATCTTACCGGGCCGAGCCCAAGGGTGCCGTCAGGCTCCCAACGGAACTACTGCGGCTGGAAAAACGAATGATGGCGGCATGGATGGATGCGGTGCAGAGGGGCGCCGCGGGCGAGGACCGCAGTCAGGGGTATGCGCTAGGTTCCGATTCCCGTTTGCGCGCAGAGCAGCAGCAACTACGCAGTCTGGCGCTGCGTCTGGAAGAGAAGCTGTTTGCGGTGTTGGCGGGTTCCGCCGACGCGGAGCATCGGGCGATTGCGGCCAATGCACTGGGGTACGCACGGCAAAGCCCGCGGCAGTTACGGGCGCTGATGGATGCGGCCGGCGATTCGAGCAGCGGCGTGCGGAACAACGCTGTGCGTGCTTTGGGAGTGCTGTTGGAAGCGAAGCCGAAACTGCGGGCGGTGGTTCCGGTTCGCCTGTTTACGGACTTGGTGCGGAGCGGCATCTGGACCGACCGCAACAAAGGGGCTTACGTATTGATGGAACTGACGGCATCGCACGATCGCGCCCTGTTGAACGAGATTGCGGCGGCTGCTTTGCCCGCGTTGCGGGAGATGGCGCAATGGCAAAGCAGCGGTCATGCCGCCGCGGCGCGCACGCTGCTGGAACGAATCGCTACGCCCTGAAATAGGGTTTCAGCATTTCCATGATTTGATCGAGTTCGCGCAGATCGGCGGCATCCATGGTGAACTTGCTGGTGCGGCGCATAACGATGGTCTTGAAGATGCCGCGGCGGCGCAAAATCTCCTTCTGGATGACGTAGCTGACGCGGCGCTCGAGCACAGCGGACAACAGGAATTTCGTGAACAGATCGTGCGCTTCCTTCTTCTTGCCTTCACGGTACCAATCCCAGATCTGGGCTTGAATGTCTGCCAGACCAGCTCCGGCCATGGTGCCTCCCGAGCCGCGCTCCATTTCGTTGTAGAGATTCATGGCCCCACCCCCGGTGGACGGGAACAGCGTGCGCTTGCGCTCCTTCACGACGCGTGTGACATCGTGCGGCACATCGCCCGCTTCCAGTTTCAGAATCTTCAGCGACGGAATCTTGTCTGCCATGCGTAGCAGAAAATCAGTGGACATGCCGGGGTTAGACACCTGGATGCACATGGGAAGCCTCGACACGGAGGCGATGGAGAGAAAATAGTCCTCCAGAATCTGGCTGTCGCCGAAGCCGTCCGTCGGCCCCAGGGCATGCAGGCCGTCGGCGCCGATCTTTTCGGCGAAACGGGCATACTCCATGGCCTCGAACTTGTTGGCGCCGTGTACGCCGATGAGCACCGTGGTGCGGCCCTTGGCCTCCTTCACCACGGAGGGTGAGTATTTGATGCGCTCGTTATAGGAGAGGGAGGTGGTTTCTCCCGCGCCGGCCGGCCATACAATGCCGTGCACGCGTCCGCGGCAGAGGAAGTCGGTTTCCTTGCGCAAGGACTCTTCGTCCAGAGCAAGATTCTCGAGGAACGGCGTCTGCATAATCACGAAGATGCCCTCCCAGGCTTTTTCGGCGCCGGGGAGAAGTGGCGAGGCGGCCAGGGCGGAAGAGAATTGCAGGAAGTCGCGCCGGTGAATGATTGACATGACTCCTGAGTATCACAATTAAGGGGCCGGCAGTTCGAGCGCCTTCTGCAACACGGGGTCGTTGTCGGCGAAGTAATCGGCGGCGGTGAGCTCGACGGCGATATCGGGAGCGATGCTGGAGCCGGGGAAGCCGGGGATTGTGAACAGCCGCGTCGAGATCTGTCCCGTTAGCTGTGAATTCGGCAGTTGGAAAGGCACCACCTCGCCGAATCCGCTGGCACCGCCGCCCGTGGGTTCCCCGATGAGTATGGTTGCACCCTGGGCTTTGATCTCCGCTGTGTTGAGCGAGGCCGAGGAGAAGGTCTGTCTGCCAATGAGGAGATAAGAACCTTTGCTGGGGAGGAATTTACCAGCCGCGAACGAGGCGCCGAGGGCCTGCAGCAACGGGGTGAGGATGGCGGAGTTGCCTCCGCCGTTGTTGCGGAAATCGAACACGATGCGATCGACCGGGTTGGATTCGATAAAGACGATCAACTCGCGTGTGAATTGCGCGAAGGGCAGGGCCGGCGTTTCGCGGCATTGGTTGTACTGCACGTAAACGGTGCGGGCGTCCGAGAGGTAATCGAACCAGTACGGCTGTGCGGTGTTGCGCCGGTAAAGCGGGAACTTAGGCCGGCTTAGATAGGGCGCGTTCACCAAGCCTAAGGCCGCCGGAGGGATGGTGAGTTCAAAGTCCTCAAAGCCGTAGGTGACAGGGCCGACTGCATCGACGATACCGGCAGCCTCCAGGATTTCCGGGCTGATGAAGTAGTTGGCGGAAATGAGACGGGCCCAGTTCTCGTTTTCGTGGGAAACGTAGCGGCGCAGGATATCGAAACATTCCTCGGCCGTCTTGTTTCCTACACGCAGGATGCGCTTGCCGATGGCGCGGGCGTGTATTTCGGCTGCCTGTGTGACGTAGAGCCCGTCCGGGAACCAACGGACACGCAGAGGAAGGAAAGTTGCGCGGGCGTTTGCCTGCGTCAAACCGAGCGAGGTATGCGCATCCCCGATCATGGCCACCAGCCGGGCCGCTTCGGCCGCCAGTTGCACGTCGGTACGCTGAGGGATGGAATCGGCGATGGCGCGGGCTTCCTCACTGAACTGAGTGCGCGTTACCTTAGTGAACGGGTTCGGATGGCGCGAAAGGATCTGCTGCTCCAGTGATTGCAGGTCTTGCCGCCAGCGCTCTTCGCGCGTTTGCGCGGCACACATGCCTGCCAGGCACAGAAGGGAAATAAGAGCGCGAATCATGCCCGCATAGACGTTCTTTAGCGGGTGCTGGTTGCGGGTGCGATATGTTAATTGCATGCTGCCGGGAATCCTGTTCTTGCTGATGCAGCCCGATCCGGCGATGGCGCCGGCAAAGGTTACGGTGAACCCGGGTGAAGAATATGCGGCGGTGGCGCGGCCATGGCAGGGTATTCCCACTATTGAGCGAACACGCAAGGGGCGCCTATGGGCAGCCTGGTACGCCGGCGGGCGTGGCGAGGGCCCATCGAATTGGGTGATTGCCGCATCGAGCGATGATGATGGGAAGACTTGGAGCCGGCCGCGCGTGGCGGTGGATCCAGAGTGGCATGTGCGCGCCTTCGATCCCTGTCTGTGGACCGACCCTACCGGGCGGCTTTGGCTGTTCTATGCACAGGCTGCGGGACTGTGGGACGGGCGCGGTGGCGTGTGGGCGATCTCAACCGGCGACCCCGACGCCAAGCAACCGAAATGGTCGGCGCCGCGGCGGTTGGCCAATGGTGTGATGCTGAACAAACCCACCGTGACCCGCAACGGGCGGTGGCTGTTTCCGATCGCCGGCTGGCGCAACATCGATCCTGTATCGCGGCTGGCGAGGCAGAAGGTGGATTGGTCGCCGCACGCGATGGAGTCGCTGATTCACGATATCGGCGAGGAGAAAGACTCCAACGTCTTCGTCTCCACCGACAAATTGAAAACCGTGCGCCTGGCGGGACGCGTCCAAGTGCCGGGAGCCCAGCACGATGAACACATGATCGTCGAACGAAACAACGGCGAACTCTGGATGCTCGTGCGCACGCGCTACGGCATCGGCCAGGCAATATCGAACGATCACGGCGCCACCTGGGGCGGGAAAGGCGAATCGGACATCCCGCATGTGGTGTCGCGATTCTTCATCCGCCGCCTGCGCTCCGGTAATCTGCTGCTCGTCAAACATGCTCCTCCCGACGGCAAGACACGGTCGCATCTGACCGCCTGGATTTCCCAAGACGACGGAAAAAGTTGGACTGGTGGGCTGATGGTGGATGATCGTGTGGGTGTTTCCTATCCAGATGCTGTGGAATCGCCCGACGGCCGGATGTACATCATCTATGATCGCGAGCGCAGCCGCGCCAAAGAGATCCTGATGGCCGTCATCCGCGAAGCCGATATCACCGCGGGACGAACGGTCTCCTCTGATGCGCGGCTGCGGGTGCTGGTGGACCGCGCCACGGGGCAATGAGGCGAGTGTTGCGTCTTTTGTTGTGATACGATGGCGGCCAGATTTATCGCGCCCACAAACACTTCAGGAGGTGCATGATGCTCAGGATGCTGCTGTTGCTCGCTACCATTGTTCCCGTGTCGTTCGCACAAACGACATTTGCCACCATTACTGGTACGGTAACCGATGCCACGGGGGCCGCCGTGCCCGGGGCAAAGGTGACAGCGGTGCACACCGAGAGCAATTACATTTACTCCTCCGAAGCGAATGCTTCCGGAGCCTACCGTATTCCACAATTGCGCGAAGGGCGCTACACAGTGCGTGTGCAGTCGCAGGGGTTCAAGGAATATGTGGTGCAAAATCTCGATCTGGTGTCGCTCGATGTGCGCCGCCTGGATGTGCAACTGGAAGTGGGGGCGGTGGAGACAAAGATCGAAGTGACGGGCGGGGCGACGTTGATTGAAACCGAAACCGCGCGCATTAGCGACTCCAAAGACGCCTACCAGTTGAAGTCGCTGCCGATGAACACGCGCTCGCTGTGGAACTTTGTGGGTTTGACGCCTGGAGTTGTGCAGGCCGGCGGCGGATCGTCGACGCGCCGTTTTGCCGGCAGCCGCGCCAATCAATCGGACGCGTCGATCGACGGCATTACGCTCAGCAATCAATACGACGGCACGCAGATCAGCCCGCTGGTGAGCCAGATCGAAAGCTTCGAAGAGATCCGCGTGGACATGGCGAACAACACAGCGGAGTTCGGCGGCATCGGCCAGGTGACCATCGTCAGCAAGGGCGGCGGCAACGATCTGCATGGCGTGGTGTTCGATTACTACTCGACGCCGTGGTTCCGCGCCCGCAATCCGTTCGCGGCGCAACGCGGCACGGGTGTGCGGCACGAGCCGGGCGTGGCCATCGGTGGGCCGATCAACATCCCGAAGGCCTATGATGGGCGGAATCGCAGCTTTTTCTTCTACTCGTTTGAAACATCGCGCGGTAGCCAGGTGCTCTCGCTGTTGAATCCGACGGTTGCGCCCACGCCCTGGCGCAGCGGCAATTTCAGCCGCGAGGCGGTGATTCGCGATCCGTTTGCGGGGAACGCTCCGTTTGCCGGTAATGTGGTTCCCAACTCGCGTATCAGCGGAGTCTCTCAGAAGATTCAGGACCGCTTCTTCCCCCAGCCGAATCAGGGCGATCCGAATCTGTTGGCGCCGCGCAACTTCCAACAACAACTGCAGCGGCCCTTCGACCCCAACACCTACTGGACGACACGCATCGATCACCGCTTTACGCAGAAGCATTTCGTGTTCGGACGCTATACCTGGAACCGGTCGCATTCGCGCGACTACGAAGGTAACCTTCCGGCCATCGGCAGGCGCTGGCAGACGCGCGACACGCGCGCCGTGAACCTCTCCTACACGGCAACCATCCGCCCCAATCTGATCAACGAATTCCGTTGGGGCTTTGCCTGGAACGACAATCCGCGCAATGGTCCGTTGCTGGGCAAGGAGGTCGTGGACTTCCTCGGCATCACCGGACTAGCGCCGAATCTGCCGGATATCAACGGGCTGCTGAAAGTGAATTTCTCGCAACTCGGCCTGACCGGGATTACGCAGACCGATTGGAGGCACCCAGGCTTCCTGAACTATGCGCAGCAGTTTCAGGAGCATCTATCCTGGTTCCGCGGGCGGCACAACTTGAAGGCCGGCGTGTTGTTGGGGCGCACCGGATTTCAGGATAGCCAGGCGCCCGGCGCGCTGTTCGGCAATGTCACGTTCTCCAACCGCTACACGGGCAATCCGTATGCGGATTTCCTGCTCGGCATCCCGACGTCGGCGCAACGCAATGCCCCGCAATTGTTCATCGACCGAATGCGCTGGTCGTGGGATTTCTTCGTGACCGACGAATGGAAAGTGCGCTCGAACCTTACGTTCAATATCGGATTGCGGTATGAGATCCATCCGGCCTGGAGCGATGCGAGCAATCTGCAATCGAACTTCGATGTGGCCACCGGACGGTTGGTGATTCCCGATGGGGCGTCGAGCCGCATCAGTCCGCTGATGCCGCGCGGCTACGTGGATATCGTGGAAGCGAGCCAGGCCGGCTATCCATCGCGCACGCTGCTCAAGACGGATACGAACAATCTTGCGCCGCGGCTCGGATTGGCGTGGCGGCCGCTGGGTCCGAACACGGTGATTCGCGCGGGGTTTGGCATTTTCTACGACATCGTGCCGCGAACGGTGGCATCGGGCGGCGCGCCGTTCGTGATCAACGAGCCGACGTTCACCAATCCCACTCCCGTTCCGGCACTGCTGTTCCCCCGCGTGTTTCCGGATAGCGTGGCCGGCCCCACCAGCATCACGCTGCCTTCGGCCACGCGGCTGGATCTGCGCGACCCCTACAGCATGCAGTACAACTTCACCATTGAGCATCAGCGCTGGCAGACGGGGTTCCGCGCATCCTACATCGGGACCAACACGCGGCAAGGGGAATGGGGCTACAACTACAATCAGCCGCTTCCCGACGACCGTCCATTTGTGGACAAAGCGCGCGCGTTTCCTCGCTATCCGGCGATCACCTATCTGACCAACGGCGCCGGGCATCAGTACAATTCGCTGACGCTGGAAGCTGAGCGGCGGTTCGCCAATGGACTGGCCTATCAGACCTCCTGGGTGTACGCGCGCGACATTGGCGACCTGGAACGCGGCGAACAACCCGAGAACGCCTACGACCGGCAGAGAGAGCGTGCGGTATGGCTGGATATTCCCGCACATCGCGTCACCGGCAATCTGATCTATGAGCTGCCGTTCGGCAAGGGCAAGCGCTGGCTGAATGCGCCGGGGCGCGTGGCGCAGGCCATTGCCGGCGGTTGGGAATGGAGCACCATCTACAGCTTCTATTCCGGACAGTTCCTCACTCCTGCCTGGACAGGACCCGATCCGGTGGGGACGGCGTTCACCAACTCGCGGACTCCAGCGCAGGTGACGCTGCGACCGAACATTCTCCGCAATCCGAATCTGCCGGACGATCAGCGCTCCACGAACCGCTGGTTCGATGCGTCGGCGTTCAGCGGATTGACGGCGCCCGGCCTTTACGGGACCTCGGCTAAGGGCGTGATCATCGGCCCTGGATCGAGCATCGTGAATGCCGGATTAGCGAAGTCCTTCGTCTTCGGAGAACGGGCGCGGCTGCGCTGGG
Source organism: Bryobacterales bacterium (assembly GCA_016789755.1). Taxonomy (GTDB): domain Bacteria; phylum Acidobacteriota; class Terriglobia; order Bryobacterales; family Bryobacteraceae; genus CADEFT01. The sequence continues at coordinate 8,078 of JAEUQG010000344.1, forward strand.
AGATGACGGCGACCAACTTCTTCAACACACCCAATTACGACAACCCGGGGACAAACGTCTCGTCGGTGGCGGGGGTGGGTGTCATCTCCGGTGTCGGCGGCGTATCAAGCCTCGATAGCACTGGCGCACGCGGGTTCCGGATGGGCCTACGATTAGAGTATTGATGACAACCCGTTCGCAGCAGGCTCGCCAATGACTGCATCCGCTATTGCCAGTCTGCGGAATCCACTGATCAAGGAAATTCGCCGCGCGCTGTCCAAAGGCACGCTGACCGAAGGTGGCTTTGCAGTCGCCGAGAGTTTTCACTTGCTGGAAGAGGCGCTGCGCAGCGACTGCGAAGTACATTCGGTATTGGCCGCCGAAGGTGTGCAGAGTGCGGTGCAGCGGCACATCCGTAACCTGCAAGGCGTGCGCCTCCACGTGGCGAGCCCCGAGGTGTTCGATTCCATCAGCACCACGGAGAACAGCCAGGGGGTGGTGGCGCTGGTGCGTCCGCCGCAATCGACGTTGGACCATCTGCTGCGCGGGCGGACGCTGCTGGTGGTTCTGGATGGCGTGCAGGACCCCGGCAATGCCGGCACGATTGTCCGCTCCGCCGAAGCCTTCGGCTCTACCGGCGTGCTATTCCTCAAGGGAAGCGTGAGTCCCTACAACTCCAAAACGCTCCGTGCTTCGGCAGGTTCGCTGTTCCGATTGCCCGCCGTGTCTGGCATCGATGCCGAACTGGCGCGCGCCGCTCTACAACAGGCGCGCCTCGATGTATACACCGCGATGCCCGGGTCGGCGCGGCAACTCCAGGACATCGATTTCCGCCGTAAGTGCGCCATCGTTATCGGCAACGAAGGGCAGGGCGTCAGCCGGCGCATGCAGGACATCGCCAGCGACCTCGCCATTCCCACAAGCGGGGTGGAATCTCTGAATGCCGCCATTGCCGCCAGCATCATCCTCTATGAGGCCAGCCGCCAACGGAGAGCAACCGCGTGAGCCTGTTTGAACCCAATCCGCTGGCCGCGGAAGATGCGGATGCTTCACGGCCGCTCGCCGAGCGCATGCGTCCGCGAACGTTGGAAGAATACATCGGGCAGGAACATATTCTCGGACCCGGCAAGCCGCTCCGCATGCAGATGGAGCGCGATCAACTCACTTCCATGATTCTGTGGGGGCCGCCCGGCGTCGGGAAGACTTCGCTTGCGCGGCTGATCGCGCGAATGACGCGATGCGACTTTGTACCCTTCAGCGCGGTGACCAGCGGAATCAAGGAAGTCAAGTCGATCATGGCCGAGGCTGAGCACAACCGCAAGATCGGCCGCCGCACCCTGTTGTTCGTGGATGAAATTCACCGCTTCAACAAGTCGCAGCAGGATGCGTTTCTGCCTTACGTAGAGAAAGGCGACGTGATCCTCATTGGGGCCACCACCGAGAATCCATCGTTCGAGGTGATCTCGGCTCTGCTGTCGCGCTCGCGCGTGTTCACCCTCAAATCGTTAGGCATCCCCGAGGTGGTCCGCTTGCTGCGCCGCGCTGTCGAAGACGAAGACCGCGGCTTGGGCGCACGGCGCTTACAGATTGCCGACGAACAACTGGAGCAGATCGCCATTCACGCCAACGGCGACGCTCGGGCGGCGTACACAGCGCTCGAACTGGCTGCTGCCGCGGCGGACGCCGGCGAAATCACAGCGCCGCTTCTCGAAGACGTGCTCCAGCGCAAAATGCTGCTCTACGACAAAGGCGGCGAGGAGCACTTCAACCTCATCTCGGCCCTCCACAAAAGCGTGCGTTCCTCCGATGCCGACGCAGCACTGTACTGGCTGGCGCGCATGCTGGAGGCCGGAGAAGACCGCCTCTACATCGCGCGGCGGCTGGTGCGCATGGCGATCGAGGATATCGGCTTGGCAGATCCGCGGGCGATGGAACAGGCTATCGCGGCGATGCGCACCGTGCATTTCCTCGGCCAGCCGGAGGGCGATCAGGCGTTGGGGCAACTGGCGATCTATCTCGCCATGGCGCCGAAGTCCGATGCCGCTTACTCCGCGCTAAACGCCGCCCGTGACGTGGCCCGGCGCGCCCTGGCTGAGCCCGTTCCGATGCACCTGCGAAACGCTCCCACGCGCTTGATGAAGAACCTCGGGTACGGAGAGGGCTATCAACATGCGCATCAGTCCGAGGCGGGACTGGCATCCATGGAGTGCCTCCCCGGCTCGCTCGCCGGCACACGGTTCTATGAGCCCACGGCGCGCGGCATCGAGGCGCGGCTGCGGGAACGGCTGGAAGAAATCCGCAAATGGAAAGCGGAGCAGCGCGGCCAGGGAGGATAATGCGAGCATGCTGTGGATATTGGCGTTGGTGGCATCCGGCCCTATGCAGGCGGAAGATCGCATCTGGTTTCGCCAACCGGCTAACTCCTGGTTTGAGGCCGTTCCTGTCGGCAACGGGAGGCTGGGCGCGATGGTTTTCGGCGGCGTGCCGGAAGAGCGGTTGCAACTGAATGAGGACACGGTGTGGGCGGGAAAGCGCATGGACCGGGTCAATCCCGAGGGGCGCGCGGCTGTCACCAAGACGCGCCAGTTGCTGAAGGAAGGCAAGATCAGAGAGGCGGAAGAAGCGGCGCAAGCGATGCTGGCCAAGCCCGTGCGCATGCCTCCCTATCAGCCGTTGGGCGATCTGAAGATCGGCTTCGCGCATCCTGGAACGCCCTCCGCTTACGCCCGGGAACTCAGTCTGGACACCGCCATCGCACGTACCGTGTACCGCATCGCCGACACCACTTACACACGCGAAGTGTTCGCCTCTTATCCGTCGCAGGCCATCGTCGTGCGGTTGAGCGCCTCCCGCCAGAACAAGCTCAGCTTCCGAGTGTCGATGTCGCGCGAGAATGCCGTCGCAACGGCAGCGGGGAGCCGCGTCACGTTGACAGGTATGGCGATGCCGGTGGGCGAGAGAAGTGCCGCAGAACCGAAGACCGGTGTGCGATTCCATGCCGTCACCGACGTGAATCAGTCGGGCGGGCAGATCGCCGTCGAGGGCGACACTGTCCTCGTGACCAATGCATCGGAAGCTACCCTTCGCGTGGTCGCCGCCACCGATTACTTCGCTGCTCCAGGTGTCGATTGGAAAGTGAAGTGCCAGGCCGCATTGCTGCGCAGCGCCGCCGCTTATCACACGCTGCGTGCCCGGCATGTGGAAGACTATCAGCGCTTGTACCGCCGCGTTTCCCTCACCTTTCACACCGCCGAGAACACTCGCGTTCCCACCGATGTGCGCCTCGATAACGTAAAGAAAGGTGCCTACGATCCCCACCTCGAAGCGCTTTACTTCCAGTTTGCCCGCTACTTATTGATTGCTTCCAGCCGCCCGGGTTCGCTGCCCGCCAACTTACAGGGCATTTGGAACGACAGCCTCACGCCGCCGTGGGAATCGAAGTACACCATCAATATCAACACGGAGATGAACTACTGGCCGGCCGAGCCGCTGAACCTTGCGGAACTCCATCAGCCGTTGTTCGATCTGCTGGACAAGGCGAGGGTGGAAGGACGCAAAGTGGCTCGCCAGATGTATGGCGCGCGCGGCTTCGTGGTGCATCACAATACCGATGGATGGGGTCACGCTGTGCCGATCGACGGTATCCGTTCCGGCGTATGGCCGACCGGAGGCGCATGGCTCAGCCTGCATCTGTGGGAGCATTACGCCTTCTCGCGAGATCGCGGATTTCTGACGCGCCGCGCCTATCCGGTCTTGAAGGAAGCATCGGAGTTCTTCCTCGATTACCTGAAATCGGACGAACAGGGCCGATTGCTGTCGGGCCCTTCCATCTCTCCCGAAAATCGCTACCGCACGGCGGATGGCACCGTCGGCAGTATCGTGATGGGGCCGGAGATGGACACGCGTATCGTCGATGAGTTGTTTCTGCGCACGGCCGAGGCTGCGGAGATCCTGAAACTGGATGCGGCGTTGCGGCAGCAATTGCAGACAGCCCGCGCGAAACTTCCCCCCATGAAGACGGGCAAGCACGGCCAATTGATGGAATGGTTGGAGGACCACGACGAGCCCGAGCCGGGCCATCGCCACATCTCGCATCTCTTCGGATTGCATCCAGGCAATCGAATCACGCCCCGCGGCACGCCGGAGCTCACGAAGGCCGCCCGCGTCTCGCTCGAGCGCCGGCTCGCCAACGGCGGCGGGCAAACCGGTTGGAGTCAAGCCTGGGTCATCAATTTCTGGGCGCGGCTGCTCGAAGGCGACAAAGCCGGCGAAGCGCTCATAGGCCTGCTGCGCAAGAGCACCGGGCCTAATCTGCTGGATACGCACCCTGCAGGCCGCAGCTACGTCTTTCAGATTGACGGCAATTTCGGCGGCGCGGCGGGTGTCGCGGAAATGCTGCTCCAATCGCAAAACGGCGAACTCGAAATTCTGCCCGCTCTCCCATCCTTCTGGCCCGACGGCGAGATCACCGGCCTGCGGGCGCGCGGCGGCGTCGAAGCCGGCATTGCCTGGAAGAATGGCCGCGCCAGACAGGTGATGCTGCTGTCTTCCGCAAACCAAACCGTGTCTGTAAGGCTGCCCGGATCGGCGCCCGAATCCGTGAAGCTGACCGCCGGCGTCCCCAAAATTCTGGTGTTCGAATGAGAGCGGCGATCCTCATCCTCGCCCTCGGTACGGCATGGGCACAGCAGCGCGCCCGGGATCTCGGCATCAAGCCCGGCGTGCTCCCCGCCGGCCCTCTCAACGCCATCACCGACGTGCGCGGCGTGCGCGTCGGACACGTCACGTTGATTGAAGGCGACAGCATCCGCACCGGCGTCACCGCCGTACTCCCCCACGGCGGCAATCTGTTTCAACAGAAGGTGGCAGGCGCAGTCTTCGTCGGCAATGCCTTCGGCAAACTCGCTGGCAGCACGCAAGTCGAAGAACTGGGCGCCATCGAAACACCCATCGTCCTCACGAATACCCTGAGCGTCGCTGAGGGCATTGCCGGCATTGTCGAACATACCCTGGAACAGCCGGGCAACGAACGCGTGGTGTCCGTTAACGCCGTTGTCGGGGAAACCAACGACAGCCGCCTAAACGATATCCGCCGCCGCTTCGTAACCAAGGCTCACGTGCGCGCCGCCATCGACGCAGCCCGCCAAGGGCCGGTGCCGGAAGGCGCGGTCGGCGCTGGAACAGGGACATCGGCTTTCGGATTCAAGGGCGGCATCGGGACCTCTTCCCGCGTGCTGCCCCAGAAACTCGGCGGCTTCACCGTCGGCGTACTCGTCCAGTCGAATTACGGCGGCATTTTGGCCGTCAATGGCGCCCCCGTCGGCAGAGAATTGGGCAGCTATTACCTCAAGGACCAATCAGAGCCAGCCCCCGGTGGATCGTGCATGGTGGTCGTAGCCACTGGCGCGCCCCTCGATGCTCGCAATCTGAGGCGCCTCGCAGCGCGCGCCATTCTCGGGCTCGGTCAAACCGGATCCTCGATGAGCAACGGCAGCGGAGAATACGTCATCGCCTTCTCCACCGCCCCTTCCGCTACGCCGCTCTTATCCAATGAATCGATGTCCCCTCTCTTTCAGGCCGTTAAGGAGGCTACCGAAGAAGCCGTCTACAACTCGATGCTGATGGCCCGTACGGTGAAGGGCGTTGAGGGCCGCACAGTGGAGGCCATCCCCATTCCCAAACTGCTCGAGATCCTTCGCCGCCACCGAATCTTGGTGAATTAGCGTTCCGTCTACGTATACTAATGATTTGATATTCGAGCCGCTAAGCAACGAGTACGTCATCAGACTCGCATCCTCCGACGAGGATGCGACCAGACACTTCATGCGTTACTTCGGCAGCCTCATCGTCCTCAAACTCCGCTCCCGCGCCTTGCCCGCTCAAGTGATTGAAGAGATCCGCCAGGAAACATTCCTGCGCGTACTGGTGGCCGTACGCAAAGAGGGGGGCATCCGTGACGGCAGCAAACTCGGCGCCTTCGTCAATACCACCTGCAATCACGTCCTCTCGGAGCACTTCCGTAAAGACTCCCGCTACACCATGCTCGACCCCGGCCACGCCGAACTGCCCGCCGAAACCGACGGCATCGAACAGGAACTGATGCGGCAGGATGTCCGGCGCAAAGTGCGCGATGTACTTTCGCAACTCTCCGACCGCGACCGCGGCATCCTCAATGCCCTCTTCCTCGAGGAGCGCGGCAAGGACGCTGTCTGCGAACAGTTCGGCGTCGGTCGCGATTACCTGCGTGTCCTCTTGCACCGCGCCAAAAACAGCTTCCGCGCCGTGCTGAAAAAATCCGCCGGCCAGTGAAACGAAGCTCACAGTCCAGTCACTATACAGATGGAACAACCCCATGGACCACTAGTGGAAGCGGTGGCGGGGCTTCGCAGATTTACCTGCACAGCGAACTTCGGAGGGGCCTGCGCTACTGCTTCCCATTTTTGTTCCCCAAAGTGCCCGCAAGCTGTGTTTTACTTGGGGTAATGTCTATGCGATGTCTTCTGCCCTTGCTTGCGGCAAGCCTCTACGGCCAGGTTGCCATTCAACAGCATCCCGATAAAATCACCGTCGATATCGGCGGCAAGCCGTTTACCGCTCTCTGGACCGGCGCCGATGTGCGCAAGCCCTACCTCTTCCCCGTTTTTTCCGCCTCCGGGAAAAACGTCACCCGCAGTTACCCCATGGAGAAGGTCGCCGGCGAAACCAATGACCATCCGCATCATCGTGGCCTTTGGTTCAATCACGGCGACGTTAACAAGGTCGACTTCTGGAGCAGCGATCCGCTCGCCCGCAACGACAACGGATCGAAGATCGCCGTGAAGAAGATCCGCCAGGCCAAGGGTGGCAAGAAGGGCGTCATCGCCGGCGATTTCGAATGGGTGGACAAAGGCGGGACCGTGCTACTGCAGGAAGCACGCACCATGACGTTCCATGCCGATGGCGACAAACGTATGATCGACTTCGACATCAAGCTCACCGCCACGCAGCCGGTCAAGTTCGGCGATACCAAGGAAGGAAGCTTCGGCTTGCGCCTCGCCGACCCGTTGAAGGAGCAGAAGGGTACAGGCAAGATGACCAACGCCGAAGGTAAAGTGGGCGAGAAAGCCGTCTGGGGCCGCCCTTCCGCATGGGTCGACTACGCGGGTAGCCTTGATGGCGAACAACTCGGCATCACCATCATGGATCATCCCACTAATCCTGGGCACCCTACGCATTGGCACTCGCGCGCCTACGGGCTCTTCGCCGCCAACATCTTCGGCCTCCACGACTTTTATAACGACAAGACTAAGGACGGGAGCGTTTCCCTCAAAGCTGGCGGAACCATGCGCTTCCGCTACCGCGTCATGATTCACCCCGGTGATACGGCCTCGGTCGATATCGCCGGCGATTACAAGAAATTCGCCGCGACCAAGTAGCCGCTATTCCTGACGCAACGTCCTGATCGGCGCCTGCCGCGCCGCGCGCCATGCGGGTAACAGGCTGGCAATCCACGCTACCAATAGGAATGAGCCCACGCTCACAGCATAAGCCAGCCCATCGCGAGGAGAAACCTCGAATAGAAACCGGCTCAGTGCGCCGCTGATCGCCAGCGCAATCAGCAACCCCGCGGCCAACCCGATTGCCACAGGCTTCAGCGCGCTGCCTGCCACCCAGCGCCGTATTTCGCCAGGCGCTGCCCCCAACGCCATCCGTATGCCGATTTCGCGCATGCGTTGGGCCACGCGAAACGCCGTCACGCTATAGATGCCGAAGGCCGCCAGCAGAAACGCAAGCAGTCCGAAGGCGGAAAACAACCGGCTGCGGAACCGTGGTTGCTCCATCGTGCGCGCTATCCGCTGCTCCATCGTGCTTATGCCGTACACCGGCGTTGTGCGGTCGAACGAGGCCATGCGCGCCTCTATCGCACCAGCCAGTTGTTCCGCCTCCAGCCGTGTCCCGATCAGCAGCGTCGTATGAAGCACTGGTGCCTGTCCGATCGTCTCGTAGATGTGAGGCAGCGGCCGGTTCTCCACGCCCGTGTTCTTCACATCCGCCACTACGCCGACGATGGTCATCCATCGCCCGCCCGGACGCGGTGCGCCCAGCAGGATCCGTTTCCCCAGGGGGCTCTCGTTTGGCCAAAATGCCTTCGCCAAAGCCTCACTCACGATCGCCACGCTGTTTTCCGGCTTGTCGTCGGAGGCCGCAAAGAAGCGACCCGCCCGCAGCGGAATGCGCAGCAACGTGAAGTAGTCCGCGCTCACTACCTGATAACGCGCCATCTGCGGCGTCGCTCCAGAAGACTGAAACGCACGTCCTTCGATCGAGAACGGATCGCCGCCCGTGCCCGCCGCGAAGGGCAACAACGAACTCAAGGCCACTCCCTCGAAATCCGGCTGCGTGGCCGACCACTCCAACAGGCGGGTCCAATACGCACGCACTGGAGTCGTGTCCATTCGCGACGGTGTGGGAAAGGAAACCTGCGCCGCCAGAATTCTGTCGCGCCGCAGCCCCACATCCACCGATTCCAGTTTCGCCATGCTGCGCGCCAAAAGCGTCGCGATCACCAGCAGCACCAGACTCATCGATGTTTGCGCCACCACCAGCCAAGGCCGCAGCCCCTCGCGCGTTACTCGCGTCGAGCCCTTCCTCCGATTCCCCGGCAACAATCCGAAGAGCGTTCCCGTTGCCGCGCACAGCAGACCCGCAAACAGAAACACCGTTGCATCCACTCGCAAGTCGTCGAGTGCCGACAATTCGTTCGGCAAATGGGGGAACAACACTTGCGCGCCCACCGAGACCACCGCAAGCCCCACCACTCCGCCGGTTAGCGAAACCAGCAGGCTTTCCGTGATCAACTGCCGCCACAGCGTGCCCTGCGTTGCCCCCACCCACTCCCGGATCTGAAACTCGGCATCGCGCTTGGCCCGCCATTCCAGAAATAGATAGGCGACGTTGGCGCACGTGATCGCCAGCAGCGTCAGCGTCGCTCCAAACAGCAGCAGGACGCTTTGCGATGCGGCCCCGTAGAGTTGCTCCCGTAACGGCGCCACCGTGGCCGTGTACCCGGCGTCCTCTCCGTTCGGCCCCTGGTAGACGCGGTATTCCTTGCTCAATTGCCCGGCGATGTCTCCCATCGTCCGGCGCGCCTGCTCAATGGTCACGCCCGGCCTCATCCGCGCCAGCACGCGCAACGAGCCGCGCCGCCGTTCCGGATCCTGGTCGAGCGGCAACGGCGTCACAACATCCGGAGGCAGGCCTCCCGCCAATCGAAAGCGGAACCCCGGATCGAGAACACCGCCCACCGTGTAGACTTTGTTATCGAGTTGGATCGTCTGTCCCAGCGCATTCCTGTCGCCGCCGAAGCGCCGCATCCACAATCCGTAGCTGAGCAGCGCCGTACGATCCGCTCCACGGCGGTCTTCCCCCCTCTCAATGGAACGCCCGGCGATGACACCCGCGCCCAGCATCGGCAGCATTCCCGCCGTCACTCGCAACGCGCTGATCCGCTCGGGCCGCTCCGGCAACACCAGCGTCGCCGTCATCGGAACGAATGCTTCAATTTGCTCGAAAACGTTGCCCCGATCACGATAATCCTGGAAAATCCCGTAAGAAGTGGGGAACTCCAGCAACCGGAAGGCCCGCAGTTGATCCCACAGCATCACCAGACGCTCCGGGTCGCGATACGGAAGCGATTTCAGCAAGGTCGCGTTGACAACGCTGAACAGCAATGTTGTGGCCGCGATGCCGAATGCCATGGCGCATACCGCCAGCCCCGTGAATCCGGGGTTTCGAGCCAGGATGCGGACGGCGAACCTTAGGTCTCGCCAGAGCAGTTCCATCTCCGTCAGTAAAGCACAAAATCACCCGTACGGAAGTTCTATGCGTGGATTACGCTCGGCTTTTCCAGCCGTACCACCCACATTGCGAGCAGATACATCGCCCCGCCCAGCAAAAGAGTCGTTTGCAGTCCCAGATACAACGCGAAAAACATGGAACAGGCTGACCCCATCACGCTCGAGGCCGCGTTCAACGACCACGCCCACCGCACCGAAGCCGAGTGGGTCTTCTCCAGGTATCCAAGCCCTGTCGGAAACGGAATGCCCATCAGAAAACCCGCCGGAGCGATCATCACCACTGCTACAATCGCTTTCCACCAGAATGGCCATCCCACACCAAACGACGTCACCGGCCCTGCTACGAAAGCCAGCACCGCCACCACCACCGCAACCACTGCCAGCACATGGCCCCATCGCACTGCCGATCCCTTCAATACGCGGCGGCTGTAATAACTGCCCAGTCCGCTCGAAATCAGCATCGAGAAAATAATCACCGTCAGCGCATACGTCGGGTGGCCCAGAAACAATACGAACTTCTGGATCAGTGCCACTTGAATCAGAATATAGCCCGTCCCGATGGCGACAAAGTACATCAGGAATCGGCGCACACCCTTCTCCGCAGGCAATCGCGTCCCCAGCAGCAGCGGAGGCATTGCCAGCGTCACCAGTGTCGCCAGCACGCTCACTGCAAGCAATCCGAACAGCAGCGGCACCGCCCGGTTGATCTTGTAATCCGCCGACGATTTGTAAGCGCTGCGCAAGAACTGGAGTATGTCGCCCGGCTGCACCGTGTAAAAAAAGAACGGCCGGTTATCCGAGACCGGTGTGACGTCGTACGGGTAGCTTTCGTAGAACGGCTTTGGATCGCGGGCGTAAAGATACTGCGAGAAGGCCGATGGGAACGGCGTTCCCGGCCAGTACACAGACGTCAACCCAGCCGTACCCGCCTGCGCCACAATCCCAGGCATCATGTCCGGCCGCATCGGACGCCTTGTGATGATCACCGTATCTGTCGCGCCCCACTGATTGATCTGCTGCATGTTCTCCCGCGCCACGAAGAAATGCATCTGCGGATTGGTTTCCCCCAGCCGTAGCAGCGCCTCGCGCGCCAGCGCAATCAGCCTCAACGATTCCCTCGGCGGCTCGAATCCCCAGCGTGTGAACGCCAGAATGCCGTCGTCGGTGAGATGGCTCAGGTAATCGTAAAAAGCGTCGGTCGTGTAGAGATTATTCTCGGTCAGCGCAAAGGCCCCCGCGGCCGTCGAGGCCCAAGTGTCCACCAGCGTCGCCTGGATAATCTGATACTTCTCATTGCTGCGCCGGATGAAGCTCCGTCCGTCCTCTACAGCTACTTTTACCTCTGGCCGGAAATAGAGCCGCTGGCTCAGGTCCGGGAACCGTTCCCGCATGATTGTGGTAGCGATGATCGGATTGATCTCCACCGCAGTTACATCCTTGCTGCCAGCCGCCAGCGCCCGAGCAACGTCATACCCGCCACCCGCTCCAATAATGAGCGTCTTCGCTCCGTGCTTCAGCCGGTGCGCCAGCGCCGGTCCCTGGCTCAGCAACTCCCGCCGTTGCTCTTCCGTCAAACGGTCGAAATCGTAACTGGCAATCCCAGTGGACGCGTCGGCATCGATCACAATCCACCGCTTGTCCGGCACCAGTCCGATGCGGGAAAAGCTGTTCCATTTGACGAAGCTCTCTTGCGGCAGCGCCTGCCCCTTGGCGAACTTTACTTCAATCACAGGCTTCTTGAAATTCAGAACAATGACCGAAGTGATCGCCAACGCCAACAGTACCGCCCCCGCCCGCCCTTGAATGCGGCCCACAAGATGAAACCAGATCGCGCCAGCCGCGGCGAACAGCACGCCCGCCGCCAGCACAGTGGCCGGTCCGCCGAAGAAATCGAGAAATGGAACCAGCAACAGGCAGCCTCCCGCTGCACCCAAAAGATCGAAGAAGTACACACGGTCCACACGCTCAATCGTCTCCGAGATCGCCAAGGAAACAACGGCGCCCGCAATGATAAACGGAAGCGCGCTCGTGAAGTACACGATTGCCAGTGTGAGGTTGTCGAACTCCTTCTGCCTCGTCAACAGGAATAGCAGCGATCCCGGCACCAGCAGCGCATTGATCGTCGACAGCCAGCCTAACGTCTGAAACGTCTTGCCCGTCTTTGCGGCGAAAACATAGCTCAGCACTCCGCCCGCGCCCAGTCCGAACAACGCGATGGAAATGGCAAGGAATGCGAAGTGATAGTAAAACACCACCGAGAACAGGCGCGTCAGCGACAACTCCAGTATCAGCGTCGCCAGCGTGGTCAGCGCGACGCCGAGATAGATCTGTGGCCAACTGATGGGTTTGATGGGGAACGGAGAGTCGATACGAGACAAACTTCTATGTTACCCGAGCCTTAACCTTCAGTGGAAAGCGCCTCTTCAATCTTCTTGCGCAGCGCCACCGCCAGTTTTGGACTCTCGCCTCCCGTCGACACAGCCACTTGCAGGTTTCCCTTGCGAATCCGCGAAGGCACCAGAAACGCGCACTCCTCCGGAGCGTCTGCCACATTGACTGGGATGCGCGCTTCACCCGCCGCCTGCGCCACCTGCCGATTCACCGCGCGGTCGTTGGTTGCGGCGAAGACCAGCGCCTGCCCTCCGATGTCGCCACGCCGGAACCGCCGCGTCTGCAACTCCACCGGCAATTCCTCGAACTCCGGCAGGTGCGCCGGGCTCACCACGGTCACCGCCGCACCCGCCTCCACCAATCCTCGCGCCTTGCGTAGCGCCACCTTCCCCGCTCCCACCACCAGTACCGTCTTGCCATGCAAGTCGAGAAAAACAGGGTAATACATAGGCTGGATGCTACCATGAAAGTTCCATGGATCTCGATCAATCTCTGCCGGTAGTGGTCATTGCCGGCAGGCCCAACGTGGGCAAATCCACGCTTTTCAATGCCATCATTCGGGACCGCCGCTCCATTGTCGGCGACGAACCCGGCATCACCCGCGACCGCATCCGCGGCAAAGCCCAGCACAGCGGGCGTAAATTCGAAATCATCGACACTGGCGGCATCGTGCCCAACGAGGAAGAACTCATCCCCAGCGAGATCTTCAAACAGGCCCGCGCCGCCTTTGAAGAAGCCGCCCATATCGTCTTCGTCATCGATGGCCGCGCCGAAATCACCGGCACGGACCGCGAACTCGCTTCTTTGCTGCGCAAACTCGGCAAGCCGCTAACCCTCGCCGTAAACAAAATCGACGTGCCCTCCAAAGAATCGCTCTCGCACGAGTTCTATGAATTGGGCATCGGCGATGTCATGCCTGTTTCCGCCGAACACAGGCTGGGCGTCGAAGCTCTGCTCGATCACATTACGGAGAACTTCCCCACAGCCGAGGAAGCGGAACGCCGCGAAGGGCCCCCACGCATCAAAGTTGCTATCATCGGCCGCCCCAACGTCGGCAAATCCACATTGCTCAACTCGCTCGTAGGCGCTGAGCGCGCCATTGTCTCACCCATCGCCGGCACCACCCGCGACGCCGTCGATGAAACCGTGGAGCGCAACGGCGTCGAATACACCTTCGTCGACACTGCCGGCATCCGCCGCAAAGGCAAGACAAAGATGATGGCTGAAAAACTCAGCGTCGTCATGGCCCGCAAGCATATCCGTATGGCTAATGTTGTCCTCATGCTGGTCGATGCTGTCGAAGGTCCCGTCGCGCTCGATGCCACCATCGCCGGTTATGCCGTGGAGGATGGGCGCGCCATCATTCTCTGTGTGAATAAGTGGGATGAGATCCCCGAGAAAAATCGCAAGAAATTCACCCAGGACATGCGCGATGCCATGCGCTTCCTGGAATTCGCTCCCGTCATCTACATGTCCGCCAAAACAGGCCACGGCGTCAGCCAGATCTTCGATCTCGTGAAGCAGGCCTATCAGTCCGCCACCCACCGCGTCTCCACCGGAGAACTCAATCGCTTCGTCGAAACGCTAGGCGTCGATACCGACGTCAAGCTTCGTTACATGACCCAGGTTTCGGTGCGGCCCCCGACGTTCGTCGTCTTCACCGGAGGCCGCGAAAAACTTCACTTCTCCATCGAGCGCTTTCTCATCAACCGGCTGCGCAAGGAATTCGGTTTCTCCGCTACCCCGGTGGTGATCAAGCAGAAGTTCACTGCACGATCGCGCAAGGATTAGATAACTCGCCGATGCCGGCGATGGAAATTGTGCACACATCGTCCGGCTGCAGAGCGCAGTCTTCCTTCACGATAATGCCTGTCCCCGTGCACAGCACCGAGCCGCTTGGTACGGGATTGGCGCGGTACAGGTACTCAATCAGCGTCTCGACCTTGCGATGAAGTTGCGATGTGTTCACCGCCCCGCTGAAGATCGTCGTCTCCCCACGGCGAATGGTGCAGGTAACTTCCAGCTTGTAGGGGTCGCCCAATTCATCCGGCGTCACAATCACTGGCCCCAGCGCACAGCATGCGGTGTAAACCTTGGATTGCGGCAGATACAGCGGATTCTCTTTCTCGATGTCCCACGCCGAAACGTCGTTGGCTACGGTGAATCCCAGCACCTTCCCCTTCGCGCCCAGCACCACCGCCAGTTCCGGCTCCGGCGCCGTGAACTTCGAATCCGAGCGTATGCCGATAGGCTTGTTCGGTCCCACGCAAACGCGCGCCGTGCCCTTGAAGAATACCTCGGGGCGTGGTTCCCGATAGACGTAGGCGTAGAAGCCTTCCCGCGTGCCGTGTTCGGCGTCACGGAAACTCGCCGACATCTCGTAGGTGCAGCCGCAAGCCCACACCTCGCGCGGATGTATCGGAATGATCGGCGTTGCGGAAAGCGTCTGCGCCGCGGCGTGGCGCGCCGCCAGTTTCGTCAGCGGGATGTCTTCCTTCTCCGACCGCTCAATCAGACCCTGCATCGTGTACGACGGGATGGGCCGCACCCCGTCGCTGTCGAATACCGCAGCCGTGATTTCGTTGTTCCAGCGTATTTGTCCGAGTCTCATGAATTGCTATGCGCCCTCTAGTATTTCAGGTAGATGGTCTTGTAGTCGCTGTAGAAATCCATTGCGACCGGACCCTGTTCTTTCGGCCCAAAACTTGAATCCTTCGTGCCGCCGAAGGGAAGCTGATACTCCACCCCCGCGCTCGGCAGATTCACCGTCAGCAGCCCCGCTTCCATGCCGTATACATAGTCGAACACGCGCGAGACATTGGTCGTCTGGATGGACGCCGAAAGGCCGAACGGAATGTTGTTGGCGATGCGCATGGCGTCGGCGAAATCCTTAGCCCGCATCACAGCCAGCACCGGTCCGAAGATCTCTTCCTGCGCGATCGTCATCGATTCCGTCACATCGGCGAAAACCGTCGGCTCCACGAAATAGCCCTTATCGTACGCCCCGCCGGTCAGCCGCTTGCCGCCTGCCAGCGGTTCGCCGGCTTCCTTACGCCCGATCTCGATGTACTTGAGGTTCGTCTCCAGTTGCCCTTCGTCGATCGCCGGCCCGATGTCGATTCCTGCTTCCATGCCGTTGCCCACCTTAAGCTTCTTCGTCCGTTCCACCAGCGCCGCCACGAACTTGTCGTAGATCGCGTCTTCGACAATAGCGCGGCTCGTGGCCGTGCACTTCTGGCCCGTGGAGAAAAACGCTCCGTTTACCACGTTCTCCACCGCTGCGTTGAAGTCTGCATCTGCCAGCACGATGGTCGGATTCTTTCCCCCCATCTCGAGCTGAATCCGCAGCCGCCGCTTCGACGCTTCGGCGTGCAGCCATTCGCCAACGCCGCATGACCCGGTGAACGAGATTGCCTTCAACCCCCTGGCTTCCACCAGGGCTTGCCCCAGCGCGCCGCCAGACCCCGCCACGAAGTTTACAACGCCCTTCGGAATGCCCGCTTCATGGCACGCTTCCACAATGCGCCATGCGCTCAGCGGCGACGCCGACGCCGGTTTCAGAATTACCGTGTTGCCGCAAATCAGCGCAGGCGCCAGTTTCCACGCCGGAATGGCGATCGGGAAGTTCCACGGCGTCACCAGTCCTACCACGCCCAGCGACTTGCGAATCGCGAACATGTGTACCCTGTCGCGTTCCGACGGCACCACGAAACCCGGCTGCCGCGAGCCTTCGCCCGCAAAGTAGCGGAAAATGTTGATCGCCCGCCGCACTTCGCCCTTCGCCTCCGGCAGCGTCTTACCTTCTTCGCGCGTCATCTCTTCGCCCAGTTGGTCGAACTTGCGCTCCAGTATGTCGGCCACCTTGTACAGCAGCGCGCCGCGCGCCGGAGCGTTTATTCCGCTCCAGCCCGGATACGCCGCATTCGCCGCGGCGGCGGCATCGGCAATGTCTTCCGGCGTGCCCTTGGCAAACAAGCCGACCACTTCGTCGGTATTCGCCGGGTTGCGGTTCTCGAAGGTGGCCGCCGGAGTGCGCCACTCGCCATTGATGTAGTTCGGAAAAGTATTGGGCATGATCTCTCGATTAAAACTTTACTGACGGCACGGTCCGCGCGCCGGGATCGGTCTTGAAGTAGGCGTCGTTCCGAACGAAACCGAACAGCGCCGCGGCGATGTTGTTCGGGAACAACTGAATGCTGGTATTGTAGCGCTCAACCGTCTCATTATACTTGCGCCGCTCCACCGCGATGCGGTTCTCCGTCCCCGCAAGCTCGTCCTGCAACTTTAGAAAATTTTCGTTCGACTTCAGGTTGGGATAGTTCTCCACCATCACCAGCAATCGCCCGATGGCGCCGTCCAACTGTTGGTTCGCTTCAATCTTCTCCTGCGGCGACCGCGCTGCAAGCAGTGAAGACCGCGCTGAGGTAACCGAGCCGATCACCTTCTCCTCCTGCTTGGCGAATCCCTTCACCGATTCCACCAGGTTCGGAATCAGGTCCGCACGCCGCTGCAGCACAACGTCCACCTGCGCCCATGCGCCGTTGATCGCCTCGCGCTGCGCCACTAACTCGTTCCGCACTCCGACGATCTTCATTCCGAATCCACCGGCGATCAGCACCAGCACCAGCAGTACGATTAGAGCGATTTTCATTGCCTTTCTTCTCCTCTCTATTTTGCGATAGCATCTACGGCTGCGACGGCTGCGTCAATCTGGCTGAGGTATGCCTCCAGCAGTTTCACCCCCGGCGCGTTCTTCGGCGCTTGTTTCGCTGCCCGCCATTCGAGCAGAGTGCGAAACGGCTGCGGGTCAATCCCGAAATGCGCCCCTGCCTGCTCCAGAATCCCCGATCGCCCAAACGGAGCCTCGTGCCCCGCCAGCCGCAGCGCATGCCGCAGCAGCAGTACGAACGTCGTCACAGATTCCGCCATCAGCCGCCGCAGCAACTCTTCATCGAACATCACGCCCGCGGCCTTCTGCCGCAACCGCAGCAACTTCGCCCGAAGTTCGTGCTCCACCTGCGAGCGGTAGAAAGAATCGTCGATCTCCAGCGGCTCCACCACGTCCACGCCGTACAGCACGCGCCGCCGCTCCTTCATATCGTGAAACTCTATCGGAAAGCAATCGGTCGAAGTGCGCACTTCCTCTTCCGACAGCAACAGCGGAGAAGGGTTGTGCTGCGCCCGCCACCAGTGGAACACCGGCTCGGAATCGCGCAGTTCGGAAACAGTGATCTGCCGCAATACGCAAAGGATATTGAGATCGGAATAGGCGCCATCGTATTCTCCTCCAGCCGCCGATCCATAAAGCACGATGGAAACCAGCCGCTCCCCGAAGGCCTTCCTCATGCGCTCTATCAATTGCTGCAGTAGCTTGTCCATCCCTGTTCTCCTTACCAGTCGCTCGAGGCGCCGCCCCCTCCCGAGTCGCCGCCGCCGAATCCGCCGAAGCTGTCATTCGAATCGTATCCGCCGAACCCGCCGCCGCTGCTTCGTCCGCTCGAACCGCTACCCCACCCGCCCATGGGCAGCAGGAACGGCAATCCCCCGTCGCGGTATCTGAACCTCCCTCTCGGCCGCGCTGCTTGCAGAAACAGAAGCACCATCGCCAGCAATACTGCGGGCAGCGCAACCGGCGGCACAATGTCGCGCCATACACTGTGCCGCACCTCTCGCCGCGAGGGAATCGATGCATCCAGGCTGACGTTCTTCGCCGTCGCGATCTTCGTCCCGATTTGATGCCCTGCCTCCAGCATCGCCGCGCCGTAATCCTGCGTCCGCAACAACGGCCGTAACTGCCGCAGCAAGGTGCCCGCATACCCATCCGGCAGGATCGGCTCCAGACCATACCCTATTTCCAGCCTCATCCGCCGGTCGCGAGTCGCCAGCAGCAGCAGCACTCCTTCGTTCGCCCCCTTCTTCCCTACTCCCCACCGCCGGAAAAGCGCGTTCGCAACGTCTTCAATCGGGTCCCCATCCAGCGTTGGCAGCGTCACCATCGCCAATTCCGCCCCCGTCAATACCTGCACCCGCCCGCAATAGCGTTCCAACTCCGCCCGGTGTGCCGGATTCAAAACGCCTGCAAAATCGCTCACGTGCCCCTGTGGGTGTAGCTGCGAAAAATCCGCGGCGCCGCATCCGGCGGCCAGCGCCAGTAGCAAAATTCGCAATTTGGGCAATCGGGGCAAACTCACAGTGTAAGGCTATCCGGCAGCCGCTTTCTCCAGGGCCGCCTCCAGTTGTTCGCGGCTCATCGCCGTGGAGATGAACAGTTCCTGCCGCGCTCCGTCGCTCAGCGCGATCGCTTTCCATCCGTTCTGCACCGGCACCGTGATGCGCACCTTCACCGGCCCCTTCGCATCGCGTACCACCCGGATCACTCCCGGAATCACGCTGCGGATCTCCCCGTTGGCCGCCAGCAGCCGCTGCAGCATCCCCCGCACTCCGTCCAGAATGCTGTGCTCGATCTTCAGCTTGCCTTCGTGCTTGCGCAGTTTCATTACTTGAATCTCTTACGATACAGCACATCGGCCCCAATCACCCCGTTCTCATCCCGCACTCCGATGATCGACCAGTTCTTCTGCAAGTCCCATTGCAGCCGCACCAATTGCTGCAGTGTCCCCGTCAGATTCGTCACATAAGTCAGCGTGATGTCCCGCGAGATCTGCTGCTCAATCGTGAGCCTCGCTTGCGGAGTCGTGTCCAGCCCCACCAGTTGCGGGTCGATCTTCACCCGGCTCACCCCGAAAAACCGTTGCAACCTCCCTCCCACCCCAGCGCTCAGCGCTTGTCCCAACAGCGTATCTGTCCCCGCATAGAACCCCGAGGTCGCGCTCGCCACGTTCGTCTGCGTCGCCACCGCCGATCCCGTCGGCGTCCGTCCCACAGCCAGCAGCGCAATAATGTCGCTCGGCTGCAGCGGCGGATCGGAACGATACGTCACGTTCGGCTTGTCCACCGGACCCGACACATTCATGTTCACCGTCACCGCCCGTACCACCGTTTCAAAGTCCAAATCGAGCACCGGCTCAATCCGCGCCGCGTTGAAGAACGACACCGTGCCCCGCGTGATCGTGTACGTTGTGCCGAAAAAGTTCAACTCCCCTTGCGTCACGCTCACCGTCCCCAGCAGCACCGGCTTCGACGGGCTCCCGCGCACGCGCAGATCCAGATCGGCCTGCACTCCCGATGTCAGCGATGTCTCCAGTTGTAGATTCGGCGCGCTCAGCAGCCGCACGTCGAATTGCATCCCCCGCAGCAGGGCGCTCGATGTCGGCGCTTGCACCGGTTTCGATGGCTGCAGCAGCAGGCTGCCGAAATCCGTGCGCGGCGTGAACCCCGATCGCAGCACAGTTACCGTGCCGCCCAGCAGGCTCTGATCCGACGTCCCTGTCAGCGAAAGACTGGCATTCACCGTCGTGCTGGCCCCTTCCGGATAGCGAATTCGCACCCGCTCCAGTTGCCCGTTCAGGCGGTATACAACCTCCTCTGCGCCTCCCAGCGTCAGGAACCCGCTCAACTTCAACTCGCCCCCCCCGGTTTGCGCCGAGAAATTCTGCAGAAGCGCCCGGTTCCGGTCGAATACCACTATCCCGTTCAGACGGTCCACGCTGTTCGGCAGATCCCGATGAGTCACGTTGGCGTTCTTCACCTCCGCCCGGCCACCCAACTGCGGCTCCTCCATCGTCCCCCTCACCGTCGCGTTGACCTCAGCCAACCCCGTCGCCCGCAATCCCGCCACGGCATTCTCGAAAATCCCCAGATTCAGCGCTCCCTTGAATGCCAGATTCCATGCGCTGCGCACCCCGCTCAGAATCGAGCCCGACGCGCTCAAATTCGTTTCCTTTCCCGTCAACTGCGCTTGAATGACGTGGAATCCCTTGTCGTCCATCTCCATCACCAGCGGTCCGTTGTTCCGCAGCGTAAGATCCTCCACCACCTGCGCCCCGATTTGCCGCTGTGTCTTAGGCCGCAGTTCCACATCCGTTAAATGCGCACGCGCCACCAGCGTCTGCGGCTTGCGCAACGCACCGCTGAAGACAATCCCGCCCGTGAATTGCCCGTCCAGCGGCAGCTCACCGCTCTTGCCGAACACCTTCAGAATTTCACCTACTGTAGCAAGCTTGATCTTGCCCAGGTCGATCTCCCCCAAACCCGCCGCATCGCCCGTCAGTTGCCACTGGCCATGCCCGCGCACCGGAGACTTCAGCAGATCCCCCGAGGCGTTCACAGAAATTCGCCGTCCCTCCGTCTTCGCCTCAAAAACAATCGAACCCAAAATGTTCTTGTTCACCGCAACCTGAAGCAACCCCACCGACCCATTGATCGTGTCCACCACCGCCTGCCCGTCCGCCACCGTAGCCTCACCGCTCAGTCGCACGTCGCCTCGTCCATCCAGATCGCTCCGCGCCCGCCGCACCGCTTCGATGACCCCCAGCCTCGCATTCTGCACCGTCACTTCGTATTGCAGTTTGCCCCTGTCGTATTCCCCCGGGGCATGGCGATACGCGGCGCGGAATTGCCCCTTCCCCGCGGCGTGCTCCACTGCTCCATTCGTTGCCTCGATCGACTCGGGACCATAGCTTAGATCGAAGCGAATCCGCTCAAACGGCTCCTTGTCCACCCGAACTTTGTTTAGCGTCATCCCCGCCTGGAATCGCAGGTCTTGCAACGTTCCCCGGATGTCGATCGGTCCCGATGCGCTCCCTTCCAGATTCACCGCCATTTCGCGGCCTTTCAGCAACTCGCCGATGCTCGCCTGCCGTAGTTCGAAATCCGCGCTCACCACGCTTTCCCCCATCAATCTCCAATTGCGCAACTCCGCTTTAGCGTTGCCTTCAATTACGCTGGCGCCTTGCAAAAAACGAATTCGCCGCAGAATTAGATCTCCCGCCCCCGCTTCCATATCCGCCGAAATGCTATCCAACTTCCGCTTCTCGATCACTGCATTCTTCAACGCCACCCGCCCGCGGATGCGTGGATTCCCCAGCGGCGACGATACCGATCCTTCAAAATGCGCCGTGCCTCCGTCCAACTGCATCGGCAACTGCCGCGGCGGCGCCGTCGTAATCATCGCCATGGCCGGCAGAACATCGTTCAGATCGGTAGTGTCTAGCAACACGCGCAAATCGCCACCCAGCGCGCCCGTGAAATCCACCCGCGTCGATGGCGTCTTCAAATACGAAGAGTCGAATGCGATCAGTTGCCCTTCTGCCTGATAACGTGTCCGC
Source organism: Bryobacterales bacterium (assembly GCA_016789755.1). Taxonomy (GTDB): domain Bacteria; phylum Acidobacteriota; class Terriglobia; order Bryobacterales; family Bryobacteraceae; genus CADEFT01. The sequence goes on from JAEUQG010000344.1 coordinate 29,511, forward strand.
AGCACGCCTTCCAGCGGGATCCGCCCTTCGCCAGACTCCAATACCAGATGCGTCGCCACCCGCAATCCCGAAATGCCTCTCTGTGCGAATGAGCCCGCCAACTCCACCGGCCCCGACGCCGTCGCCGACCACGCCACCGGCCGCGACTGCCGTTCAATTGCCTGCAAATCGTCCAGCGAAAAATCCTGAACCACGCCCTTCAACGCAAATTCGTGCCACGCACGGATCTCCGCGCTGCCTTGAAATACGCCGCCCGCCGCTCGCGCATAGATGTTCTTCACTTCCACCAGGTCCGGCTGCAGCCTCACATCGCCAGTCACCTGCGCCTGTGTCACCTGCCACGCCGCTTCCCGCACCGCCAGATTGCGCCCGTTCATTTTCCCCGCCAGCAGATACAGGCCGTCAGCGTAGGTGAACTTCCCTTGAAACGCCGTCGTCCCTTCCGGGCTGATAGGAAGCCGGAAAGCCGGCCCGTAGCGCTTCATCGCGAATTCGCCCTTCGCATCCACATCCAACTTTGGAGCCCGGTAATCCTTCATCCAACCCGCCGCCTGAACCCACGACGCCCCATCGCGAATGTCCGCCTGCTGGAACTGCAGTCCCTCTTTGTCCATCGTCAACCGCACCTTGACATCGAAATCGAGAGGCGCCGCCTTCGGCCAGCGAAGGTGAAACGGAGCGGCGGAAACCTCGCCCCGGTAGCGCGGTCCTTCGCGCTCCCATCCGAATTCCACCGCCAGATTCTCCGCCTGCAAATCGATAGGTATCCTCTTGTTGTCATATTCGAAAGTTCCGTTCGCCAGCCGGAACCGCCGCGCCGACAGCGAGACGAACCGCTCGAACACCGATGGTCCTTGCGGATTCCGCACCTTCGGCCCGGGAATGTTCGTGCTCCCGTCGGGAAACACCAGAATGCGGATTTGGGGCTTCTCCACAATCAGCCCTTCCAGATACGCATCCTTTCGCAGAAACGAGATCACCTTCGCCTTGACCTGGATCTTCTCCACCCGCGCCAGCGGCGGATCGCTCGCCGGTTCCTTCCCACGCAGCTCAAGCCCGTGCACCTTCGCCTCCAGCGCGCCCGCATCGAACTCGAACCGCGCCAGAGTCACCTTCCCGCCTGTCGCTTTCTCCGCCTCCTGCACAATCCGCAGCCGCACCTGCTCCCGCAGCCAGTCCGTGCGCAGAATAGCCAGCACTCCCACTGCCAGCGTCGCCGCCAGCACCGCCATCGCCAGGACAATCCACTTCACCCACCGCAGTGCCCGCCTCATTGGAACACCTCCTCGCGATAGCGAATGCGCGCCCGCGCACGCGCCTGCTGCAGCCACTCCTCCGACGCCGTGTCCGTCTTAGCCGAAAGTATCCATTCCTCGATTTCCTGGCTCACTTCTTCTAGAGGCGGCGCCGGCTTGCCCGCATTCATCTTCTCCCACCGCGCCCGGAAATCCTTGTTGTAATATGCGGCAATCTCCTCGCTCGACACCTGCTGCCCGCGCGTGAACCGCAAGTCGATGAACTCCACCGCGCGGATCATCGCCTGCAAATAGAGCCGCACCTCTTCATCCGTCACCCGCCGTTTCGCCAGTTCTGTTTGATACGCTTCGTCGCTGGCATAGCGTGGCTTGATCAGTTCGTTCCACTGCGCAATCACATCGGCCATCGATGGAACCGTGAACCGCGTGTCATCCATCTCCTGAATCAGCAGCACCTGTGATATGACGGTTTCCGCCGCTTTGCGTTTCGACTCCGCCCCGAAATCCGGCTCCCTCCCATCGAGGAAGGCCGCCAGCCGGATGCTCTGTATAATCTCGCTCTCCGGAATCACGCGCGTTCCGATCGTGATCGCGATACGGTCGATCACTTCCGCATTGAGCGCCGCCGTTATCGCCATCGCCACCAGAATCGTTCGCATCAGAATGCCTGCCCAAGACTGAAGTGGAATTGAAACGCACTCACGCGCTGGCGCACCGGCTCTCCCAGGTTCGCTACCAGGTCGTTGATCGACCCTCGGTATCCAATGAAGCGTGGTGAATTCAACCCGAATCCGAAGTCCACGCGAATCGGACCGATCGGTGTCTTATACCTCACCCCCACTCCTACCGCATGCACCATGTAATCGAAGTCCTGATCGTCCCTCTGCCGCGATCGCAGGGAAATGGCCCGAAACCGCGAGTACACATTGCCGGCATCGTGAAACATCACCCCGCCGAGATTATTCCCCAGAAACGGAAAGCGCAGCTCTGTTTGATTGAACAGCAGCCCGTTGCCGCCTACCGGAAATCCCGTCAGCAAGTCGCGCGGTCCGGCTTGATTCTCAGGAAACCCGCGATGCGACACCGCCCCGCCCGCGAAGAATCGCTCCGGCAACGGAATGTCGCTGCCTCCATAGCGCTTGATCCATCCAAGCGTCGTGTTGCGCGACAACACAATATCGCGATTCACCCGGTGATAGCTGGAATTGCGCGCCAGGATCCGTCCGAACCCCGTCTCCGACGCCAGCGCCTTGTTGGCGATCGAAAGGTCCACCGAGTTGTACATCCCCCGCGTCGCATTCAGCGGATCGTCGCGCTTGTCGTGAATCAGCGTCGTCGCAAACAAGCCCACGCGCACCGGCTGCGAGAACAGCGGGATCAGCCCCGGGTCGATCTTCACATCGCTCGTTGCCACGCGCCGCACCGTGATCCGGTACTGCGTCTGCATCGCCCGCGAAAACCGCTGGCTGAATTGCGCCGCCCCTTCCAGCCTGCGAGAGGAGAACGTGCGCACGTTGCGCGAATCGTCGAACAGCCCCGTGAACGTCAGGCTGATGTTCTCCCGCCCCTGAAACTGCGGCGCCAGGTACGTCACCACCGCCCTCTTCTGCAGCGTCGATAGCCGCGTCTGCACGCCCACCGTGTGCCCTAGCCCCAGAAAGTTCAACCGGCTCAAACCCAGCGATACACGCGGTGCAAACGCTGTCCCGCCCGCCGGAGCGCTTAAGCTCGTCGGGCTTCCTCCAATGCGCCCGAACTCCGCTCCGATACCGCCGTTCAAAGAGTAGCGGCTTGCTTCTTCCATCTGAAACAGCACCCGTTTCTCTCTCACGCTCCCCAGCGGATTCTGCAGCGCCATGTCCACCTTTGCGAAAATCCCCAAATCGTACAGCCGACGCTGGCTGAATACCATCCGGCTCAGTGACAACGGCACGCCCGGAAACAGACTGATGCGATTGTTCACCAGGCTCGATCGCGTCGAAACCAGCCCGTTCACCTGCACATCCTTCACAAACAAACGCCGCCCTTCCTGCACCACGTACTTCACATCCATCATCCGCTCGGTGCCCGCCGCCGCCGTCGCCACTACATCCATCGATGCATCCGGATATCCGCTGTTGTAGTAGTAATTCAGAATGTTGTCGCGGTCCGTGGCCACACCGAACGCGCTGTAAGGCTGCCCTTCGGTCGACGTCAGCATTGACCGGACCGTCTCATACAGCCGTAAATCCACCCCAGAGATCTCCAGGCTGTTCACGAACATCTGCTCGCCCTCTTCCACCTCCACCATTATCCCCACCTGCCGTTCCTTCCCTCCGAAATCCCGCTCCACCCGGGCATTCACTTGCACGTCGCGAAACCCGTTGCTCCGGTACAACTCCGCAATCGACCTCTTGTCCGCTTCCAGCAACTCCTCGCTGTACCGCCCGTAGCGGTTCACCAGCCATCCCGCCGGTACCACGTTCATCCGCTCCCGCAGCGTCAACCCATCGAAGTACCGGTTCCCTCTCACTTCCACGTGCGCCACCTTGTACCGCTCACCCCGGTCGATCTGGAACGCCACCCTCTCTTCCTCCGCGCCCTCCTGCGACCGCTCGTAGCGAACCTCCGTGTCGAAGTACCCGCGCGCCTGAAAGTAGTGCGTGATCTTTCGCGACCCTTCCTCCAGTAGATCCTGATCGACGGACTGCTCCTGGAAAACTGGAATCAACTCCTTCAGCCGCCCGCGCGAAAGCTTAGCCCCCGTCGCCGTAACCGCCACCTTCGGGCCCCCGTCCATGTGCAGGTGAGGCCTCACGCGATTCTCCTCGCGGACATACTCCAACTTCTCCAACTCCACTCGCGCCAGTAGATAGTCCTTCTTCAGATAGCCCCGCCGCATCCGTTCGATGCCCTGTTGCAGTCTCTGCTCGGTGAACTGTTGCCAGCCCAGCACTCCCCACAGCCGCTTCCAGTGCGACTTGTCGAGAAACGATCTCTCCGGCAGCTTCAAATCGCCCGCAATCGATGGCCGGGCAAAATACGCCCGGTCCCCCGGACGAATCAGAAACTGCACATGCAATTCATCGAACTCCGGATAGCGCTCCACCAAAGGCTGAATCCGCGGCGAATAGAACCCGTTGGCCCGCAGAATCTCCCGCAGACCTTCCATCGCCTCCGTCATCCCTTCCTCGGTGTATTGCGCCCCCAGTTCCAGCTTCGTCGCCGAAATCAGTTGCTCACGGTTCGGCGGCTCCACCGCGCCTTCCACCGTAATCCGGCTCAGAAACCAATTCTGTTTGGTGAGAAATGTCAGGATGACCTTGCCGTCGCGCAGAATCGCATCCGCCTGCAATTCTTCGTACCGGCCCGTGCCGTACAGCCGCTGGATTGCCCGCCGCACCCCCAGCGCCGCCAACGGTTCATTAAGGTCAATGCCGATCAGCCTCTTCAACTCCGCTTCAGGCAGCGGCTGAATCGGCGGATCGAAGCGGATTTCGGCCACAAGTTTGCCTTCGTAGTCCCAGGGCGCGGCGCGCAGTACGCAGGAAGACAATACCAGTAGAACGATATGGGCGAAAGCCACTCATTGTAAGGATAACAGTACGCCGCCTACTCGCTGCGAAGTGTCTCAGCCGGATCGATCCTGGCCGCCCGCCGCGCCGGCCAGTAGCTGGCAGCCCCCGCCGCGCAAAGCAAAAGCGTCCCCGCCGCCAAAAGAGGCCCTATTGGCGCTTCCACGCCCGCGCCCCCAGGCAATCCTCGCAACACCGGCAATCCCCAGAAACTGAGCCCCAGACCCATCCCGCCCCCCACCCACGCCAACCGCATCCCGCGCCGCAATACCTCCCGCGCAATCCGCCCCGGCGCTGCCCCCATCGCCGCCCGAATCCCGATCTCCCTCCTCCGTTGCGCCACCTCTCCTGCCACGATGCCATGAATCCCCACGCTCGCCAGCAACAGCGCCAGCAATGCGAAGCCTCCCATCAGCGCCGACACCAGTCGCGGCGCCGACCAGGCCTCCACCACCTTCTGCTCCAACGTCCCCATCTCATCGATCCACACCCCCGCGTCCAGTTCCCGGATGCGCTCCCGTACCGCCCGCCGCAGCGCCCACGCATCCACCTGCGCGCGCAAAACGAAATTCGCGATCGGCCAATAAACATCCTCCATAGGCACGAAAACCTCCGCCGGAGTGTCCACCAATGGATTCTGCTGGATATTGGCCGCCACTCCCGTGATGCGAAAGCGCCTCCCTCCCTCCGTTGCGATCTCCCTACCCACTGCGTCCCCGCCGCCCAGATACGTCTTCCAGAACTCCTCGTTCACCACGGCTTCGCCCGTGCGCTGCAATCCGCCGCCTCGCAGGAAACGCACGCCCAGCGTTTCGAGGTATCCGCTGCTCACACCCCGCAACGACACCCGCTGCGATTCCAACTCAGGCCGCGGAATCGCTCCTGACACCCGCACGGTCTGGCTTTGCGTTCCCCCTCCCAGCGGCAACCGGTCCATCAATCCAACTGCCCGGACTCCCGCAATCGCGCCCAACTGCTCCAGCGCCTCTCGGTGAAAACGGTCCAGCTTCGCCTTCGGCGTGTTCCACGATTGCGCGATGCGTACTGTCATCAGTTGCTCCGTATCGAACCCCAACGGCGCCCCGCGCATCTTTAGAAACGCGCCGATCGCCGACCCCGCCGCCGTCAATAACAGCAGGCAAACGGCTACCTCGCTCACCACCAACGCTCCGCTCAACCACGGCCGCCTCGCCGCCCGGTTCATCGCCGGTTGCATCGGAGCGCGCGCCGCATACCACGCCGGCCCCGCGCCGAAAACCAGCCCGCATACCAGCGACACCACTGTGCAGAACAACAGCACCCGCCAATCGACCGCCGCTGTCTCCAGCCGTGGCAAATCTGGAGGGAGCGCTGCCTTCAAAACATCCACCAAAAACGCTGCCGACCCCGCGCTCAACACGCCGCCCATCGCCGACAATAGCAGCGATTCGCTCAGGTAGGCGCGAGCCAATGACCAGTCCCCTCCTCCCAGCGCCTTTCGGATCGATGCTTCCCGCTGCCGCTCCGCCGCCCGCGACAATAACAGCGTCGCGATGTTCCAACAGGCAATCAGCAGCACCAACCCCGATACGGCGAAAAGCATCCGCAGCATCTGCCGCGTTTCGGCTCCGGCGAAGTTCTCCAGCGGCTCCAACCGCGCCACCAATCCCCGATCCGAGTCCGGATACTGCGCTGCCAGCCGCTGTTCCAAGACGCGCCATTCCGCCGTCGCCGCAGCCTCCGAAACACCTTCCCGTAGCCGTGCAAACGTGAACAGAAACGCTGCCTTGCGCGATCCCGCTTGCATCCCCTCAGGCGCCGGAAGCCAAGCCTCCGCTTCATTCGGCAAACCCATCCCCTGCCCCATTACTCCCACAATAGTAGCCTTCGCGCCGTTCACCTCCAGGCTCCGCCCAACCGCAGACGCTGGCTCGCCAAACAGCCCTCGTGCCAGTCGCGAACTAACCACCGCCACCGCTTCTCCACGCCCCCTCATCTCCTCGGCGCTGAACCCGCGTCCCACGGCCGGACCCACTCCCGTGGCACCGAACAAATCGCCGAAGGTGTGCACCACCGGCACACGACGCGGTTCTTCGCTACCACCCACCGCCAGTTGTTCCGTGTAAAATCCCGCACCTGCTTCCAAGCCCCGCAACTGCTCCATCCAATCGTAGAGCCGCCGTGGATTGCCTCCCGTCGCTTGCCCGCCCCGCATCTCCCGCACGGCAAAAACACGCCTCGCATCTGTAAGCGGCAAAGGACGCAGCACCACCGCATCCACCACACTGAAGATAGCTGTGTTCGCCCCCACGCCTAGCGTCAACGATGCCAGCGCCGTCGCCATCAGCCCTTTTCGCCTTGTCAGGCTGCGCCACGCTAGTCGCGTTTCCCGTACCATCCCCACTGGATGCCTTGGTCACTCACTCGGATGCAGAATGTCGCCCCGGCCGCAATCTTCCGTACACCCATGGCAGCAGCATCGCCGCCACAAACGCCAGCAGAAACGAATCCAACCCCGACGCAAACGCCCCCGCCGCCGCATACACCATCGAGATCCCCGCGTTCGCCAGCCCTGTCACCAACGCAAAACGTCCGAACGGACGCCCTAGCGTGCCCGCCATCATCACACTCGCCTCCGCCAGCATCGGCACCGGTCGCGATACCGCCAGCACCCAATCTCCGCTCCTCGCGAAATCCTCCTGCGCCCGCTCCATCTCCTCCGCGCTTAACAGCCGCCTCAGTAAACCGTTCCCCGCAAATCGGCCCAATGCATAGCCGCCCAAGCACGCTACCGTCATCCCCAACCACCCGGCAGCCGCCCCTAGCGCAAAGCCCAGCAAGTATCCCGACGACGTACTTACAATGCTTGAAGGAATCGGCAGCACGATATCCGCCACCAGCAGCAGTACAATCACCCCAGCAGACCACGCCTTGCTTCGCTGCGCATGCAGCATCGCACCGGCCCAGGCATTCATCGGGTCTTCCCACAGTACAAATGGGACCAGGATCAACACAAAAAGCGCCAGCATCGCCAGCGCCAGTTTCTTTCTGTGTGAAGTCACTTATTTCCGGGCCGTCAACACCCTCGATGGATACCCCGTCTGCCGCACCGTATGGTCTTTCTCAATTCGTAACTCGAAGTCCGTCAACATCCCCGGCACTTTGTTCTCCACCTGCCGCCCCCAAAACGCCGGCACCATCGTCCCGCCGATCAGGTACAGATTGTTGAATAGCTCCGTGTTCTCGCCGATCAGCACCAGCGTAAACGTCCCGCCGCTGCGCAGAACCCGCTTCACTTCCGCCAGCGTCCGCAGAATGTCGTCCTGGCTCAGCAACTCCAGCAGGTAACAGCACATCACCGCATCGAAGGTCTCCGCCCGGAACGGCAGATGCCTGGCATCCACCGCCTGGCACGATGCCTTCACCCCAGGATGATCCCCGCATACCTCGCGCTGCGTCCGCGCCGCCATCTTCGGCGACAAATCCAGCCCGATCGTCGTGCCCCGCGGATTGGCCTTCACCAGCCTCCGGAACATCTCTCCCGATCCCGTCGCAATCTCCAGCACCCGCATCCCGTCCCGGATCCCGGATTGCTCCAGCGCGCACCGGTGCGCCCGCTGATGAAAGAACATGGTCGAGAAATGGTATATGGACGACAGACGGTCGTAGACCTTCTTCGTCCGTTCTGCTATGGTTACGGGCAGCCGGTCTTCCAGACCGGCGGAAAGCACCGCAGTCTTGATCAGGTTCTGCATGAGCGTCTATCTAGGATACCGCTGAAACAGCCGGTGTGAGTTGGGGGATCTCAATCTCCGTCCGGGTCCCCTCTCCCGCCGTCGAATGAATGCTCAGCCGAAAGTCGTTTCCGTACAAAACCTTCAGTCTCTCGTTCACGTTGCTCACTCCTATCCCTTGCCCGAATAGATTCGCCAGCTTCTCTTCCGCAATCCCCACTCCATCGTCTTCCACCGTGATCAACAGCCGGCTGCCCGCATTGCGGCTGCTCAGCTTGATCGTGCCTCCTTCCACCTTCGGACCCAATCCATGCTTGATGCTGTTCTCCACAATCGGCTGCAACACCATGCTCGGCACCATCACATCCAAAGTCGCCGCATCGATTTCCTTCTGAAACCGCAGCTTCTCCCCGAACCGCACCAGCTCGATCGAGAGGTAATCCTCGATGAAACTCAACTCCTCCCGCATCGACGAATAATTCTCCTGCTTCCGTAGCAGTCTTCGCAAAATGTTCGATAGCTTGTACACCATCTTCCTTGCCTGCTCCGGATTCGTCCGGATCAGCGACGACACCGAATTCAGTGTGTTGAACAAAAAATGCGGATTGATCTGCCGCGTCAGCGCCGCCAGTCGAGCCTCCGTCAGCAACGCCACCTGCGCTTCCAGTTTCCGCTCATTCCGCGTATTGTTCCAGACCTTCAGCGGCAGTATCACAGCCAGCAACGTCGCCAAATACGTTCCGAACACCGTCCCCGTTCCCGGATTCTCCGGATACAGCACAAACACAAATTGCTTGCCGAATAGCCGCCCCAGATTCACCAGCAAGAACTCCCCGAACAACACCGTCAACAAAAACGCCAATTGGAATAGCAACCGGTACCGCCCCGACGGTCCCTTCAGGATCTTCACAATCCCCAACCCGAAAAACGGAGACATCCGCCAGATCTCTTCTTTGTCCGGAGCCAGGTCCCGCAGTAATCCGCCCACCACCCCCACGCCCGCAAACAATGGCATCGCCAGAAACTCGCCATGCAGCATCGCCGGAATGGAAATCAGGATCCCGCTCGACAGCCCCGCCACATACCCCCCGATCAGTCCGCACAGCAAACACCCTTCCAGCCCCAGATCCACTGCCTGATAACTGTTGCGGCTCAACACCCGCATCGCCACGCTCGTGCCGAACACCACTGAGAACAGCAACGCCAGCTTGAACCGTTGGTCGAGCGAGCGTTCTTCCTCCAGTAACATTCGCTGCACGAACGCCGGCCGCGCCAGCACGCTCGCCAGCGAGGCCGATACGGCGAGCTTCACAAACAGGATGACCAGGTATTGTTCGAGCATCGCCGTCTGACCGCCCATTATAATGGAAAGACAGCCCTCCGCTGTTTCATCCGCATTTCATGACCACTGCTGCTTCGCTCCGCATCGAAAAGGCCGCCGAGGCCGACTTCCCCACTCGCTTCGGTCACTTCCGTATTTTCGGATTCGAAGGTCACTACGCCGATCGCGTCGAAGAAGCTGCCGTCCTCGTCATGGGCGATCTCTCCCTCCCCGATCCACCCCTCGTCCGCATCCACTCCCAGTGCCTCACCGGCGACGTCTTCCACAGTCTCCGTTGCGACTGCCGCTCCCAACTCGAGCTTTCCATTAAGAAAATTGCCGCCGAAGGCCGCGGCGTCATCCTCTACGAAATGCAGGAAGGCCGTGGCATCGGCCTCATCAACAAGCTTCGCGCCTACGCCCTGCAGGATGACGGCGCCGACACCGTCGAAGCCAACCAGGCTCTCGGCTTCGAGGCCGATCTCCGCAACTACGAACTCCCCGGAGCCATCCTCCGCGCTCTCGGCCTCACCAGTGTCCGCCTCCTCTCCAACAACCCCGAAAAAATCGAAGCCCTCGAAAAAGCCGGCGTCCGTGTCGCCGAACGCGTCCCCTGCATCGCCCCCCCGCTCGACACTACCGAAGATTACCTCCGTACCAAAAAAGAGAAACTAGGCCACCTGTTGGAAGGCTTCTGATCACTTCTTCTTCATCAACCAAGCCTCCGACACAATCGTCCCCCATCCCCCGCTGTTCCTCCACACCTCCCGCTCCACCCTCGACCCCCGAGCCACATCCGCCCCTCTCGCAAACCGCACCACCAGTTCCCCATTTTTCACCGCCTCCCGGGGCACATCGAACGTAAAGAACTCCGCCACCTTCTCCGGCACCTCCAGATCCTTCGCCAGCACCCCATCGCCCGCATAAATCGTCACCGACTTCTGATTCATCCGCCCTCGATACCTCTCCTGATACCAAGGCCGTACCAGCGTAAACCGGATCCGGTAGGCAGCCCCATCCGCCAACCCCCGGTAATGAAGCGTCACCCCCTGATCCTCATCCTGCGTATACGCCATCGTCCGCTGGCTCGGCCTGTTGCTCTCCCACAGCATCTCCGGCACAAACGGCTGCCCGAAGTCGAACGGATACCCCTTCACCATATTCGGAGCCTTCCCCAATACTCCCGCATCATCGTAATATCCGCCCTCCCCCGCATCTTCGTAATCCGTGATCATATGCAGCAATTCCGCCCGTTCCGCCCCCTGCGCCTTCCGCGCCCGCTCCAATTGCCGCCTCATCCACCCCAGCCCGATGAAGTCATGATCCAGGTTATATACCCCTTCGTTCCGAACTCCGTACAGCCGGTTGCTCTCCTCCCCCAATCGCTCCGCCTCCCGCCGCAACGCCGTCATCTCCGGCGTGGCCCGCAGGCCGCCCAGCCACCCCAGCGCCCCGTCAATCACCGCATCCGTGGACCCCGCGCGCACCGCGGCCTCCACCCGCTTCTGCACCCCCTCCTGCTGCCGCACGCTCAACTGCACATGTTTATCCAGCGCAGCCTTCTGCATGTATTCCCGCCACAGCCAGTTCGTTTTCATCCGGTTCGCCGGCATACGCCTTCCTGCCTCGCTCACTAACGTGAAGTACCGGTCAATCCCATCCTTCGCCGCAATCGACACCCCAGGCTTCTCCGCCAGATTCTCCTCCAATTGAAAAATCGCTTCTGCCATCTCGCTCGCCGCTTCCGCGCCAAACCACGTCTGCGAATACTCCGCAACCACATCCTCCACCTTCGTCTGCGGAGCCCACAGCAGCCTCTGCCACATCCATTGATTGAAGTGATCCTGCGTCCCGCTCGAATGCGTGACATCCCCAATCCCGTACCGCATCACCTGGTTGAAATACCAGTGATAATAGCGAGGCCAAGCAAAAAACGTCAGCCGGTCGTAGACCATGTTTAACGCCGGATCCGGATGCCGTTCATACAGAAAATGGTTCCACGCCGGAGGCTGATCTCCATTCCGATCCGCCCGCGGATACTGCTGAATTAACCCGTTCTGCGCATAGCGCCAATGCGTCAGCTCATTGAAGAACACCAGATCCACACCCCGAGGCATTTCATGCAGAATCTCCTGCGCATACCGCGCCGGAGGCCCAAATCCCGGATACCGGAACAGATCCATCCTGTGCGTCTGCCGGTGCCCCGGCTGCCAGCTCATCGCATCCGATCCCGGCCCATAGGCAAACGCCCGCAGCCACTGCCGGTCCAGCTTCCGCAGGTAATCGAAAATGGCCAGATCCCCGTCGTTGTCGAACTTCTGATTCGTGGCGAAAAACTCCGTCCCAGGATGAATCTTCTGAATAATCGCAGCCATATCTGCGCACAGCTTGATATACACCGCCCCATAGGGCCGGCACCGGTCGCACTCGCATCCCCCGCCATCGCCGCCTACAAACCGTACATAATCCACCGGAGCATCCCCCCGGAACCGCCGTTCACACTGCTCCAGCAGCGCCTTCCGGGCCGCCGCCACCGAAGGGCACAAATACCCCGTCCGCCCAATCGACTCCGACGCCGCCCATTCCGGCGCTCCCGATCCTGCATTCGGATTGAAATGCAGCAGCGTCTTCAATCCCAATTCCCGAGCAATCTTATACAACGGATCCGCCGCCGCCCCGCCTTTGCTCACTTGCACCGTATTCAATCCGGCCAGCACCAGATCAATCACCCTGCCCCGCAACTCTGCTTCCGTCCACTTCCGGACTTTCCCCGCCGTCAGCGCCACCCCGCTCTGTCCAAACTGCGTCCCCCGCACCTCAAATGCCGGCGCCGTCCGAACATCCAATCCCGCCACGCCCCGCCGCAAGATCTCTCCAACCGCATACAAAACCCCCCGCTCATCCACTCCCGCCGCCAGCACAATCTTCTCCCCCGGCAAACTCCGCACAAAAAACCCTTCCGCCCCCGGATCCTGCTCACTCACCGGCCTGATCCGCTGCCGCTCCAACCGGTTCCGCAACTGCTCATGGTGCGAAGGCACCCCAAGCAAAATTTTCCAATCCTTACCCTCGACTAACCTCTCTTCCAGTACGCTCGCCGCAACCCGTTCCACCCGTCCCGCCCGCTCCCCCACTACCACCGCCCCTTGCGCCTGGCAGATCGCCATAATCAGCAGTAGCGCTTTCGAGCCGGTGTGCTTCCCTAACTTCTTCTCGTCCATCACCTTAATCCTCCCTCTCCCGATACGCGCCAAACCACCCGATACTCATCCCGCACCCAATGATCATACGACTCCGTCCGCCAAAACGGCATCCCAGTCCTTCCCTGTAACACGAAGGCACACTCCCCAAGAGCCATCCGCTACTTCCCTCCCACTCTCCGGTTTATACAGTTTTTGTTCGAAGATAAATAAAGTGGCTCTTGCGATGCGATTTCCAATTCCCGTCTTCCTGACGGCCCTCCTGACGGCCTTAGCCGCCCACGCTCAAATCAACTTCCCCCCGGACCTTTCCATCAACCGGGTGGAAGTGGTGCAGACCATCCAGGACGATGGGCAGAACGTTCCCCTGACAGCCGGCAAGGCCACCGCCGTCCGTGCCTACGTCAAGCAGGAAGGCCGTCCCGAAAGCCTCATCGCCAACATTACCATCGTCCTCCGCGGCTTCAAAGACGGTGCCGAACTACCCGGTTCCCCCATCCGAGCCATCAATCCCGCCATCACCGCCCGCCCTTACCCCGACCGCGCCCTCGCCGAGCATGCCCAAAACTTTGTCCTCCCAGCCGGCGGGACCATTGCCGGCCCACTCG
>JAEUQG010000388.1 GCA_016789755.1 Bryobacterales bacterium
CCCGACACGTTGCGGACCCTGTTGAATCTGGGCAATGCGTACCGCCTGAGCCGGGATTACACGAAGGCGGAGCAGTTGATTCTGGAAGCCGTCGAAGCAAGGCGGCGGAACGAGGGGGAAGACCAATTCGCGACGCTCCACACCAAGACCCGGCTGGCCGAGCTTTACCTCGACATGGGGCGATACGCCGAAGCAGCGAGTCTCTCGCTGCGCGTTTGGGAGGTGCGCCGCAAGCACCGCGGGGAAACGGATGCGGGCACAATCGATTCGCTGGTGCAACGCGCCAGGGCGGCGGCCGGGCTAGGCGACCATGCCGCGGCGCGTCAGCTTGCCGAACAGGCGTTTGAACTGCGGCGCGCGAAGTTCGGCAGCGAAGCCGGTCCCACGCGCGAAGCCGCCGATTTGCTGGCGCGTGTCTCGGTGCAATCGGGGCGGGCTACACAAAGCTCCCCGTCGAAGCCCTAACATCGCGGCATCCGCAACGCTCAAATCGTCATCAACTCATCGAGCCAGAGGCACTGTGCGGCGTTCAATTTTTGGCGAGCCTCGTCCACGGTGAACCACGCGCCGCGATCGACCTCAGGGAACTGGCGGGTGCGGCCTGAGCGAGGGGGCCACTCCAGATCGAAGGTGTTGCTGCGCAGGGCGGAGGCGTCGCAATCGCCTTCCACGGCCCATGCCTTCACCCATTTCCCTGCGGCCTGCCGGATCTCTTGCAAGGGCCGGAAATCGCCATCGGCAACGAAGCCCGTTTCCTCGGTGAACTCGCGGCGCGCGGCATCGAGGGCGTCTTCGCCCTCCTCATATTCGCCCTTGGGAATCGACCACACGCCGGCATCCTTATTGGCCCAGAAGGGACCGCCCGGATGGACGAGGAAAACCTCCAGCCGAGTCTTCTTCCGGAAGAGCAACAACCCCGCGCTCGGTTTTGCCATGGCCCAAGTTTCGCACGCTGCGTGAGGCGGTCCGAGCGGCATTAGAATAGGAGTGCTATGTCACATCCCGTCATATTGATTGCAAACGGCGATCTGCGTCTGAGCGCCAATCGCGTTTGCTGGCCCGCCCAAGCACAAGCCGAAGAAGCCGTGATGGCGGCTATCCGCAAACTCGGCCACGAAGTCCGCCGCGGCCACCCCTACGATCCGGAAAAACAGCATGGATTCATCGATTCGCAGCACTACGGCATGAAAGTGTTCCGCGAGATTCCGGCGGATGCTCCGCTGGTTGTGGTGGAAGCCGTATGGCAATACTCGCATCATCTGCTGCACGGGCTTTTCACGCACAAAGGTCCGATACTCACGGTCGCCAACTGGTCCGGCCAGTGGCCGGGATTGGTCGGATTGCTGAACCTGAACGGCTCACTCACCAAAGCCGGCGTGAAGTATTCGAGTTTATGGAGCGTCGACTTCAGCGACGATGCGTTCACCTCCGGATTGGCGAAGTGGCTCAACGGAGAAGCGGTGGTGCATGACACGAGCCACGCCAAGCCGCTCGATGTGGCGGCGCTGCCGGCGGCGGCGCGCGAACTGGGCGAATCGCTGGCGGCGAAACTGATGCGCGAAAAAGCCATCATGGGCGTGTTCGACGAAGGGTGCATGGGGATGTACAACGCCATCATCCCCGATGAGTTGCTGCATCCGACCGGTGTGTTCAAGGAACGGCTGAGCCAGTCGGCGCTGGTAGCGGCGATGCGCAACGTGAGCGATGACGAAGCATCGAAGGTGCGCCAGTGGCTGGACAACAAAGGCATGCAGTTCCGGACCGGAACGGATGAAGCGAGCGAACTCACCGACGCACAAATCCTAGCCCAGTGCAAGATGTACATTGCCGCGGTGCGCATCGCCGATGAGTTCGGGTGCGATGCGATCGGCATCCAGTATCAACAGGGTTTGAAGGACATGTGCCCGGCATCGGATCTGGTGGAGGGGATGCTGAACAATCCCGACCGTCCGCCGGTGACCGCGGCGGGCAACGGGCGCGTGCTGTACGAGGGCCGCGCGTTGACGCACTTCAATGAAGTGGACGAATGCGCGGGGCTGGACGGCATGGTGACGGAGCGTGTCTGGACGGCGTTAGGGCTGGATCCATCGAACACGCTGCACGACGTCCGGTACGGCGAGGATTACAACGGGCAGTTCATCTGGGTGTTCGAGATTTCCGGCGCGGCGCCCGCGTCGCACTTCACGGGCGGCTATGCGGGTGCGATCGGCGAACGGCAGCCACCGATGTATTTTCCGCTGGGCGGATCGACGATGAAGGGCATCAGCAAGCCTGGAGAAATCGTCTGGAGCCGCATCTACGTCGCCGATCACAAGCTGCACGCCGACTTGGGGCGCGCGGGCGTGGTTGAATTGCCGCAAGAGGAGACCGAGCGGCGCTGGAAGATCACCACGCCGCCGTGGCCCATCATGCACGCCGTCACTTATGGCGTTTCGCGCGACCAGTTGATGGCGAAGCACAAGTCGAACCACATCCAGTGCGTGTATGCTCCCGATGCCGCGACGGCGAACCGGGCCTTGGCGGCGAAGGCGGCGATGTTCCAGGCGCTGGGGATGAGCGTCAATATTTGCGGGACCGGCCACGGGTTGTAGAGGCTCTCTTCAGGCAGAGCGGGGCGCACGTACTCATCGGCGGTTCGTGCGCCGCGCGTGCCTGGCTTAGGCTACGAAGGCTAGCGGGCGCCCGCGATTGAGGCGGCAATGGCAGCCCCGTGAAAGCGGCCGTTTTCGATGAAAATCTCGTTGGTGTGAACGCCAGCCACGACGACGCCCGCCAGGTAAATGCCCTTCACTTCGCTCTCCAGCGTTTCCGGGTTGGTGCGCGGCTTCTGGGTCGCTTCATCCAGGGTGATGCCGAGGGCAGCCATGAATTCGAAGTCGGGACGGTAGCCGGTCATGGCAAACACGAAGTCGTTCTTCACCTGCACGATGCCCTGCGGCGTTTCGATGTCGATGGAATCGGCGTAGACGGCTTTGACGCTGGACTGGAAATAGGCTTTCACTTCGCCGCTTTTGATGCGGTTCTCGATGTTCGGCTTGATCCAGTATTTGACGGAATCGGAAATGCGGTCGCCGCGGTGGATGAGGGTCACCTTGGCGCCGGTCCAGAAGAGTTCGAGGGCAGCGATGGCGGCTGAATTCTTGGCGCCGATGACCGCCACTTCCAGTCCGTAATAGGGGTGGGGCTCGCGGTAGTAGTGGATCACCTTGTCCATGTCACCGCCGGGGATGTGGAGCTTGTTGGGGATGTCGTAATAGCCCATAGCGAGGATGATTTTCTTCGCCGCATGGGTCTGCGCCTTGCCGAAGCGGTCCATGGAATGGACGGTGAAGGCGCCATCGGCTCCGTCCATGCGCAGAACCCTTTCATACTGGCGGATGTCGAGCTGGTAATATTCGGCGACGCGCCGGTAGTATTTGAGTGCCTCGGTGCGGTTCGGCTTCTCATTGAGAGAGGTCATGGGAATGCCGCCGATTTCCAACAGCTCCGGCGTGGTGAAGAACGTCATGTTCGTGGGGTAGTTGTAGAGCGAGTTGGTGAGGCACCCCTTTTCGATGAGGACGGCGCCGATGCCGAGTTTCTTCAACTCGATGCCGCAAGCGAGACCCGTAGGTCCCGCTCCGACGATGACGACTTCAGGCACGGTTTATAGCATTCCTTCCACGTTGGAATAGATTCTGTCGAGCGCGCCCTGGAGCGCCGCCGCATCCTTGCCGCCGCCTTCGGCCAGGTCGGGGCGTCCGCCGCCCTTGCCGCCGATGGCCTGGGAAAGGCCGCTGACGAGCTTGCCGGCATGCACCTTCGCGGTGAGATCTTTGGTCACGGCCGAGATGCAGGCGATGCTGCCCTCTTCGGCACTCGCCAAAACGACCACCGCGCTTTGCCACTTGTTGCGGAGGGAATCGGCCAGGTTGCGCAACTGGGCGCGGTCGAAGCCATCGATACGGGCGGCGAGCACGCGCACGCCTTTGATCTGGCGCGACTGGCTCTCCAGATCGCCGATCTGGGACTGGGCCAGTTTGGATTTCAGTTGCTCAATCTGCTTTTCCAGCGTCTTCTGATGGGTCACCATGCGATCGACCTGATCGAAGAGGTCGGACTCAGAGGTGCGGAGGGCGGAGGTGACACGGGCGAGGGATTCGGAGGCGGAACGGAAGCGTTCGAGGGCTGCTTCTCCGGTGACCGCTTCGATGCGGCGCACGCCGGCGGAGATGCTTCCTTCGTAGACGATCTTGCACAGGCCGATATCGCCGGTGCGTCCGACGTGAGTGCCGCCGCACAGTTCGCGGCTGAAGTCGCCCACGGTGACGACGCGGACGTTGTCGGCATACTTTTCGCCAAACAGGGCCATGGCGCCGGTCTTGAGTGCGTCATCGAGGCCCATCACATTCGTTTCGACGGAGCGGTTGCGAAGAATCTGCTCATTGGCGAGACGTTCCACCTGGGCGATCTCTTCGGGATCCATCGCCGTGTAGTGGGAGAAATCGAAGCGGAGGCGCGAGGGCTCGACAACACTGCCGGCCTGTTTGACATGGGTGCCGAGCACGGAGCGCAACGCCGCATGGAGGAGGTGCGTCGCGGTGTGGTTGCGCATGGTGGAGGAGCGAAGGCTCTGCTCGACGCTGCAATCGACAGCATCGCCGAGAGCGATTGCCGCATGCGCTGTGATTTTATGGACGCTGAGTCCGGGGACGGCGGGGTAGGTGTTCTCGACCGCGGCGATTTTGTCTTCACCGCGGGTGAGGATGCCGTGATCGCCAACCTGGCCGCCCGATTCGGCGTAGAAAGGCGTGCGGTCGAGAACCAGTTCCCCGCTCTCGCCGGGGGCGAGGATATCCACGAGGGCTTTATCCGCATTGAGCAGGCCGATGACCACCGAGCCGGTGCTGTGCAAGGTTTCGTAGCCGAGGAATTTCGTGCGGCCCTTTTCGAGCAGAGTCTGATAGGCGGGGGCTACCTGGGCCTTCTCGGCGCCCTTCCAACTGGCACGGGCGCGCTGACGCTGCTGCTCCATCGCTTGTTCGAAGCCGTCGAGATCGATGGCGAGTCCGCGCTCGCGGGCCATTTCCTGCATCTCGTCCAAGGCAAGGCCGTAGGTGTCGTAGAGCTTGAAGGCGGCAGGTCCGG
This sequence comes from Bryobacterales bacterium, assembly GCA_016789755.1. Classification (GTDB taxonomy): domain Bacteria; phylum Acidobacteriota; class Terriglobia; order Bryobacterales; family Bryobacteraceae; genus CADEFT01. Next base: position 5,128 of record JAEUQG010000388.1, read on the forward strand.
GGAGCACTCCGGCGTGGGCCGATTTGGCTTCGTCGTGGAAAACCTTCTCGGCCACCTGGAAGGTAGTGGCGTAACGGTGCTCTTCGTCCTTGACCACACGGGCGACGCGCTGGATGCTTTCCATCAACTCGGGGTACGCGGGCTTCATCCACTCGGCGACGAAGCCAGTGAGCTGGTAGAGGAATGGTTCCTCCATGCCGACCATGCGCGCGTTGCGCATGGCGCGCCGCATGATCTTGCGAAGAACATAGCCGCGGCCTTCGTTGGAAGGCAGGACGCCGTCGTGGATGAGGAACGCGGTGGCTCGGGCGTGATCGGCGGCGATGCGCAGCACGGTATCGACGCGGGTGTCTTCGCCAACCTCGCGGCCGAGCAGGTCGGCCCCTTTCCGGACGATGGGGAAGAGCAAGTCGCAATCGAAGTTCGACAGCTTGCCCTGGAGAATTGCGGCGGTGCGCTCAAGGCCCATGCCTGTGTCGATGGACGGGCGCGGCAGGGGGGTCAGCTTGCCGTCGGCCGAGCGGTCGAATTGCATGAAGACGAGGTTCCAGATCTCGACGAAACGGCCGCCGCCATCGAGGGGGAAGGCTTCGTGCTCGCGGCCGGGTTCGGCGGTGCCGGGGCCGAGATCGTAATGAATCTCCGAACAGGGGCCGCACGGTCCCGTCTCGCCCATCTGCCAGAAGTTGTCCTTCTCATCGAGGCGGAAGATGCGGTCCTTCGGTACTCCGGCAACCTTCTGCCAAAGTTCTTCGGCTTCGTCGTCCTCACGGAATACGGTGACGTAGAGGCGGTCTTTCGGCATGGCGTAGACGCGCGTGACCAAGTCCCAGGCAAAGTCGATGGCGTCGGATTTGAAGTAGTCGCCGAAGCTGAAGTTGCCCAGCATCTCAAAGAAGGTGTGGTGCCGGCGGGTGTAACCGACGTTCTCCAGGTCATTGTGCTTGCCACCGGCGCGGACGCACTTCTGGGAAGTGGTGGCGCGCGAATAGTCCCGTTTTTCCATGCCCAGGAAGATATCTTTGAACTGGTTCATGCCGGCGTTGGTGAAGAGCAACGTCGGATCGTTGGCGGGGACAAGAGAAGAAGAGCGGACGATACGATGGCCGCGCTCGGCGAAGAACTGGAGAAAGGATTGTCTGATTTCGTGACCGGTCACAGAGTTCATTTTCCCACACGGGGTGGGGTGCCCGGCGCGCAACAGCGGTATGGCTACAATCGTTAGTGCACCGCCATGGAGAATCGCGAATATTCGCAAATGCTTTCCGAGACCGCCGATCTGATGGAGATTGCCGGGGAGGATTCCTTCCGTATCCGCAGCTACCGCAACGGGGCTTCGGCGATTGAGGGCTACCCGGAACGGATTGAGGACATCCTGCGCGACCCGGCGCGCACGGTGACGGATATTCCGGGAATCGGGAAGGGTCTGGCCGCCGTATTGAAGGAGATTCTGGCACGAGGGTCGTTTGAACGGCGCGATGAGATGCTGGAACGCTATCCGCCGACAGCGCTGGAACTGCTGAAGATCCAAGGGCTGGGTCCGAAGAGCATCGCCTTGATCTGGAATCATTTTCGGGTCAGCACGATCGACGGGTTGGAGCGGTTGTGCCGCGAGCAGAAGCTGCAAACGCTGCCGCGGATGGGGGCCAAGCTGGAAGAAAAAGTGCTGCGGTCGATTTCGCAGTACCGGCGTAGCGCGGGCCGCTTCCTGCTAAGCTTTGCCACGGCGACGGCGGCGGAGTTAAGCGCTTTCTTCCGCGAGATTCCGGGGATTGAAGACGTCACGCCCGCCGGCAGCATGCGGCGGGGGAAGGAGACTGTTGGGGATCTGGATCTGCTGGTGACCGGACCCGGCGCGGAAGGCGCCCTGGACGCCTTTGTCAAGCATCCGCGGGTGCATGAGGTGCTGGTACGGGGAGAGAACAAGGCCAGCGCGCGGGTGGGCCTGGAAGGCTTGCAGGTGGACGTGCGGGCGTTGCCGCGGGCCAACTACGGGGCGGCGCTGCAATATTTCACCGGCAGCAAGGAACACAACATACACCTTCGCAACCGGGCTCTTAAGATGGGGCTGACGCTCAATGAATACGGGCTTTTCCGTCTGGATAACAACGAGCAGGTGGCGGGTGAAACGGAAGAGGGCATCTACGCGGCGCTAGGCCTCGATTGGATTCCGCCGGAATTACGGGAAAATCAGGGCGAGATCGACGCCGCTGCGGAGCACCGATTGCCGCAATTGTTAACTCTGGGGGACATCCGGGGCGATCTGCACATGCACACTACCGAAACCGACGGGCGCGCGTCGTTAGAGGAAATGGCCGCCGCGGCCCACGAGTTGGGGTACGAGTACATCGCCATCACGGATCATTCGAAGGCTCTGGCCATGGCCAACGGGCTGGATGAAAAGCGCGCTGTTGCGTTTGCCGCGGAGGTGCGGGCGCGCAACGCCGAGGGGATGGCGCTGCGGGTGTTCAGCGGGCTGGAATGCGATATCAAGCGCGACGGGACAATGGATCTGGAGGAGGACGCGTTGGGGGAACTCGATTTCGTCGTGGCCAGCGTCCACAGCCATATGAACCTGGAAGCGGCGGAGATGACGGACCGGCTGCTGCGCGCGCTCGAATGTCCCCACATCAAGGCTATCGGGCACCCGACGGGGCGGCTGCTGCTGCACCGGGACGGTTTCCCGTTCGATTTTGAACTCGTGGCCAAGGAATGCGGCAAGCGTAAGGTGTGCCTGGAGATCAACGCCAGTCCGGAGCGGCTGGATGTTTCGGCGCCGCTGATCCGGGCGGCGAAGGCGCACGGGGTGCGGTTTGTCATCTCCACCGATGCGCATCATCCCAAGCACTTGCTGAACATGCCGTACGGAGTGTCGATGGCGCGCCGCGGGTGGCTGACGCCGTCCGATGTTATCAACGCACTGCCGCTGGGCGAATTTGAATCGCTGATTGGATCGAAGTAAATGAATCCCATGAAATTACCTTTGTATCTGGCGTTTCTATCATTGCTTTCGCCGCTGGGCGCGGCGGAGCTGAACATTGCATTCGAGAAATACAAACTGCCGAACGGGCTGCGGGTGATTCTGGCTCCGGATTCCGCGGCGCCGGTGGTCACCGTGTACCTGGTGTACGGGGTGGGCTCGCGGAGCGAGGAGAAGGGCCGCTCGGGATTCGCGCACCTGTTCGAGCACATGATGTTCCAGGGATCGGCGAACGCTCCGAAAGGGATGCATTTCCAGATGGTGGAATCGAACGGGGGCAATCTGAACGGCAGCACGCACCCGGATTACACGGATTATTACGAGACGCTACCGGCGAACAAACTGGCGGTGGCGCTGTGGCTGGAGGCGGACCGTATGCGTTCGCTCGCCATCACGAAAGAGAATCTGGACAATCAGAAAGAGGCGGTGAAACAGGAGCGGCGGCTGAGCGTCGACAACCAGCCCTATGCGAAGGCCATTGTCGAAGACTTCCCCGCCCTGGCGTTCCGCAACTGGTCAAACTCGCATTCGAGCATTGGGTCGTTCGAGGATTTGAATGCGGCCACGGTGCAGGATGTATCGAAGTTTTTTGCTACCTACTATGCCCCCAATAATGCCGTGCTGGCGGTGGCCGGCGATATCAAACCGGCGGAAGTGAAGAAGCTGATTGCGGAATATTTCGGCGGATTGAAGGCTCAGCCGCAACCCAAGGCGCCCGATTTGACTGAGCCCGAACAGAAGGAAGCGCGGCGCGAGGTGTATCGGGATGCGCTGGCACGCGTGCCCGCCGTGCTGGTGAGCTATCCGGGGCCGAAACGGCGCTCGCCGGACTATTACGCTTTGACGATGCTCGATATCGTGCTGACGGGCGGCGATAGCAGCCGGCTGTACCAGGCGATGGTGAAGGGGACGCAATCGGTGCTGGGGGTGGAAGCGAACCTCGGCTGGCCTTACCAGCAATTCTCCGATTACAAGGATCCGGGGCTCTATGTGGTGAATTTCACCTACAACCCGGCCGTGGACGGGAAGAAAGTAGTGAGCGAATTCGAGGGTGAAATCGAGAAGCTGAAGCAGGCGCCGGTGAGCGCGAAGGAACTGGAAAGAGCCCGTAATACGCTGCGCTCGACGCGTGTGCGGTCGCTGCAATCGTCGATGTCGCGGGCCAATCTGCTGGCGCTGTACGAATTGCTGGACGGCAAACCGGAATTGCTGAACACGGAGTTGGAGGAATTTCTCAAAGTGACCCCCGAGCAAATCCGCGCAGTGGCGGCGAAGTATTTTGTGGGCGCGCGGCAGACGGTGTTCGATATTGTGCCGGCCCCGAAGAAGGAGGATAAGAAATGAAGGCGCTTATCGTATTTGTGACGGCCGCGGCGCTGCTGGGACAGCAGTCGAAGCCGCCGGAAACTCCTCCTCTGCAGCCGTTCAAGCTGCCCCAGATCAAGGAACGAAAGCTGGGCAACGGGCTGACGGTGCTGCTGGCCGAAGATCAGCGGATTCCGCTGGTGACGCTGCGTCTGGCGTTTGTTGCCGGGTCGCGGTTCGATCCGGAAGGGAAGTCGGGGTTAAGCGAAACGGTGGCGTCGTTGTTGAAAGAGGGCACGGCTTCGCGCAATTCGCGGCAGATTGCGGAGGAGCTGGCGGATATCGGCGCCAATCTCGATGTCAACAGCAACGCCGACGGGCTGACGGTGAGCGGCAACGTGCTCTCTGGGCAGTTTGCGGCGCTGCTGGAACTGACTTCGGACGTGGTGCGGAACGCTTCGTTCCCGGAAGACGAAATCAAGTTACGCAAGCAGAACCGGGCCCAGGAACTGGCCTTCCAGCGCTCGCAGTCGTCCACGCTAGCCAGCGAGAAGGTGCGGTCGGTGTTGTTCGGCGCCCATCCCTATTCGCGATACCTGCCCAGTCCGGCTTCGGTGAATGCCATTACGCGATCGGATCTGATGGGGTTCCGCGACCGTCTGCTGACCCCTGCCAATGCGGTGCTGGTGCTGATCGGCGCCATTCCCGGCGAGCAGCAAACGATGGACATGCTGCGGGCGCGGTTTGAATCGTGGACGAACAAGCCGGTGCCGACTCCGCCGTCGGGGGAGGCGCCAAAGGCCGCGCGCAAGCTGGTGGTGATCGACCGTCCCGGCTCGGCGCAAGTGGACATCATGACGGGGCATGCCACGGTGAACCGGCTGCAGGCCGATTATTTCCCATTGATTGTCGGCACGGCGATTCTGGGTGGGGGCGCCAGTTCGCGCCTGTTTTTGAATCTGCGCGAGCGCGACGGTTTCGCCTATCAGGCCAACGCCATGCATGTGCCGTTCCGCGATACCGGTTATGTTTCGGCCATCACGCAGGTGCGTCCGGAAGTGCTGGAACCAGCCATGAAGGGGCTGTTCGCGGAGATGGACAAGATGGCGGCCGAGCCCGTGACTTCGCAGGAATTAAGCAACGTGAAGAACTATCTGAACGGCTTCTTTGTGATTGGACTGGAAAGCCAGGGGGGGCTGGCGAATCAACTGGCCGCGCTGCGCGTCGCCGGCGCTCCGCTCGAATACCTGGAGCAATATGTGACCCGAGTGCGGTCGGTGGAACCGGATCAGATTCAGCGCGTGGCGGCGAAATATATGACATCGAAGGATGCGGCAATTGTGGTCGTGGGGGATGCGGGGAAGATCGCCAAGACGGTGGAGAAATTCGGGGCGGTGCAGGTGGAGAAGGCGCAGTGAAGAAGCTGATCTCTCGCAAGGTATTGCTGGAGACTCCGATTTTTACGGTGTCCGACAACTGGCTGGAGGCGCCGCGCGAAGGCAAGATCCGGCGCATCATGGTGGAGCATGGGGGCTCGACCGTGGCCATGCCGGTGGATGAGAACGGGCGGATCCTGCTGGTGCGTCAGTACCGCTATGCCGCGCTGAAGGCGCTGTGGGAGTTGCCGGCCGGCAAAATCGATGCCGGCGAGACGCCGTTGCAGGCGGCGAAACGGGAATTGGCGGAGGAGACGGGGTACCGGGCGAAGAATTGGCGTAGGCTCATTTCTTACTATCCGAGTCCGGGCTTTCAGCAAGAAAAGATGAGCATTTTTCTGGCGACGGATTTGATAGCTGGTGAGCCAAAGCCCGACCACGGAGAGGAAAACCTTGAGCGGAAATGGTTTGAGGGATCGGAAGTGGATAAAATGATCCGCAATGGGGTGATTGTTGACGGAAAAACGGTAATTGGGTTCTATAGCTGGCGCGGGAAGTAAGACGCAAGGTACAGGACCAAGGGCAAAGTTCTACGGATCACCTATTCCGCATACTAGGGCAATCGCTTATTCCCGCAGGGCGCAGTCCACGATAATCTGCAAGTACACCAAACACACAATTGAGTCCAGATTTCAATCGCGGGCTCGGAGGGACATACACGTATGCGTGTACTTAATGGATGTGCATCTGCCCTGGGAGCGTTGCTGGCGGTCTCCGGCGCATTCGGAGCATCTTATGATGCTTCGGCGCTGGGAGAATTGACTGGGAATCGGGACGCGGGCAACGGAATTGCTTTCACTACGGGAGTTTCATTCACCGTCGAATGGACCATCAGTCCGATCAGCGGCGGATATCACTACACTTACTTGATCACTGGGACGACCGGCCGGGGGATGGGGGTGAGCCACTTCGCCCTGGATACCAGCGACAATTGCACGAATCAGAACGGCTGCGTAACCAACGTTACAGTAAATGGAGTTGCAGTTGATTCTTCGACTCTTGTTTTCGGGGCCAATACCGGACAGAACGGGAACCCGAATTTTCCTGGGAATTTCTTCGGCGTGCGTTTCGGCGGACAAATCAACCCAAGCACCGGGACGAATCAGCTACCGCTAACCATTGCATTCGACTCCAACCGCGTGCCGGTATATGGGGATTTTTATCTCAAACTCGGACAAGGCGGTGTATCCTCGAATGGCGGCGCGGGATGGAACACTGGTGCGACGAACCACGGTTCGACAAGCATCCTGGATTTCATTGCACGGCCGGATACGGTGACGGTGGACACGCCGGAACCGGCGACATTGGCGATGATCGGCGCGGGTCTAATTCTGGCTAGCCTCGGTCTGCGCCGGAAGGTGTAACGGGAAGGTGTAAAAGGGTATGGCCCTGGTAAACTAGTTAGATCAATGCCTCCATTGCGACAAGCGGTCTGTAACGAAATTTACCAGGGTTGGGATTTTGCCGAATCCTGCCGTTCGATGAAAAAGATCGGCTACAGCGGGATTGAAATTGCCCCGTTCACACTGGCCGAGGATCCGGCCACGATCAGCCCCTCACGGCGGAAGGAACTCGTTTCCATCATGTCCGGCGAGGGGCTGGAGTTTGTTGGGCTGCACTGGCTGATGGTGGCCCCGAAAGGGCTCCATGTCACGACACCTGACAACGCGCTGCGGGAGAAGAGCTGGCTGCACATCCGCAACCTGGTGGATTTGTGCGCGGACCTCGGGCCGAACGGAGTGATGGTGTTCGGATCTCCGTTTCAGCGCGCGACAACCGGCGGGGCGACGCGGGAAGAAGCCACCGGGCGCTACATCGATGGGCTGGCGGGAGTGGCCGGGCACGCAGCCGAACGAGGCGTGCGTATTCTAGTGGAAGCGCTGCCATCGGCGCAGTGCGATGTGGTGCAATCGCTTGAAGAGGCGGCCGGCATCGTGGATCAAATCAACTCGCCCGGGGTGCGCACGATGTTCGACACGCACAACGCGGTGGAAGAGAAGGAACCGCATGCAGTGTTGGTGGAGCGGTACTACGACTACATTCATCACGTGCATGTGAACGAGATGGACGGCAAGCATTGCGGCAAGGGCGATTACGATTTCAAACCCGTACTGGCCACGCTGCTGCGGCGTGGATACCAGCGCTGGGTGTCGCTGGAGGCCTTTGACTTCTCCTTCGGCGCAGAACCGATCGCGAGCGAATCGCTGCGCTATTTGGAACAGGAAATCGCAAGAATACAATGACAAAAAAGATCGTGGTGACAGGCGGCGCCGGGTTCATCGGCTCCGCACTGGTGCGTGCGTTGCTGGCGCGCGGCGACGCACAAGTGGTTGCGCTCGACAATCTCTCTTCGGGCAAGCGGGAGAATCTGGAAGGCGTGGAAGGGCCGCTGGAACTGGTGGTGGCCGATATCTGCAATTACGATGGGATCGCTCCGGTCATTGCCGGGGCGGACACCGTGTTTCATCTCGCAGCCATCCCCTCGGTACCGCGGTCGGTGGCCGATCCGATTCCGTCGCACCAGGTGAATACCGATGGAATGTTTCAAGTATTCCGCGCCTGCCATGCCGGGGGCGTACGGCGTGTTGTCTACGCCGCTTCTTCGTCGGCTTACGGAGACACGGAGGTGCTGCCGAAGGTGGAGACAATGCGGGCCAATCCGCTATCGCCTTATGCAGCGCAGAAGCTGATGGGCGAATATTACGCTTCCGTGTTCTACAACTGCTATGGACTGGAGACGGTGTCGCTGCGCTTCTTCAACGTTTTCGGGCCGCGGCAGGATCCATCGAGTCCCTACTCGGGCGTGCTTTCGATCTTCAACAAATGCATCATGGAGGGCGTGAGCCCAACGATTTATGGCGATGGCGAGCAATCGCGCGATTTCACGTTCGTGACCGATGTCGCCGGACTCTGCATCAAAGCGTCGCTGGCCGGGCCTGAGGTTTGCGGCAAGGTCTACAATGCGGGGAACGGAAACCGCTACACGCTGAACATGGTTTGGGAGACGCTGCAGAAGATTGCCGGGGTCTCGCTGCCGGCAAACTACGGGCCGGCAAGGACGGGCGATGTGAAGCACTCGCAGGCGGATACCACGGCCGCCGTGCGGGAGTTGGGACATGCTCCTCAGGTGTCGCTCGAAGAGGGGCTGCGAGCCACTCTCGACTGGTTCCGCACGTTGTAGAGCGGCAACCGGCGCGGCTACTCGCTCAGGGCGTAGACGGCGAACGAAGCGAGCCAATGCTCGCCGCCGTACTCGCCGGTGGCGACATGCGGCAGGGCGGTGTTGATAAGATCGCGCGCAGACCGGGCCAGCCGGCCGCGCCGCACATCGCCGGCGGGTAGCGACTGGGCGATGCCGCGCAAACACCACGCGCGGCTGAGGAACAATCCGTCCAGGTGGACAATCGCGTAGTCGGTACGGTCGCTTACGACCGGAGCTTTCGTCACGTTTGCCAATCCGGGGGGAGTGAGGAACGCAGTCATCCAGCGGGAGAATTCCTGTGCCGGGAGCACGCGCCGCATGAGGTCGCACACTTCCAGGCTGGGAGAAAGAAAATCGGTCCCGTCCGGTTCGAGCGTGGCCGGAGCAGCCTTGTTCCGCAAGTAGTAGTCCTTGGCTCTGGAAACAATGAGGGCCTCAAATGTTTTGTCGCCTTTGGCGCGCGCCCAGTCGAGGGCGAAGACCAATCCGAAGGCGGTGTTCGGATGAACGCCGGTGCGGTTCGGATAGGTTTGTTTGGGCAGGTAGGCCGTCCAGAGTTGGACAACCACATCGGTGAGCGGCTGCAGGTTGGCATGCCACTGGCGTGCCTGCGCATCGTCGAAGGTCATCAACTCCTGATCGAGCTTGAGCAGCCAAGCCCAGCCGTAGGTGCGCTCATACGTCCGCGCCAGTTTGTACTGGCTGAAGTAGGCCGCCTCAGCCTGGAGATTTTCCGCGGTGAGGGTGGCGGCTAGAGCGTGCCGGATTTGCTCCCGTTGTGGCAGGGATGGATAACTCTTCAACAGCCGCAGCAGCATCCAATGGCCGTGCACGCTTGAATGCCAGTCGAAGCAGCCGTAGAAGGCCGGATGCAGTTGCTTGGGAGTGAGCGCCGCGTCGTTGGCGGATTCGATGGAGTGTCCCGTTTTGTTGGGGTACTCCCGATGGAGGCAGCGTAACGGCAGTTGTGCCAAGTGAGCCGCGCCGGCGGCAGAGAGCGTCACAGCGCCCCCGGCGGCGTTTTCGATCAGTTGTGCAGACGCACTCATTGCGGCAAGCAGTGTAACAAGAAGAAAGATCATGTTGTGTTCCGTCGAAGCACTGTGGTCCGATAATCCTATTGTGAAGCCGGCCATCCCCAATCTGCGCTGGTGGATCGCCGGTCTGCTGTTCCTGTCGACGGTGATCAACTACATCGACCGTCAGACGCTGAGCGTACTGGCTCCGCACATCAAGCGGGAATTCGAGTGGACCAACAGCGACTTCGCGCTGCTGATCATCTCTTTTCGCGTCGCCTATGCCGTGGGGCAATCGGTGTGCGGCCGTCTGGTGGACCGCACGGGCATTCGCAACGGACTGTCGTTCGCGGTGTTGTTTTACTCGGTAGCAGCCATGCTGACGTCGCTGGCGACGGGGTTGAGGAGCTTTTGCGCATTCCGTTTTCTGCTGGGGGCAGGCGAGTCCGCGAATTGGCCGGGCGCCACCAAGGCAGTTTCCGAGTGGTTCCCACGCAAGGAGAGCGGATGGGCAGTGGCGTTGTTCGACAGCGGCTCGGCCATCGGGGGGGCGGTGGCGCCGTTCATCGTGTACGGCGCTTACCGCTGGTTTGGCGATTGGCGTCCTGTATTCGTGCTCACGGGCTCGCTGGGGCTGTTGTGGATTGTAGCGTTCCGCTGGCTGTATCATGCGCCGGAAACGCATCCACGCCTGGCGCCGGAAGAGTTGCGCTACATCCGTCAGGACTCGGTGTTGCCCGCGTTCCGTGGAGGCGAGCGGCCTTCGGTGCGGGCGCTGTTGGGCATGCGGCAGACATGGGGCATTGTGATTTCGAAGTCGCTCACCGATCCTGTGTGGTTTTTCGTCACCGATTGGTTTGCCATCTACCTGGTGTCGCGCGGATTCAATCCCGAACAGAGTCTGATAGCCTTCTGGGCGCCATTCCTGGCGGCGGATATCGGCAACTTCGCGGGCGGAGGGCTGTCGAGCTACCTGATCTCGCGGGGATGGCCGGTGCTGCGCTCGCGGCGGTTCGTGGCCGCTATCAGCGGACTGGGCATGGCGACACTGTGCGGTGCGGCGTTCCTGCCATCGTTGCCGGCTCTGGTCTTCTGCTTTGCCTTTTCGACGCTGGCCTACGCGGCATTCTCGACCATCGTGCTCACACTGCCGGCCGATGTGTATCCGAGCGGCAGCGTGGCAACGGTGAGCGGGTTGAGCGGCACGGGAGCGGGCATCGGCACAATCGGGGCGACCTATCTGACCGGTCTGGTGGCCGACCGCTATTCGTTCACGCCGGTATTGATCGTAGCGAGCCTGGTGCCGCTGCTGGCGGCCGCGGCGGTGCTGGCGCTGGTGCGCGAACCGAAGACCGCGGCGCCTGCCTCCTGATACGATACTGGACTTGTGCCTGCCACCATATTCGGACCGATCGTCATCGCCGCCTTCGCCGCCGCGGCTTTGCTGGCGCGGCGTTCCCCCGCACTCAGCGGCTATTCGTTTACGCTCTTCGTATTTACGTTCGTCGCCGCCAGCATGTTCTATCCGGCCGCGTTCCTTTCGTGGGGGGGCTACAAGCTGAGTGGTCTGATCACACCGCTGATCCAGATCATCATGTTCGGGATGGGTGTGGGTTTGAGCGTCAGCGATTTCGTGCGCGCGGTGCGCATGCCGCGAGCCGTGATCGCGGGTTTCATCCTGCAATTCACCGTGATGCCGCTGGCGGGGTTCGTCATCGCTTCGCTGTTCGGCTTCGAGGGTCCGGTGGCGGCGGGGGTGATCCTGATCGGCTCGTCGCCGGGCGGCGTGGCATCGAACGTGATCACGTATCTGGCGCGCGGCAACGTGGCGCTTTCGGTGACCATGACCGCATGTTCGACGATGGCCGCGCCGATCATGACGCCGCTGTCGATGAAGTTGCTGGCCGGGCAGTATGTGCCGATTCCGTTCATGGACATGATGATTTCGATTTTCCAGATGATCATCGTACCCGTGGTTGCCGGACTGATCGCCAACAAGTTGCTGCACGGGCGCGCGAAATGGATTGACGATCTAATGCCGGTGGTTTCGATGGCGGGCATTTGTTTCATCATCGCGATCATCACGGCGTCGTCGCGGGACAAGCTGCTGGAGGTGGGGTTGGCGCTGATCCTGGCGGCAATGCTGCACAACACGACGGGGTATCTGCTGGGCTATTGGGGAGCGCGAGGCGCGGGACTCAATGAGACGGATTCGCGCACGGTGGCGATCGAGGTGGGATTGCAGAACGGCGGCATGGCGAGCGGCCTGGCGATGAACGTGTTGCACAGCAGCGACGCGGCGCTGGCGCCGGCCATCTTCGGACCCTGGATGAACATCTCCGGCTCGGCGCTGGCGTCGTGGTGGCGCAAGCGGCTGCCTGGAGATTA
>JAEUQG010000408.1 GCA_016789755.1 Bryobacterales bacterium
GCAGAGCCTTATCCTCTGCTCCGGTCAGGACAAGCATAACGGGCACCGTCGCGAGCGTCCAGAGAAATCGCGCCGCCCGAACGATGATCGTGCCGCCCACGACATCTACGCTTCGGTAACATATTCCGGTGAGGCAACACGGAGGGAAAAAGTAGTTGACGCCGGACACCGTACAGGAAATGAGAGCTCAGCAGCTTCATTAGCAGAACTCCAGGTGCTATCCGGCTAAGCAGATTCCAGAAGGATCTCTTTCTCACTCGTGGCAGATGATCGATCTTGAATAGTGACATCGAGTGTTCCCTACTGGTAGATGTGACCGTACGCTCGGCATCCCACAACAATCCAAGCACCTTTAATTGCTCCTGCTGCTGCTCCAATCGCGGCACCCACAGCCATCGGAGGAAGCGTATTCGCCATGAAGCCTACCATAGCTCCCTCCCCCGCACGATCTAGCATCGACATCTAGCATCGAAAAGGACACTTGGCGCCACGGTGTACTGAGCGGTGCGCAGTATCGCCGGACTCCTAAACCTCCCCACATTCGCCTTATAATACCGGTTCACCGCGTAATCCAACCCCGTATTCGAATCCCGCCAATACGTCGCAAACTTCTCCTTATCATTCCCCGTCGACGCGCTCTCCTCCCCATACGGATAAAACCGCGACCCGTTCTGCACCGTCCCCAACCGGTCTTCCTTCTGCCCCACCTTCCGCCCCGCAAACCACGCATACGCATCCACAAAATCGAACGTCTGCGCCACCGAGTTGTAATTGAACAACGCCACCACCTTCCCATCCACCCCCCGCAGATGCAGTTGATTGTTCCGCCACACCCGCCGGTTCCCCGTGTCGTACACGAAGTTGTCCGTATTCCCCGCCTGCGCCGTAATCCCCTGCATCCGCCCCTGCGCATCCCAATTCATCGACGTATATTGCCCCGCCACCGCCGTCGGAAACCCCGCCGCATCGTATGTCCACCCCACCACCCGGTTGCTCCCATCCACCCCCACCGACATCGCCGGCCCCGACCCCTTCGTCACCCCCTGCCCCGTCTTGTTCCCAAACCCATCGTAGGTGAACGTCAAACCCCACTCCACCCCCGTCGTCGCCGCCGCCGTCAGCCGCCCCACCGCGTCGTAGCTGTAATTCACTTCCTCCCCCGTCATCCAGTTCTTCATCTGCGTGATCTGCCCGTTGTTCGCCGTCGCCGAATACCGGTACTCCAAATCCATCTGTCCCGCCACCGTGATCCGCGTCAACTGATACAGCGCATTGTACTGCCGCGTCTCCGCGATCCCCCCATGCGTGATCGACGTCATCTAGTCAGCAGCGAAACCCGCTTCACTTTGCCGAAGGGAGAACACGCGCACGGCTCATATTCGGTGTCCACCGTGCTCTTGGTTCCCCCTCCCCCGCCGTTGTAGCCACGCTCGACTTTGATCGTGCGGCCCAGACCGTCCATCGTCGTCTTCACCCAACGCAGACTCGTCGTTACTGTCACCGTGGGCGGTGAGTTGGTGTAGGCATAGGTGCTGACGGCCCCATGCGGCGACGTGACCGATTGCGGCCGCGCGCTCGCATCGTAGGTGATCGTGGATACCGCGCCGTTGGGCGCCGCGTCCTGCGTCAGTCCCAGGAACGCGTTCCAAGTGTACGTCTCCTGCATCGACGTGTCCCCGTTGGGAGTAACGGCCGCGGGCACGGCGTAATCCTTGGCCTGCGAGTTGGTGGTCTCCACGTATCGTCCCAACTCGTCCATCACAACCTTCAACGTGCCCGTCTGGTCATAGCGGTAATCCCGCGTTGTCGCAGGCGTCACCACGCGGTTGGCGATTCCACGCACGCTGGCCGGAGCAGTCCATTGCTCCGGCGTTGTCGGCAGCGCATCTCCGTAGTGCGTGTCGTAGGTGATGGTCGCCAGCGTCGCCGTTTGCGAACCGTTGGTCACCTGGGCCGTGCTGAGCCGGTTGCGGACAAAGCCATTGAGATAGGTGGAACTGTTGAGATAGGTGTTGTTGAACGTGCGCGCCGGGGTACTCAGATTCCCGTAGGCGTACTCCTTGCGCTGCGTGACGTTGCCATACACATCCAGAGTCTGCTCGGTCTTCGACTGCTTCTGGTAGGTTTGACCTGGGTCGGCCGTCGCCAGCACCGTGCCGATGTAAGGACGCCCGGCGCCGTCCTGCACCCACGTGTATTCCTGACGCCGCTTCACCACCGCGCCCGGCATGTGCTTCTGCTCGAACTTCCAAACCAAACCCTGTGTGAAGCCCGCGGCGGTGGTGAAATACCAAACCCGCTGGCCCGTGCCGGACGGATCGTCCAGCGTCGCTTGGCTGCGCGTGGAATACGCCGTATCGCCCGAAGGATGCGAGATGCTGTACGTCCACGGCGTCGCCCCGTTCTGCTTCACCAACTGCCGCTGCGTGACTTCGCGCACCGCGCGGTTGCCGGCGAATGTGAACTCGCTGTGCGTCCACCGCAACTCGCCTTGGAAGGGTAACGTGACCTTCGTCAACTCGCCCGCGCCGTTCACGATGTACTCGAAGGTGTGGCTCAGACTCGGGCCGGTCTGGGTCACAATCTGTAGCATCTGCGCCGTGCCGAATGTGCCGGAACCGGCAAAGGGCGCGCTCAGCGTGCTGGCCACCGTGTAGGTGAAAGAATAGGTCTCCGCCTTGTTGATGCTGTTGGAGATTCCCGTGATATGGGTAATCGGATCGGAGTTGTACGTGAACGTGTAGGTTGCCCCTCCGGTGCTCGCCCGCACGTCTTCCACTTGCGAAATCCGCGCACTCGAGTTGGAATATGCCGCGTTCAACCCGGTCATGTACCGGATGTCGACATAGTTGCCGTTGCTGTCTTGAATCCGTGTCGGGTAGCGCGAGCCGGCGTCATCTTCTGTGCCGCCGCTCAGCGCGCCCATTACCCAGAAACTGCCGTTGTTGAAGTAGAGCCGGTTGGTTGCTTCGACGTAGCTCACGTAGGCGCCCTGGCTCGACGTCCAAACACCGCTCGTGTTGATGTCCAGCCGGTATTCGGCGCCCGTGGCATCGGTGAAAACGTAGTGATGCACCGTAAGCAGATTCGAATGGATGGGTGTGATCGCGCCCGCCATCAGCCGCCAGCCAAACCCATAGCCCACATCTCGCCCGAAACGCCACGTCGCTACGTCCTTACGCCAGTTCTGCGAGTTGTAACTCAAACCCAGCGGCACGCCCCATCCGCCTCGCCCCTGCGCACGCACCAACCCGAGTGTGAAATTGAGATTTCCGCTCCGCATGTCGATCTGCTCCCCGCCGCCACCCCAATAGGAGCCTTCGCTCCGCACGCCCGTACGGCGCGGTTCAATGGACCCCGCCGGGGCCGTCGTGACGTTGAACGAATACTGGCTGCTTGCATTGCCGTGCAGGTCAACCACCTCCACCGCGTGCGTGTAACCGGTCGCCGGCGACACTGCGGCATCGGCGAAGAGCGGCGGCGGCGTTTCGCCGATGAAGACGCCGTTGCGGTAAACGTTGTAGGAGTACACCCCGGTGCCGTTGGTGTCGTCTGCAGTTGGCGTCCATTGTATGTCAACATTGTTCGCCAGAGCCGTGACCGCGAAGCCCGTAGACGACACGGCGGCCGGCGCGATGCGGTCCAGTGGACCCAGTCGCAGCGAAGTCATGTTGCTCCAGCCCCCCTGGATGAATCCGTAACCGCCGAATCCCGGCTGGCCCACCGCAATGGAGCTATCGGTGACTTTGTGGTAACGCACCCCGTTGACATACACCAATATCGTCCCGTTGCCCCGCATTACGGTCCGCATCCAATGGTAGGGGCTGGGCAACCCGATGGTCGTCGAAGCCGTCGGGAACCGCCCGAGTGGAGATCAGCGATCCGTAACTGTCGAAGAAAACTTGCGTATCGTGAATGGGCTTCCGCAGGTACGGTCCTCATCGGCCACCTCCCGCCAACTGCCGGATGTCGAAGTTCGCCTTTAGCTCACGGAACTCCGTTTCCACCCCCTGGAGAGTGGATTTTCCTCTCTCGAAGAGCTTCACGTCGGCTCGGTTGGCGGAGACGATCGCCTGGAATACGAAAAGCCCGATATGGCGGATCTTTCGCCCGGAAGTGGAGCGAATAAGGGACGGCGCGGATCGCGGGCCGTACCCGCCCCCACCATGGGCACTATGGCCAGTATCCGTTCGCCTTGAAACGCTGAACATAGCAGCACCACCTCTGCCAAACTCATTCCGCCGTGTGCGCAATCTAACAGCGCGAGACAAGCATTGATTCCCGCGTTCCCATCCGTGTTCATCCTATTCATCCGTGGCCGCAAACCCATCCCCCTTGACGCCCATCCCATCAACCCGTTATCGTGTCCCCGTGCCGGTTCATCCCAGTAAACCGGCGTTCATCACCCAACCATGCTCACCCGCCGAACCATCCTCTCCGCCGCCTTCGCCGCTCCCAACCCGCGCGCCTCCATCCTCCAAGCCATGCAGCAAGTCATGGGCCCTCTCCCACCCCGTCCCTCCACTCCCCCAGCCATCCAACTCCTTCACGAAACCCGCCAGCCCGCCTACACCCGCCGGAAACTCCGCTACGAAGCCGAACCCGGAGACTTCGTCCCCGCCTGGCTCCTCATCCCCCACGCCTCCCCCAAACTCCCCGCCGTCCTCTGCCTCCACCAAACCACCCGCATCGGCAAGGACGAACCCGCCGGACTCGGCGGCAAACCCAACCTCCATTACGCTCACGAACTCGCCGAACAAGGCTTCCTCACCCTCGCCCCCGATTACCCCAACTTCGGCGAATACTCCTTCGATCCCTACTCCCGCGGCTACCTCTCCGCCACCATGAAAGGCATCTTCAACCACATCCGAGCCATCGACATCCTCTCCTCTCTCCCCCAAGTCGATCCCCGCCGCATCGCCGTCTGCGGCCACTCTCTCGGAGGCCACAACTCCCTGTTCGTCGCCGCCTTCGACACCCGCATCCGAGCCGCCGTCACCAGTTGCGGCTTCACTTCGTTCCCCAAATACTACAACGGCAACCTCACCGGCTGGTCCCACAAAGGCTACATGCCCCGCATCGCCGAAATCTACAATAAGGATCCCAAGCGCATGCCCTTCGACTTCCCCGCCGTCCTCCAAGCCATCGCCCCCCGCGCCGTCTTCATCAACGCCCCCACCTCCGATTCCAACTTCGACGTCAGCGGAGTCGCCGATTGTGTCCGCGCCGCCCGTCCCTTCTTCCCTCCCGGCAAACTCACCGCCGCCTATCCCAATGCCGCCCACGACTTCCCCCCCGCCATCCGCCGCGAAGCCTATGCCTACCTCCAACGCATACTCTAAACATTGTTGCGCAGCGTTCCAAGGCATGCTCGATGCCGCCGGTGAGCGAGGGTTTTCGGTCATTGCAGTGCACAACCGCGTGACCAATACGGTTCGATTCCTCCTACAGCACCGCGCGGTCTCTTGCGAACATCAACCTACATTGCAAAGCACCGATGAGCAGGTTCCTGTGAGCGTAGCTTCTCAGATTGTGCTTCAGTTCTGCCCATGGTGTGGCGCCGGCCTTTCACGCGCCTATCCAACAGCGGAAGGCATCGCCCTTCGCGCCGATCTGGACATCTCACAACTACGCTGAAGCCCCGTTCCCATCCGTGTTCAAGTCTTCCACTTCCTATCTGTTCAGCAGGAAGGTCAGATATGGCCGAGCGTACTTGTGATCGAAGCACCGAATCGCGGCGGCGCGAATCGGCGGGGACCATTCTGAGCCCATTCTGCAATCACAGATGCAAGCGTTGAAACCGCCCACATCATTGCCGTCGGTCGGCCAACGCATGAGCCTCCTCCTCACCAACCCAATCCGATGGCTTGTTCTGCATATCTTTGCCGCCCATGGAAACGGCAACTCCTCAAGCACGATTCCGAGCCCCAAGCACTCGCCTGATCCATTGAGATTC
>JAEUQG010000409.1 GCA_016789755.1 Bryobacterales bacterium
ATTGGGCCGACTGCGCGGGGAGGAGTTGGAAATCGTGGCGGCGTTCTATTGCGGACGGACACGGCAGGGGAAGACGGGTGTGGGGTATCGCACGTTGCAGGAAGCGGCGGTGGAGGCGGCAATGGCGCCGTCGCTGGAGATTGCGGAAGTGGACCGGCGCGTGGCGGAATTGGCGGCAGTGAAGGGGAAAGGATCGGAACAGGCGCGGCTGGCGGGGCTGAAACAAATGATGGGGCTGGCGACGGCGGAGGAGCAGCGGTTCTTGCAGGCTCTGCTGGCGGGCGAACTGCGGCAAGGCGCGCTGGAAGGGCTGCTGGTGGACGGCGTAGCGAAGGCGGCGGGACTGGACGCTGAGCGTGTGCGGCGGGCGGCGATGATGGCGGGGGATCTTGTGCCGGTGGCGCGCGCGGCATTGGAGCAGGGCGCGGCGGGGCTCGAGGCCTATCGCCTGCGGCTGTTCCGCCCGGTGCAGCCGATGCTGGCGCAACCGGCCGAGTCGATGGAGGAGGCGATGGAAGCGCTGGGCGAGGCCGCGCTTGAATACAAGATGGACGGGGCGCGTATTCAGGTGCACCGTTCGGGCGGCGATGTCGCGGTTTACACGCGGCAATTGAACGATGTGACGGCGGCGGCGCCTGAGGTGGTGGAAGCGGTGCTGGCGATGCCCGCGCGGGAGTTGATTGTGGATGGGGAGGTGCTGAGCTTCCAGCGCGATGGGCGGCCGCAGCCGTTTCAAGTCACGATGCGGCGTTTCGGGCGAAAGCTGGATGTGGAGCGGATGCGCGGGGAATTGCCGTTGCGCCCGTTCTTCTTCGATCTGATTTACCGGGACGGGGCGGAGATGCTGGGGGAATGGCAGAGGCGGCGCTTCGAGGCTTTGCGCGAGGTAGCGGGCGAGATGCTGATCCCGCATCTGGCGACGGCGGATGCGGAGGAGGCGGAGCGGTTTCTGGGGCAGGCGCTCGGTTTGGGGCATGAAGGGATCATGGCGAAGGCGCCGGGGGCGGGGTACGAGGCCGGGGCGCGGGGAGCGGGATGGCTGAAAGTGAAGCGGTCGCAGACGCTGGATCTGGCGATTCTGGCGGCGGAGTGGGGCAGCGGGCGGCGGCAAGGCTGGCTGAGCAATCTGCACCTGGGAGCGCGCGATACGGAACGGGGCGGCTTTGCGATGCTGGGGAAGACGTTCAAGGGGCTGACCGACGCGATGCTTACGTGGCAGACGGCGGAGTTATTGAAGAGCGAAATCGCGCGCGACAGTTTCACGGTGTACGTGGAGCCCAAACTGGTGGCGGAGATCGCGTTTCATGAATTGCAGGCGAGTCCGCGTTATGCGCGGGGTCTGGCGCTGCGCTTTGCCCGGGTGAAGCGCTACCGCATGGACAAGACGGCGGATGAGGCCGATACGTTCGACACGGTGCGGCGGCTGGCGGGGCAAACAAAATGAACGGGTTATGTTTTGGGCGCCACGGGGCGGGGCCCAAAACAGCTTTCACCTATTTTGTTTCGGAGTCGGCGTCCTCGGGGATAATGAACGTGGTTTCGCCCTTGCGCATCAGCTTGAGGCGTTTGCGGATTTCCAGTTCCTGCTCGGCGGGGGATTCCTGGAGTTTCTTGATGCGGTCGGTACGCATCTCCACGGCGCGGCGCAGATCGGCGTTCTGCTGTTGCAGTTCACGGATTTCGTGCCACTTTTCTTCAAGTGAGGATAACCCTTGGGGGCCACGAAGGGCCATGTAGATGTAGGCGCTAGACAGGGCCACTACACCAACTACACCAATTGTTCGCAGAAAGGACATGCCTTCTCTACCATCCCTTCTAATGGTTATAACCTGAATAATGGGGTTTGGCTAGACGCTGGAAGCAATTTTTTGCGGCAAGGAGCAGGCAATGACCGGGAAGATCGTGGTGCTTTGCAACTGTGGATCGATGGACGAGGCGCAATCGGTGGCTCGGGGGCTGGTGGAGCGGCGGCAGGCGGCGTGCGTGAACATCGTGCAGGGAGTGCATAGCATTTACCGCTGGCAGGGCAGAGTAGAAGAAGCGGCCGAGTGGATGCTGGTGATCAAGACGCAGCAGACGCTGTATGCGGAAGTGGAGTCGACGATCCGCGAGTTGCACTCTTATACGACGCCGGAAATCGTGGCGGTGGCGATCGACCGGGGGTTGCCGGCGTACCTGGACTGGATTCTGGAAGAGACATCGCCGGTGCAATAGGAGGGACATCATGAAAAACGAAGAGAAGGTGCATTGCGCCACGCCCACGCCGGGCAAGAAGGGTACTTGGATCGCGAAATGGAAGTACGACGCGGTGCGCAAGGCGATCCGCAAAGTGGTGCCGCGCAATCAGCAAGGGGTGGCGTTTGAGGATCTGCCGGAGATGGTGGAGGCAGCGCTGAGCGAGGATGAGCGGGCACGGCGAGGTTCTGTGATGTGGTATACGGTGACGGTTAAGCTGCATTTGGAAACGGCAGGCGAGTTGGAGCGGGTGGCGGGCGTGACGCCGCAAAGGGTGCGGAGGCTGAAGTAAGGGGGGGAAGAGGGTAGGGTTGCAACCTTACCGCGCTTCATGCTGTGATAACGCGAGCAACATGGCATCCCCAATCTCGTCCGCAAAAGGCCGCACGCCGGCATATGGGCAGCGAGCCACGAACGCCCGTCAATGGGTGATCGTATTCGCGGTGACGCTGTCCATTCTGGCCTATATCGACCGGGTTTGCATCGCACAAGCGGCGCCGCTGATCTCGAAAGACCTGGGCTTCGACAAACAGCAGATGGGATATGTGTTCGGGGCGTTCGCACTGGCCTACGCGGTGTTTGAGATCCCCGGCGGGTGGATGGGCGATTGGATGGGGCCGCGCAAGGTGCTGATGCGGATCGTGATCTGGTGGTCGGCGTTCACGGCGCTGACGGGGGCGATGTGGAATCTGACGTCGATGCTGGCCTGCCGGTTTCTGTTCGGCGCGGGGGAAGCGGGCTGCTTTCCGAACCTGACGAAGGCGTTCAGCGTGTGGCTGCCGGTGGAAGAGCGGGTGCGGGCGCAAGGGATCATGTGGACGTTCGCACGGTGGGGCGGGGCGTTCACTCCGCTGCTGGTGATCTGGGTACTGGGTTATATGAGCTGGCGGCAGGCGTTCATGCTGTTCGGCGCGCTGGGCGTTATTTGGGCGGTGTGGTTCTACAAATGGTTCCGCGACAATCCGAAGGAACACCCGAGCGTGAACGAAGCGGAATGGGAGATTTTGAAGCACAGCGCCTCGAACGCGTCAGGGCACGGCAACGTGCCGTGGGGATTGCTGATCCGCAGCCGCAGCGTGTGGCTGCTGTGGGTGCAGTATTTCTGCCTGTCGTTTCCGTGGTATTTCTACATCACCTGGCTGCCCACCTATTTGCAGGAATACCGGGCGGTGAGCCCGATCGAAAGCGCGAAGCTGGCGATTTTCCCGCTGCTTTTCGGGGGGATGGGATCGCTGTTCTGCGGATTCATTTCGCCGGTGGTGACGCGGATGACCGGGAGCCTGAAGAGGACGCGCCAGTTGATGGCGTCGCTGGGATTTCTGGGGGCGGGCATTCTGCTGATTCTGTCCATCCAACTGAAGGATCCGTTGATGGCGATGATGGTGATGGGGCTAGCGAGTTTCTGCAACGACCTGGTGATGCCTGGGGCGTGGGCGGCGTGCATGGATATCGGCGGCAAGTACGCGGGGACGCTGTCGGGGTCCATGAACATGATGGGGAACCTGGCGGGCGTGGTTGCGCCGCAGGTAGGGGGCTACATTCTGAAGCATACGGAGAATGCGCAGGGAGTAGGGGATTGGAATCTGTTCCTGTATGTGATGGCGGGGGTTTACCTGGCGGGGACAATCGTTTGGCCTTTCATCGATCCGACGAAGCCGCTGGAGGAGACCGACTAGGGGAGACGGAAGCCGGGAAGCTGGGGGCGCGCTCGATCGGGTGAGAAGTTTGTGCGGCTGAGGAGACTCTCTCTATGAGATGTCTTTTCATCCAACGATTTTTCCGGGAACGCGCGCTGCCCTATTGGCAGGCGCCTTCGCGGCCCTGCTTTCAGCCCAAGGGGTGGAGGTGCAGAATTGGCCGGCGCCGGTGCAATGGCAGCCCGGCGAAGAGCAGAAACTGGCGGCGGGGCGCGATGCGGCGTTGACGGACCCTTTGCCGCTGATCGCGGTGACACCATGCCGGTTGGTGGATACGCGGCCGGAGTACGCCGTGCTTGGATTCTCGGGGCCGTTTGGAGCCCCGCAGCTTAATGCCTCGCAGTCGCGGGAGATTCCGATTCCGGCGGGGCGGTGCAGCATTCCGTCGTCGGCGAAGGCCTACTCGCTGAACATTACTGTAGTGCCGATCGGGGCGCTGCAGTATCTGACGGCGTTTCCGACGGGGCATCCGGTGCCGAATTCGTCGACGCTGAATTCGTTTGACGGGAAGGTGATCGCGAATGCGGCGATCGTTCCGGCAGGTCTGAACGGGTCTATTTCGCTGTTTGCGTCGAACGCGACGCACGTTATTGTCGATATTAACGGTTACTTCACCAATACAAATCCGTTTGTGGGTCCGGCCGGTCCGGCAGGTCCGACGGGGCCGCAGGGTCCGCAGGGGGTTCCGGGGACGCAGGGCGTACAGGGGGTGCAGGGGGCGGCTGGTCCGACAGGCCCCGCTGGTTTGCAGGGAGTTGCTGGCGCAGTGGGACCCACGGGAGCGCAAGGGACCGCAGGGGCGGTAGGTGCGACTGGTCCGGCAGGCGCAGTGGGAGCGACGGGACCGGCTGGAGCGGTTGGCCCCACGGGAGCGCAAGGCATCCAGGGGTTGCAAGGGGTAACGGGAGCGGTTGGGGCGACCGGCCCCGCCGGGGCAATTGGGCCGACGGGAGCGGCTGGAGCGGTTGGGGCCACGGGCCCGCAAGGCTTGCAGGGCGTGCAAGGTCTGATGGGGCTGCCAGGCATCAACGGGGCGACCGGATCCACGGGGCCGACGGGGAGCACGGGGGCAACGGGGCCGACGGGAGCGGGCGGGGCTTCGACGCACGGAAGCTTCTTCAACGATTCGGGCGCGGTGATTGCCGTAGTCTTGGGCGGAACGAGCATCCCGTTCCCTTCGCAACTAACGACGGTGGGGGTCTCGCCGGGGGGAGGCAACACTTTCTTCTCGGTTGCCGAGGCCGGGACCTATGAGCTGTCCTACTGCGTCCGGCTGACGGCAGAGTTGCTAGTCTCTTCGCGGTTGTCTGTGAACGGGTCGCCGGTGAGTGGGCTCGGTTATTCGCCTTCCATCGGCCAGTCCGTACTTTGCCGGTCCGGGTTGCGCACGATGAGCGCGGGCGATGCCGTTTCCGTGGAGTTGTACGGGTTGCTGGGAGCGGCCGTTCTAAGCTCACCGGGAGGCGGCGAGTTGCTGATCAAGCGGGTCTATTAGGGAAGACGCGCAAGACGGGGCGAGCCCGCGGCTTGAAGCAGACTGGTGTTTGCCGGGGATGCCGGCGGCGATGGCCCGTGTGAAGGAGCGCGGCTCGCTTTACAATTCGGCCATGACCTCGATTTCGACGAGGCAACCGAAGGGGATGGCCGCCACGGCGACCGTGGTTCGCGCGGGCGGATTTTCACCGAACCGCCCGCGGAACACTTCGTTCATCGGGCCGTACAGATTGATGTCGGAGAGATAGACGTTGCATTTCACGGCCTTGGTCATGGAAGAGCCGACGGCCTTGAGGTTCGCCTCAATGCTGTCGAGAACGTATTTGGTCTGCTCTTCGATGGAACCGCCGTCGATTTTTCCAGTGCCGGAAACGAACGCGAATCCGTTGCAGGTAACGACGGGGGAATAGAGAGGGCTCTTGCCGTCGGTGGGACGGCCCTTGGGCCAGTGCGACTGGCGCGACTGCTTCTTTTGGGCGGAAGCCGCGGCGGGAGCGGCGGCGGCGGCGATGAGCAGGTTACGGCGTGAAGATCTCATTCGCTCATGATAGAGCGAATGGGGGCAGGCCGTCAGTTTGCGGCGGGGGGCGCGTCCTTTTGCCGGAGTTTGGTTTCCTGGGTAATGATCTGCTCGGCGAGATCGCGCATGGCGCGGCGGCTGCGGCGGCTGTCGTTGCGCAGTTTGAGGTAGGCCTCTTCCTCGCTGATGCCGTGGCGCTGCATGAGGATGCCTTTGGCGCGTTCCACCAGTTTGCGGGCCTCCAACTGGCGTTTCATTTCCTGAGCCTCATCCTGAAGGCGGCGGTTTTCTTCGGCGAGCATGGATTTGGCGACGGCTCCGCCCATCTGTTCGCCGATGAAGGCGAGCATGGCGATGAGGTCGGTGGAGAATTCCTGGGGGGCGCGGAAATGGACGTTGACGACGCCGACGATTTCTCCGCTGGTGACGAGGGGTACGGAGACAAAAGCCTGATAGGTGTCTTCGATGAGCGAGGGAAAGCGTTTGAAACGTTTGTCGAATCCGGCGTTATTCCCGAGAGCGACGACGGACTTGTGTTCGGCAACCCAGCCGGTGACGCCTTCGCCCATCTTCATCTTCAGTTTGCCGAGCGCTTGGGCATGGGGCAATTGCGAGGCGCGGAGAACGATTTCTCCGCTCACGGTATCAATGAGGTAGACGAGGCAGGCATCGCAGCCTGCGACTTGGACGGTGAGGCCCAGGATCTCGCCTAGCATCTCGTCGAGGGACAAATCGGAACTCACAATGCTGCTGATGCGGTGCAACAGTGTGACAGAAGAAACCGGCACAGGGCCGGGGGCAACTTCGACCATATCCTAACGTTACGTGGAAGGCGGGAGGAGGTCCAATCGAAAGTTTTGATGACCTCGATAGTAATGAAGGAAAGCGGTTCAAGTTGGCGTTTCTCCATCCGATGAGAGTGGTGTAGTCACTCTTGGAGGTGTGGGACATGCCTTTTGATGTACTGATCGTCGATGACTCGGCCGCGATCCGCAAGATCCTGCAGCGGGTATTACGCCAGGCGGACATGGGAGTTGGCGAGGTGTTCGAGGCTGGGGACGGAGTGGAGGCGTTAGCCTCGCTGAAAGAGCATAAAGTTGGGCTGGTGTTATCGGACATCAACATGCCGAACATGGACGGGCTGCAGTTATTGAGCCAGATCCGCGGAACACCGGACTGGAAGAATCTTCCGGTGCTGATGATCACGACCGAGGGCGGCCAGAACAAGGTTTTGGAGGCGGTGAACCTGGGGGCCTCGGGATACGTGCGCAAGCCGTTCACGGCGGACCAGATCAAGGAGAAGCTGGTGGGGATTGTTTGACGCCTTCGAGAGAAGCGCGCAACCGACACTGGGAGATTCATCATGGAAGAAACGTTCGACCGGGATCATTTGGTCACCATCGCCCGGCAAGCCACCTCCGACGTATTCGGCACGATGCTGGGGATCAACATCGAGCCGCTGGAAGCCTATTCGGAAACGGAGCCGCCGGTGGCGGCAGCGGGCATCCTATCGCTGATTGGATTTGCGGGCACGTGGGTGGGCAACGGGAGTTTCTTTTGTACGGCGCCGATGGCGTGCCACATCGCGGACGCGCTGCTGATGGCGGAGCATCACACGGTGGACGAGGAGGTGCTGGACGCGATGGCGGAGATGACGAACATGATATTGGGGAATGTGAAGACGGAGTTGGAGGCGACGCTGGGGCCGATGCTGTTATCGATTCCGACGGTTCTTTACGGGCGCAATTTCGTCAAACGCAGTATGGGGAAGCGGGAATGGATTGTCATTCCATTTAATTGCAAAGAAGAGCGGATTGAGATTCAGATCTGTATGGCGCCGAATCCGAACCCGGAAGGGGTGCGCCATTGTCTGCGGCCATATGGAGTGCACGCGTGAGCATCTGCTATTCCGGCTTGGGGCGGTGGAGTTTGCCATTGTTCACGAGGCGGTAGCGGGTCTATTTCCGAATCCGTCAATACTGCCTCTGCCGCCGTCGCCGAGCGGGGTGGCGGGGATTCTGCCGCATGCGGTTTCGCCGCGATACGTACTGGACCTTCACCAGGTATTCGGCATGGGGCGGGCGGTGGCGCGATGCACGGCGATCGCATTGCATCGATACCCGGCGGCCTTGCTGGTGGACTCGATTCTGGACTCGGTGTGGATCGGGGAGTCTTCGCTCAAGCCGGTGCGCGCCATGCCCCGCCATACGTACCGCAAGTACACGAATGGCGTATGGCGCGGGCGTTCGCGGCCGTGTTTTCTGCTGGATTTGGGGAAGCTGCTGGAACCGGCTGCGACGATCTTCAGCCGATCACCAGGAGCAGATCTTTTGGTTCCACACTCTGCCCCACGGCTACCGTAAGTTTCTTAACGGTTCCGCCGACCGGTGCATAGACGGTGGTTTGCATTTTCATGGCGTCCATGACGAGAACGCGGTCGCCTTTGGCGACTTTCTGGCCGGGCTCGACGGCGACGCTGCTGATGACGCCTGGGATGGGCGCGCCGACATGGCCTTCCTGGGCGGGGTCGGCCTTCTCGCGGGCGGCCGAGGTGACCTGCAGGGTTTTGTCGCGCACATTGACTTCGCGGGGCTGACCGTTGAGTTCGAAGAAGACGGTGCGCGATCCGTCGGGGTGTGGCTCGCTGACGGCGAGAAACTTGACGATGAGGACCTTGCCCGCTTCGAGCTCGACGGCGATTTCCGAGCCCTTTTCCATGCCGTAGAAGAATTGAGGAGTGGGGAGGACATCGACATCGCCCCAACTCTGGCGGTTACGGGCGAATTTGGCGTAGACCTCGGGATACATGAGGTAGCTCATGAGATCGGTGCGGCTGGGTTTCTGGCCGGTTTTCTTTTCGGCCTGAGCGGCGGCCTCGGAGAGTTGGACGGCGGGGAGATGGGCGCCGGGGCGTCCTTTGCGGGGCTTGGCGCCTTTCAAAACGACTTCCACAATCTTTTTCGGCCAGCCGCCTTCGGGTTCGCCGAGGTCGCCGGAGATCATCTCGATGACGGAGTTGGGCAGGGTCATGGAATGATCGGGACCGAGGTTGAGGAACTGGTGAATGGAGATTCCGTGGCTGACGAGGAACAAGGCGAGGTCGCCCACCACTTTGCTGGAAGGGGTGACCTTCACAATGTCGCCGAGGGCCATGTTTACGTCGGCATACATGCGCGCAATCTGCGGCCACTTATCGCCAAGGCCCATGGCCGCGGCTTGCTCCTTCAAGTTGGTGTACTGGCCGCCGGGCATTTCGTGGAGATACACTTCCGCGGTGCCGGATTTGGGGGCGCTATCGAAGGGCTGATAATAGGTGCGGACGGTCTCCCAGTAGTCGGAGCACTGGTTGAGCGCATCGAGATCGAGTTCGGTGGCGCGTTTCGTATTGGCCAGCGCCGCGACGACGGAGTTGAGGTTGGGCTGCGACGTGGTGCCGCTCATGGAGGCGAGGGCCGCATCGGCCGCATCGACACCGGCCTCGGAGGCTTTGAGAATCGAAGAGGCGTTGATGCCGCTGGTGTCGTGGGTATGGAAATGGATGGGCAGGCCGACCTCTTCGCGCAAGGCCCGCACCAGTTTCTCGGCCGCATAGGGTTTGCACAGCCCGGCCATATCTTTGACGCCTAGGACGTGGGCGCCCATTTTCTCCAGTTCCTTGGCCATCTTGACGTAGTAGGCGAGCGGGTACTTGTCGCGCTTGGGATCGAGGATGTCTCCGGTGTAGCAGATGGCGGCTTCGCAGATGCGGCCCGTTTTGCGCACCGCTTCCATCGGGACTTTCATATTGGGGAGCCAGTTGAGCGAGTCGAAGACGCGGAAGATGTCGATGCCCTGGTCGGCGGCGACGTGGATGAACTCGCGCACGACGTTGTCGGGATAGGCGGTGTAGCCCACGGCGTTGGAGGCGCGGAGCAGCATCTGGAAGCAGATGTTGGGGACGGCCTCGCGCAGCCGGGCCAGGCGCACCCAGGGGTCCTCCTGCAGGAAGCGCATCGCAACGTCGAACGTCGCGCCGCCCCACATTTCCAGGCTGTAGAGCTTGGCCAGATGATGTGAGACGTAGTGGGCAATGCGCAGCATGTCGTAAGTGCGCATGCGCGTGGCCATCAGCGATTGATGGGCGTCGCGGAAGGTGGTGTCGGTGAGCAGCAAGCGCCGCTGTTTGCGGGTCCATTCGGCGAAGCCTTCGGGGCCGAGTTTGAGGAGCAGATCGCGAGTGCCTTCGGGGCGCGTGCGGGTGTCGTGTTTGGGCACGGGGGCTTCGCGGATCACCGCCGGTCTGGGCTTGCCGGCCACTTCGGCGTTGCCGTTGACGATGACTTCGCCCAGGAATTTCAGCAGGCGCGTGGCGCGGTCGCGGCGCACGGCAAACTGGAACAGCTCTTTGTGCTCATCGAGAAAACCGGTGGTGACGTTGCCGGACTGGAACTTGGCGTGGTTGACGACGTTTTCAAGGAAGGGGATGTTGGTTTTAACGCCGCGGATACGGAACTCGCGCAAGGCGCGGTCCATGCGCTGGCAGGCGATGTCGAATTGGGGCCCCCAGGCAGTCATTTTGACGAGCAGCGAATCGTAGTAGGGGGTGATGACGGCGCCGCCATAGGCCGATGCTCCGTCGAGCCGAATGCCGAATCCGGCGGGGGACCGGTAGGTGTGGATTCGTCCGTAGTCGGGGATGAAGTGATTTGCGGGGTCTTCGGTGGTGACGCGGCATTGGAGGGCGAAGCCGTTGGGCTTCATCTCGCTCTGGGTGGGCAGCGCCATCTCTTTGCTATCGAGACGCAGACCCTGGGCGACCTGAATCTGGGCACGGACGATGTCGATTCCGGTAACCATTTCCGTCACGGTGTGCTCGACTTGAATGCGTGGGTTGACCTCGATGAAGAACCATTCGCCGGTATCGGCGTCGACGAGGAATTCGACGGTGCCGGCGTTGTAATAGCCGGCTTCGCGCGCCAGTGCCACGGCGGCATCGCACAATTCGCGCCGCACGCGGTCTTTGAGTCCGACGGCGGGTGCGACTTCCACCACCTTTTGATGGCGCCGCTGGACGGAGCAATCGCGCTCAAAGAGGTGGAGGATATTGCCGTGGCGATCGCCGAGGATTTGCACTTCGATGTGTTTGGCGCGGCGGATGTAGCGCTCCATGAACAGCGCGTCGTTGCCGAAGGCGTTGCCTGCTTCGAGACGGGCTTCTTCGAATCGGGCGGGCAGATCCTGGGCGTGCTGGACCACACGCATGCCGCGTCCGCCGCCGCCGAAGGCTGCTTTGACGATGAGCGGGAAGCCGATCTCGCCGGCCTTGGCCATCGCCGTGCCGACTTTGTTCAACGGCTGGTCAGTGCCTGGGACGACGCGAATGCCCGCGCGCTGCGCCAGTTGGCGGGCGGCGCGCTTGTCGCCGAGCAGTTCGAGCAACTCCGGATTAGGGCCGATGAAGGTGACACCGGCTTTCTCGCAAGCGCGGGGCAGGGCGGGATTCTCGGACAGGAATCCGTAGCCGGGGTGGATGGCGTCGACGCCCTTTTCGGCGGCCAAGGCGACAATGCCTTCCACGTCCAGGTAGGCCTGCACGGGACCCTTGCCTTCGCCGATCAGATAAGCCTCGTCGGCCTTGAAGCGATGCAGGCTGAGCCGGTCTTCCTTCGAGTAGACGGCTACGGTTCGGATTCGTAACTCATTGGCGGCCCGGAAGATACGGATAGCGATCTCGCCGCGGTTCAGTGCAAGCAGTTTTCTCATGGATACGTTTTCAAAGAGGAATGAGGGGTTGGCGCGGGGAGGCGCCTAAATTCTGAGGGTACCATGGAACATTGCGCCGCTCCCACACGTATTACTGACGAAGCAAAGGAGAACTCTATGCACCGATTGGCCATGCCCGTGCTGCTCGGCGTGACGCTCGCCTTCACCGGATGCGACTTCGACGATTTCGATGGGGTTGCCCGAGAGAAAGAGGATTTCCACTATTCGCACGCGCTCAAGGCAGGCGGGCGGATTGAGATGGAGAATTTCAACGGCAGCATCGAGATCACCGGTTGGGACAAGGAGACCGTGGAGATACACGGCACCAAACATGCGCCTAACCGGGAGTTGCTGGACGCGATTCAGATTGACATCGACTCGACGCCTGAGGCTCTTCGCATCAAGACGGTGCGGCCACTGGAGAGGCGCGGCAATCTGGGGGTGAAGTACGTGTTGAGCGTACCGCGCAAAGTGGTTCTGGATCGCATCGTCAGTTCCAACGGCGGCGTACGGCTGGAGCAGTTGGAAGGGACGGCGAAGATCCGCACATCGAATGGCGGGGTGCGGGCGGCTTCGTTCAAGGGCGACCTTGATGTGACGACATCGAACGGGGCCATCGATGTCAGTGCTTTCACCGGCGGCGCGTCGCTGCGTTCTTCCAACGGCACGATCCATGCCGACGGCGTACGCGGCTTCTTCGAGGCGACGACGTCGAACGGCGCCATTGAGGCGAGGATTGTGGAGGCGTCCGGCTCGCGGCCCATCCGCGCGAACAGCTCCAATGGCCGCGTTTCGCTGACGGTAGAAAGCCTGAAAAACAATGACATCATCGCCTCGACCAGCAATTCCTCGCTGACGGTGAAGCTGCCTGCCTCGGCGGGGGCGCGGCTGAAGGCGAGCACATCCAATTCGAGCATCAACACAGAGTTCGATGTGACGGCGCAAGGCACGCTTTCGAAGAACCGGTTGGAAGGCACGATCGGCGGCGGCGGGCCGCTGCTCGATCTGCACACGTCGAACGGATCCATTCGTGTGCTAAAGCTGTAGGGACGGCCGATCGCGGCCGCTCCACTACATGCAACCGATTCCACTACGCACTACCGTCATCGGCAGCTATCCGTTTCCTTCCTGGCTGGAGTTCGCCTCGCAGCATCTGGAGCAATTCGGGGCCGATGATCTTTCCGAAGTTCTCGACGATGCCGTTGTCTGCGCCGTGCGCGACCAGACCGAGGCAGGACTGGACGTGATCACGGACGGCGAGCAGACGCGTCTCGATTTCAACCTTTCCTTCTACGGGTTTCTGGAGGGCATAGACCGCGAGCCGGCGCCGCGCCGACGCTTCGGTCCGCCGGCGCACGATCAGCGGGGCAAACATCGCATCAGCGGCAGGCTGGCCGCGCCGCGCGGGCTGGGGTGCGTGGAGGAGTTCGCGCGCCTGCGGCGTCTTGCCGCGGCGGGTCCCGTGCTGAAGATGTCCGTACCAGGGCCGTACACGCTGAGCGGACGCCTGGAGCCGAACGAACAATACAGGGACCGATGGGCGATCACGGAGGCGCTGCTGCCGGTTGTGCAGAAGGAACTGCTCGCATTGGTGGAAGCCGGATGCACGGAGATTTGCGTCGATGAACCGTCGATGAGTTGCTACGGGCACCTGCACGATCCGCACCGGTTCGTGGATATTTTCAACCGGACGGTGAGCCTTGTGCGAGGGCGCGCCCGATTGTCGACGCACCTGTGTTTCGGCAACTACAAGGCGCGAGCGGTGGCGCCGCGCCGCTACGCTCCGCTGTTTCCTGCCTTCCACGGGTTGCATGCCGATGAAGTGCATCTGGAGATGGCCAGCCGCGAGTTCGCGGAACTGGAAGCGATCGGGGGGCTGGCGGAGCGGTGCGATGTATCCATCGGGATTATCGATGTGAAGAACTACTACATCGAGACGGCGGAGGAGGTGGCGGAGCGCGTGCGGCGGTGTTTGCGGCATGCACCGGCCGAGCGGCTATCCTTCGCTCCGGACTGCGGATTGAGCCAGACGGCGCGCTGGGCGGCGAGGCGGAAGCTGAAAGCGATGGTGGAAGGCGTTAAGATAGTGCGCGGTTAGGTCTTTATGAACAACCGCAGAGAAATCATTCAATCCGGCCTTCTCATTCTCAGCGCCAAAACCGCATTCGGTTCGCAGGCGAACTCCAACGTCGAACTCGGGCTCATCGGCTGCGGCAGCCGCGGCAACTGGGTCACCGATCTGTTTCACGAGCACACGCTGGCGCGTGTCACGGCGCTTGCCGATGCCTTCCCCGCCCCGATCGAGGCGGCTCGGGGGAAATACAAAGTGGATGGCGGGCGCGCCTTTTCCGGTCTGGACGCATACGAAAAACTGGTGGCGATGAAACTGGATGGAGTGGTGATCGAGTCGCCGCCTTTCTATCACCCGGAGCAGGCGATGGCGGCGGCGACGCACAACAAGCATGTGTATCTGGCCAAGCCCGTCGCCACCGATGTGCCGGGGTGCAAAGCGATCCTTGCGGCGGGGGCGAAGGCCAAGGCCGCGGGGCGCAGTTTTCTGGTCGACTTTCAGACGCGCGCGCAGCCGGTGTTTCAGGAAGCCGCGGCGCGGGTGCACCGAGGGGAGATCGGGACGCCTGTGCTGGGGCATGTGTATTATCACGCCAACCGGACGCCGTATCACGAAACCGCGGGCATGAGCGCGGCCGATGCGACGCTGCGCAACTGGCTGCACAACAAGCGGCTCTCCGGCGACATTATCGTGGAGCAGAATATTCATGTCATCGATGTCGCCAACTGGTATCTGCAATCGGCGCCGCTCAGCGCCTTCGGCTCCTGCGGGCAGAACGCGCGCAAGCTGGGCGATCAGTCGGATCACTACATCGTCACTTACTGGTATCCGAAGGAAGTGAAGGTCGATTTCAGTTCGGCGCAGTTCACGCACTTCTACCGCGACCTTTGCATACGGGTCTACGGATCGGAAGGGGACATCGACTCGCACTATAACGGTCTGGTGCGCATCGGCGGGAAAGTGAAATGGACGGGATCGGAGAAAGACAATACGTTCAAGGATGGGGCTGTCGCCAACATGAAGGCGTTCGTGGAGAGCATCCGTAGCGGGCAGGCGGTGAATAACACGGAAGAAGCCGTGCGCAGCAATCTGACTGCTATCCTCGGGCGTATGGCGGCCTCGCGGCGCGCCGTCGTGACATGGGACGAAATGATGCAGACCACGGAAGCCTACACGGGCGCGAACGGCGTGTAGCGGCGCATACGGCGTGCGCGGCGGCGCTGTTTGCGGTGAACGCGTACCTGGTGGCGGAGCTGTTTCATCGCGAGTTCATCGACCAGACGGGGTCCATCGAAGCGGCCTACATCTCGCTTGCCCGGTATATCAAGGACAACTGGAACGATCTGACATGGTTTCCGCTCTGGTATAACGGCATTCCTTTCCAGGATTCCTATCCGCCGCTGCTGCACGTGCTGTCGGCGCTGGTATCGGGGCTGCTGGGAATCGCGCCCGGGACGGGGTATCACGCCGTATGCGGCTTGCTGTTTGCGCTCGGGCCGGTGACGCTTTATGCTTTTGCTGTGCGCTGCGGCGCATCGATGCAAGGGGCATTTCTTGGGGGACTGGCTTACACCGTTATCTCGCCATCGGCGCTTCTGGTGGAACCGATCTATGCCGATTTGGGGCAGATGATCGCGGGCCGGCGTCTGCAGGATCTGGCGGCTTGGGGAGAAGGGCCGCATGTATCGGGACTCACGTTGTTTCCAGTAGCGCTGTTGCTGCTGGACCTTGCCTGGCGCAAAGCATCGCCGCGCTACGATCTGGCGGCAGCCGCGGGGATGGCGGCCACCGCGATGACAAACTGGCATGCTTCGCTGACGTTGGCACTCGGCATTGTCTGCTGGCTGATTCCAAACTTCACAGGGGCGCGTTTGGCGCGCACGGCCTGGACCGGCCTGCTGGCCTATGCGCTGGCAGCGCCCTGGATCCCGCCGTCCACGGTCGCAGTGGTGCGCGCCAATGCCCGTGTGATTGGCGGAGATTTCGCGGGCACCTATGCGGCGCTTCCTGTGCGCACGCTGGCCGCGCTGGCAGCGATGGCGTTTGCTGCGTACCTGCTTCGGCGTCTGCGGCTGCCGCCCATCGCGCAGTTTGGTGTTTTCTTCAGCCTGATCACAGCCGCTTTCACGCTGGGCGCCTATTGGTATGGAGTGAAACTGGTTCCGCAACCGGAGCGATATCACCTGCAGATGGAGATGGGCCTCTGCCTGCTGGCGGGACTCGCCGCCGCGGCGTTGCTGAGCCTTGCTCCGCGTTGGGCGCAGGCCGCGACGATGGCCGCGATCGTCGTGGCATGCATCGGCCCGGTGAAGCAGGTGCGGCGGGTTTCGCGCGAGGCGCACCTGCGTCCGCTCGACATGGAGCGCACCATTTACGGCCGGTTGGGCCGCTGGCTGCGGGAGAACCGGTTTGAGCAACGGATCTACGCGCCGGGGGCGAAAACGGCGTGGCTCAACGCCTTTTGCGATACGCCGCAATTCGACGGCGGATTCGCACAGGGTCTGGTGAATTTGAAACTGCGCGAGGCGTGGCACTTCATCAACCTGGCGAAGACAAAGGAGGAAACCGTGCTGTGGGCGAGGGCTTTCGGAATCCACGCCATCCTCGGTTCCCTGCCCCACAGTCCCGATCCCTACAAGCCACTGAATTTTCCGGAGAAATTGCGGGGGCTGGAGACGTTGTGGGAAGGCGAAGGCGAGACTCTGTATCGCATTCCGCACCGCAGCAGTTCGCTCGCGCGCATTGTGCCCATTCCGGCGCTACCTGAAAGCCTGGACAACGTGACCACCTACGTCAATGCGCTGGAGGACGCGAGTTTACCCGAGGCGAATTTCCAGTGGACCAGCCGCCATTCGGCAACCGTCGAAGCCTCGCTGCACCCGCATCACGCCGTTTCGCTGCAGTGGACTTATCATGCGGGTTGGCGAGCTCGCGTGAACGGCGTGCCGCGCACGCTGCGCGAAGACGGCATCGGGCAAATGGCGCTGGAACCGGGCTGCGACGGGGTGTGCCGCATCGAACTCAGCTACGACGGGGGCTGGGAGATGCGGGTGGCGCGGCTACTGCCCTGGCTGGCGATGCTCACCATTCTTCGTCGCGCACGGCGGGAATGGACAGCATGATGCCGGGCCGCTTCCGGTGGGCCATGCTCGCCGCCATCATCTCGGGAGGGTTGGTGTCACGGGCGGCGCATACGGGATTCATCCTGGTGGACAAATACCTGGGCGACGCGCTTTACGCGGCCATGGTCTACGTCATTCTGCGGATGGCACGGCGTTTCAAGCCGGTGGCTGCGTGGACCGCGCTGATCATGGCCGCCATCGAGTTATTCCAACTGACCGGCATCCCTGCCGGTCTGCTGCACAGTGAACACATCGCCGTGCGGGTTGGAGCACGATTGATGGGCTCCACCTTCAGCCTGCCCGATCTGGCGGCCTACGCCGCAGGCATACTCTGCATTGCGGGCGTAGACCGCCGGCTCTCGATCAGAAATGCAGACGTAGAGTGTACTGCACCTCGCGTCCGTAGTTGACCTGCGTCGTGATTCCGCCGAACTGCGTGCTGGTCACGGCCAGGTTGGGGTTACCGGGCATGGCGCTGTTGGTGACGTTGTAGCCTTCCAGGCGGAATTCCAGTTTGAACTTTTCGGTGAGGTTGAAGTTCTTGGAGAGTGTGCTGTCGAGGTTCCAATAGCGCGGACCGGTGATGCCGTCGTATTGATAGGGATTCGTGCGCGGCGTAAAGGGAGTGGCCTGGGCGAACACCGACGTATCGAACCAGCGGGACCAATCGCGGGCGGCATTGCCGGGATCGCCGCTTACATCCAACTGTCCGAAGCGGAGGAAACTGCCGGTATTCCAGACAAAAATGTGACTGGTGGACCAGCCTCCCACGATGTGATTGAGCACGGGATGGATGCCGGATGCGAACTTTTTGCCGCGCCCGAAGGGGAGTTCCCAAGTGGCGCCGAGTGTCATGCGATGCCGTGGCGACGCGGCGGGGATGTAGGACAGCCGGTTGGCGTACTCATCCGGCGCGTTGAAGAACCCTTCCGTCGATTCGCGGTTGTAGTTGTATCCCCAGATGATGCTGTAGCCATCGGCGAACCGCCTCTGCACGCGCAATTGAATTGCTTTGTAACGGTTGTTCACGCCGGGCATGAAGCCTTCGCTCAGATCGCCGTAGTGCGGATAGGGCCGCAACAGGGTCGACAGCGGCACGGTGCGCTGGCCGCGCAACTGCCCAGGCATCACACTGGCCGGAAGCCCGAAGAAGGGATTCGCAACGGCCGCGGTCAATGCAGTCTTGTAGGTGTAGGAAAGCTGCGGATCGACCATGTTGCGCTGCTGCCCGAAGCCGGCGCTGCCTCCCTGGCCTTCCGGCACCATGTGATGGCCGAAGTTCATGAAGAACGTTCCGTCGAACTTGAAGCCGGCCATGAGATCGCGTTCCACGGTGAAATTGAAGCGGTCGTTCATGGGAGTGCGGATATCCTGGCGCGACCACGTGGCGGCGCCGCCGATGTTGGTGTAGCGCCCGTATCCGCGGCCAACGGGCATGACGAGCGGGTTCGAGGACGGGAAGGGATTGCTGAACACGCCTTGCGGCACGCCTTGAATCTGGACGGGGCCGGTGGATGAGGTGGAGAATCCATCGGTGGCGGGAAGGCGCCATGAATATCCGAGAATGCTCATCACGGGCACGGCGTAACGAGCGTAGCCGATGCGGATGGCGGTCCGGTCGTTGCCGCGGATGGCGATGCCCAGGCGCGGCAGGAAATTGCGGGCCGGGGCGTGGTACAGGCCTTTGGCCTTGGCATCGGTGTAGATGAAGTTGCCGTTGTAGGTGGGCTTGACGGCGCCGGCGATCGAACCGACCTGGGCCGGCATCGCGGGAGGAGTCCGCTGAAACTCGGGCACCGGATCTGTCAGATCGAGGTAACGGGCCAATCTTAATTCCCGCTCCGATGGGGCCGTTTCATATTCCCAGCGCAGGCCCATGTTCAAGGTGACGCGGCGGCTGATCTTGAAATCGTCCTGGAAGAACACGCCGTACTGATCCTGTTCGGTGTAGCGCGGAGAGACGTAATTGGTGACGAGCGAATTGTCGATGGCGCCCAGCAGGAACGTTGCCCAGGCGCTGCCGAAGTTGAGCAGATTGGGGGCGAGGTTGGTGTTGGCCGTCGGCGCGGCGTTGAAGGGGAATGTGCCGAGGTTGGGCAACTGCGAGTATTCGTAGCCGTGGCGGTAGGCCATGCCGAACTTCATGTAGTGGCGGCCGCGGTCGTGGCCCATGCTGCCTTGGTAGGAATATTTGCGCGGGCGGTAACTCCACCAACTCGATTTGCCGAAGGTGGCGCCGCCGATGTTCAAGTTCGGATAGTAGACGGCCGGCATGTCGGCGAGATACGGCTTGTACCAGGGGTTATTGGGCCAGTATTTGGCCAGCCCCTGTTCGCCCAGCTTCGCCCATTCCGAATCGTATTCGTCTTCGGAGTAAACGACGCCGAGGCGAAAATTGAGCACCGTGCGCGCGCTCAAGGTGTAGACGCTGTCGAAGGCGCCGTTGAGGGCATCCATCAAGCCGCCGTTGTCGGAGGTAGTAGCGATGGTACCGCCGTAATTGTTGTTGTCCAGACGCGTGCGGATGACGCTGTAGCGGGCAAACACTTTCCACTTATCGGAGATGTTCCAGTCGGTGCGATCGGAGAAGTTCCAGTAATCTAGGAACCAGGCGTATCCGGTGCGGTAGTTGTTGACGCCGGTGAGGTCGTCGCCGGGGTTGTTGGGTCCCCAGATGTCGGCGAGGAACAGCTTGGATGTCGGATCGATGCGTGAAGCGGGAATGAGATTACCGGCGAAAGGGGTGCGGGAGGCGGTGTTCGTGGCGGTGTCGGTGACGGTGGTCCATGGATCGAAGACGGGGCGCAGCGCGCCGCCGCGGTTGAGAGTCCTGGAGAAATCGCCCGCGCGTTCCAACTCTGTCGGCAGCGTCATGACTTTGGTGTAGGGCTGACGGTTTTTCCACTGCTCATAGGTGGCAAAGGTGAACAGCTTGTTCTTGACGATAGCGCCACCGAACGTGCCGCCGCCGACGTGATTGCGCACGACGTTGGGAGCGCGGGTGAAGACGTTAGACACTGCGTTGAGCTTGGGATTGCGGCCGAAGTAGTAGAGGCTGCCGTGGTAGTCATTGGCGCCGGCCTTCATGCCCACGTTCATCACGCCGCCGGCGGAGAAGCCGGACTCGGCGTCGACGGAATTCTGCTGTACGGTAAACTCCTGCACCGCGTCCATGGGCGGCGCGTACGATCCGCGGGAGCCGACACCGATCGGCGACCCGTCGATTTGCACTTCGTTGCGCCCGCTGGTTTGCCCGCCGACGTCGACTCCGGTTGTGGAGAGTTGATAGAACGGATTGCGTTTCGACACATCGGAGTAGCGATTCACGACCGCGGGATCGAGCAACGCGAGGGTAAAGGGATTGCGCGCCAGGACGGGAAGTTCCTTAAGCATCGTGCCGTCGATGGTGCGGGCGAGCGTTGTGGTGTTGAACTGCAATTCGACGGCGGACTCCGAGACGGTCACGGTTTGATTGACATCGCCCACCCGGAGCGACATGTTGACGGTAACGTCGGAGCGCACCAGGACACGGACGTTCTCTTGTGTGAATTTGCCGAAGCCCTGCGCTTCGCAGGTCACGTTGTAGGCGCCCGGTTCGACGAAATCGAACAAGTAGCGCCCCGACTCATCGGTGGTGCGCACAGTTGCCGTTTGTGTGCTGGTGTTGCGCAGCGTGACAGTGGCAGAGGGGACAGCGGCGTTGGTGGCATCGCTGACCAGGCCCTGCACGCGGCCTCGATAATCCTGGGAAAATGCAACGGAGCACAAAAGGAAGGCAATGAAGGATAGGCGAGTCATTCGCAATCTCCTGCAAATTGAGATTGGAGCAGTATTTCACCCGGAAAAAGGGAAGTCAAGGGCGATTCGATTTCTTACGATGGCGGCGAACGCGGGAAGAGGGCTAAAAAGCCTGCCCGATGCTGAAGAAGAATTGTCCGCCGCTTTCCCCCGGACGCCGGCCTAATTTCCACCCGTAATCCACGCGCAGCAGCACGTAAGGTGTTCGCAGCCGCAAGCCGGCGCCGGCGGACTTGCGCCAGTCCGTGTCTCCGAATCGGGAGACAAGCCGCGACACATTGCCGGCATCGAAGAAGGCCGCGCCATCCACCATTTTGTAGAACGGGAAACGCAGTTCCTGATTCACGATGGCGACTGCGTTGCCGCCTAGCGGAGTGCCGTCGAAATCGAGGGGTCCGAGGAAATTTCTATCGAAACCGCGCACGGTATTGGAGCCGCCAGCGAAGAAGCGCTCGCTGTAGGTCACGTCCTGGCCGCCCAAACCTCCGGCCAAGCCCAGCCGCACGCCGCCCGCGTAGGTAAATCTTGGACGCACCACAGCCGCCCATGGAACTTCGCGCATTCCGCCAAACGACCGGTAAAAGAAATACTGTCCGTAATACTTCCAGTACGTCAATTGCCGGTCAATCAGTTTCGGCGAGATCTCAAACGCGTTGGAAAGAAACGATCCGCGCGACGCATCCAGAATATCGTCGCGGGTGTCGCGGCTGACGGCGCCGGTGACCGGAGCAAGCCAGAGCCTGGCATCGAGCGGGAAGAACGGATCGGGGTCCTTTTCGAAGGTATGCGTCTGTTCCAGGCGGTAGCCGAAGTCCAACCGGAAATGGCGGCGGAAGCGGAATTCGCCGTTCAGACTGCCGCCCATGCGGTCCGTGAAGAACCCAGGGTTCGACTCACGGCGGGCGAAGACGGTTGCCGTCGTCTTGACGGGAAAGCGCAGTAGAGTGGGCTGATCGTAGTAGACGCGGGCCTCGCGGAGGGTGGAATCGTAGCGTGTGCGGAAGCCGACGGCGCGGGCGCTTCCGAGCATGTTGCGGTTGGTGACGTCGATGATACCGCCGGCGCCGCGTTCGGTATCGTAAAAGCCTCCGTAACGA
This sequence comes from Bryobacterales bacterium, assembly GCA_016789755.1. Lineage (GTDB taxonomy): Bacteria > Acidobacteriota > Terriglobia > Bryobacterales > Bryobacteraceae > CADEFT01. The sequence goes on from JAEUQG010000409.1 coordinate 21,777, forward strand.
ATCTCGAAGGGGCGGGTCTCCTCGACGTTCGCTGTCAGGCGCACCAGTGTTTTTCCGGCGGCGGCGGGGCTCTCGACGGGCGACACTTCGATGTCGGCGATACGAAAAGCTCCGGTCGAATACAGACTGCGGCGGGCTTCGGCGACCTTGCCGTCATAGAGGACATCGCCCGGTTGGACAGCCATCTGGGTGCGGATGAGACGGTCGCTGGTGTACTGATTTCCAGCCACATGTACCTCTTTCACCACGCGTTGCGGGCCTTCCTTTACGAGGAAATCGATATCGACGAGCCCCCGCAGAGGATCGCGCCGGAGCCTCTGCTGCAACTCGGCGCCGGCGAATCCGAAATCGCCGTAGGCCTGCAACAACGCGTCGATGGCCTTGCGGTCCAAATCCGGCGTGTAGACCGCACCTGCGAGAAACGGAAGCCGCGCGCGGAGTTGGGCGGCGGGAATGCGCGCGGCTCCCTGGAACCGGATTTCACCGGCGCGATACAGCGGCCCGACGTTGACCTCGAACAGGGCGACGGCAGTGCGCAGGCCGTCGTCGTACACCATGCGAGGAGCCTTCAGCGCCGCATCCAGGAATCCGTGGCGATAGAAGTGGTCGCGCACCAGGGCGGCGGCGCTGGTTGGATCGGTGTAGGCGACATCGCCGGGTTCGAGAAGCTTCCGCAACGCGGCTTCGCGCTCCGGCGCCACGCCGAGAAAACGCGGATGAAGGCGCTTATAGCGGAGGCCGCGCATGACTTCCAGCAGTACCGATTTCCGGCCTTCCTGCTCGCGGATCTTGACATCCACCTTGGCCCGCAGATAGCCGTCCGAGGCCAGCAACTGCGCCGCTTTGCTCTCGACGGCGCGCCGGCGCAAGGCATCGAACGAGGCGCCACGCCAGGTTTCCTGCAACGCCTTGCGGCCGGCTCGCGACGGATCCCACCCCTCGAAAACAAACTCCACTCGCGGTCCCGTGCGCACGTCGATGGTGAGGCCTATTTCTCCCGGCCGCTCCACCCGGGTGTTTGTGACGCGGGCTTCGAGGTAGCTCTGCCCGGCGTGCCGGTGGCGAATGCGGTCCATTCCCTTGCGCAGGCGGAAGAAGTCATAGCGCGAACCTGGCGACAGGCCCAACCAGCCCTGGATTTCCTTGGCGGGGAAAGGCGAATCGCCGAGTACGGCGATGTTCGTGACGAAGCCCGCGCTGAGGGTCTTTTTCTTCGAAACCGTCCGCGGCTTGCGACCGCCGAATTGCAGGTCATGCTGAAACTGAAACCGGTAGGTCTCATCGCTCTGGCGCAAGACACGAGTGGTGAAGCGCCGCGTAATGTCGTATTTTCCAATCCAGATCTGGTCGCTCGAGTCGCGCAGATTCATCGAGTACACGAGTCCTAACTGGCGGGTGAAATCCTGTCCCAGGGTGAGGCGCGCGGTGGGCTCGGTTTCCGAAGCGATGAGACTCGGTTCAATGCGCACCTGACTGAGGCCGATGGCGCGGCCGGCCTTCTGCGTGATGCCTCCGCCGAGCGACCCGGCCAGATAGGAAAGCACCTGTTCGCGAATCACGGTGCTTCCGGCGCCTTCCAGTTCCTCGAGCCGCCGCCCCGTAGCGAGGACGGCGAGCACATCCTGTTCGGGCAGAGGCGGGTCGGAAAGCAGCGTGGTCTGCAACTCGCGGCCGGGTGGGCCTTGCAGGCGCAGAGTAATATCGTAGTCGTTCACCCGCGTCCGCGCCGCCACATCGAAGACAGGCGCAATGCGGCGTTCATCGGTGAACAGCACTCCGCCGCGTTCCACCGTGTAGGTGCGCTCATTCAAGAACAACTGCCCGCCTTCGTCGATGGTGAGCCGGCCGGTCAACCCGGGATTTGCGGCTGTGCCGCGCAGGCGCAGATCGGCATCGACGGCAGCGCGCAACAAGTTGTTGTTGATTTGTAGCGGGGTGAGTGTCTTGGCCGCGATATCGAGCGACACCGGCAGTTCGGTGGCCTGCTGCTCGATAGCGATCACGGTGGAGCCTCGGAGCGAGGCAAGGAGAGCCTGTTCGAGGAGCACCGGCTCATTGTAGGAGCTTTCCAACGCCGTCACCTCTCCGGTAACGGCCAGCCCCGCCGATGATCCCTGGATGCGCAGCGCCGCTTCGGTGAGGCCCTGCAATCCCTTCAAGGGCTCGATGTACACATTGGAGACCTTCCAGCGCAGATCGACATCTTTCCACTCGAATGTTTCATTCTTCAGTTCGGCGGTGAGTGCCCCGGAACCTTCGAGGCTGCCGCCGTTGAGTTCCCCGCGAAAACGTTCCAAGGTGATTTTGTTTCCGGCGAATCCGACGCGGGCCTCCACGCCCGATGCCTCCAAGGCGGGGTTCCGCCATGAGGCCGCTCCGTCTTTCCATTCGAGGAAGCCCGCCATGGAAGGCTGGGCGAGCGATCCGCGGATGGCGAACTGAAAGGCCGCCGCGCCGCCGATGCGGATCTCCGGCAGGAATGCGCCCGCCAGCGCCAGATCGACCGTGCCGGCGGTGGACAGATTGGCCGCATACGGCGCTGCGGTGCGGATATAGCCACGCGTCTGAAACTGTGTTTCCGGCCCGCGCAACTCCAGTTGCTGCACTTCGAGCAAGCCCTTGCGCAAGGTGGCGGCGGCGGGGCGCACCAGGCCGATATCGAAATCGCCGGCGCGCAACTTCAGTTCCGGCACGCGCAACGAGGCCTCGACGGCTTCCCATCCGGCTCTTGGAGCCGTGGCATCCAACTCTAGCGAGAACGCTCCACGCAACTTCGGCGGCACTCCGGGAAAGGCATCGAGCGGAACGGCATCGGCACGCAGGCTTACGCGCGCCGGATCTCTTGCCGGGAGCGACAAGTACTGCGCGGGAAGGAACAGATGCAGAGGCGCAACGGCGCTCCCGCTAATTTTGCCCGATGCATAAGAGGCTTCGAGGCGCGTCAGGCGCACTTCCTCGCCGGCTATCGTGCCATCCAGTTCCACGCCGTTCACGGCCTGGGGCAAGGCGGCGGGCTGCAGCGTGCCGTTCCGCAACGCCAACCGGGCTTCCACGTGCGGCTTGTCGAACGATCCACGCACCACTCCGTCGACGCGCAGTTCACCCGCCGCACTGGGCAATTGCTGAGGGAACAACTCGGCCGCGTCCTCTAATCGCAGAGTCGCATTGGCGGCGATGCCGGGAATGGCGGCGTTCGCGAGCAACGGCAGTTCTCCCGCCAGTTCGATGGAAGATCGCCCCAACTGCACACGGACAGGATCCAACTTCGCCAGACTTTGACGCAGGGCGAACCGCAACGGATCGTTCAGCCGAAACGGCAGCTTGTTCCATTGGCCGGCAAATGCGGTCAATTCGCCGCTGGCTTCGGTCTTGGCGGGATCGCCTACATACACACCGCGGGCACTGCCGGTTAGGCGCCCCGTCAAGCCTTGGAGCGACCGGCCGGCGAGCCCAGCCAGCGCCTCCAGATCCGAATCGCGCAACGACGCATCGAACTCCAAGGGTGTGGCGGCATTCAGCGGGGCACGAACATTGGCCTCCGCTCCATACGCGGGGACCTTGACAGCGGCAAAAACATTTCGATCGCGCAATGTTCCGCTGATGCCGACTGAGCCGGCTCGTTTGCCTTGGTAGACCACATCGGGGGCGGTGAGCGAGAACTCCCCCTGCGGATTGTCCAGGGTTCCGCGCAGCTTCGCGCTGCCGGTCAGGCTGGCGGAGGCGAAGCGCTGGAGGGGAAACTGGCGGGCCTCGGCGGCGAGGGAGATCGCGCCGCCGGCGGACTCATACTGTGCGCTTGCGGAGACCGATCCCGAGCCCTTCTCCACGACCGCACGCGGCACGCTCAGACGGCCTTGCTGCCACGATCCATCGGCCCGCACATTGCCCAAGGCTTCTTCCCAACCGCGCACGCCGTAGGCACGCAACGCGAAATCGGCCAACGGCCGGCCTGGCGACCCGGTGAGGTGGGCGGTGGCATCGAGGACGCCGTCCAGCGGCAGGTTCTGTCCCGGAATGAGCGACAGCAGAGCGGCGATGCTCGCCTTCTCCAATTGCGCCCGCAGGTTGAGCGCGCGTTCGCTCAGCAGGCCTTCGACAGTGCCCCGCTGCCCGGCCGCCTGCACTTCCATGCGCTCCAGGCGAACCTCACGCAGGGTGGCATGGAGCAGCCCGTTGGCGGTCACTCCGCGGAATTGCCCGACATCGAGCGCGGCGCGTTCGATTTCCACCGTGGCTTGCGGATTGTCAGTGAAGCCGCTCACGCGGACCTGGGCCGCGACGCGCCCGGCGAGAGGCGGCAACCGGCCGTGGTACAAAGACGCCGCGCGAGCCGCATCGTGCACCTCGACCGATAGCCGGCCGGCGACCCGCGAATTGCTTTCCCATTGCACGTCCCCGCGGGCGCGCACGCCGGGAAGCTGTGCGGTGTGAATCGATGCCTTGACGATATCGCCCGAGGCGCGCACAGTGGCATCGGCGGACAACTGGCCGCGCGCGATGAGCCGCGCTTCCGCACGGTAGCGGCGCGCATCGTAGCCAGGAAAGGAAACTTTTCCGGTCGCCGTGATGTCGCTTTGCAGAGGACCAGGGGCTGGTCCGGAGGCTTGGAACTGTAGCGCGCTCTCTGGCAGTTTGGCACCGGCATCGCCGGTCAATTGCAGGCGGCCGTAGTCCGTGGCCAGACGCAAGGCATCGATGCGAAAGGAGTCGAAGGCCGGGGGAGTGCGCAGGGCCATTTCCACATCGCGAATGGCAATGGCGCGGCCATCGAGAGCCACGCGCACGCCTGGGGCGCGCAACGCCAGTCGGTACTTCCCCATGAGGCGGGAGAAGAGCATTTCGCCGCTCAGCGCCGGAACCGTGGCGGTGAAGCGCTGGGCGAAGTCGTCCACTTGCACCGCTCCGCGCAGGATGTCGAGCCGCAGAATGCGGTAGTCAGGCGGCGGGCCTTTCGACTCGGCCAAGCGAGGCAGATTGCTGCGCCCGTTGGAGAGGAAGACGATGTAGAGCCGCGGCGACTCGACGGTGATGCGATCGAGCACGACTTCGCCCCGCCACAGGAGGGCCGAGGCATCGAGACCGGCATCGATGCGGGCGGCAATGAGCAGCGGGGGGAGATCGGCGGCCTCTTTCGCCGAGAGTCTCACACCGATGAGCGACGCCGACAATCCGTGCCACTGGAGCCGCAGTCGATTGCTCTTGAGCAGCAAGCCTTGGCGCTCCAGCGTTCTTTGCGCTTCAAGGAGAAGCCGCTGTTCGAAAGCCGCGCTGCGCAGATACACCACGACCGCCGTTACCAGCACCAGCGCAACCGCCAAGAGCGCGGCCGCAGCCTTCCGCATTCGCTTTGTCACGTCTCTTCAGCCTAACGCGTGGAGCGAAGCAGAGACTCCACTTTGGCAGCTTCCGGGGCGTCGGGGGCAAGTTTCAAAAACATCCGAAAATGTTCTACCATCTTGTCGGGCTGCTTGAGCCCGTTGTAGGCGAGGCCGGCATAATAATGTGCGTAGGCCGCATCGGGCTGTTTGCGCACCGCTTCTTCGAGAAGTTTCGCTCCGCCGCGGTAATCCCGGCGGGCGACGGCGATGGCGCCGCGGTACAAGGGGACATCCGCGTCGGTATCGCTCAACTCGGCGGCGCGGTTTGCCTCAGTCTCCGCCTTGTCCAGTTGTTTCTGTTCGAAGTAGGCGCGAGCGAGACCGATCTT
>JAEUQG010000422.1 GCA_016789755.1 Bryobacterales bacterium
AGGGCCAGCCCTTCTATGCCGTCTTCAATCTCGAGATGACGCATGAATCGCAGATCCGCCGCCGTCCCCACGTCTGGGTCCACGACCCCGCCAAAGTCGGCATCCCACCCTATCACCCCGATAACGAAGACACGCGCCACGAGTGGGCCCAGTATCACGACAAAATCACCGAAATGGACACCCGCGCCGGTGAACTGTTGCGCGAACTCGAAACCGCCGGACTCGCCCCGGACACTGTCGTCTTCTTCTTCGGCGACAACGGCCCCGGACTGCCCCGTATTAAGCGCGACGGCTACAACGCCGGCTTGCATGTCCCCCTCATCGTCCATCTGCCGGAACGATGGAAGAGCCTCGCCGCGGGCTGGTGGAAACCGGGCGGGGAAGGGAACCGCCTCATCGAATTCGTCGATCTCGCCCCCACCATGTTGAGCATCGCCGGCGCCAAACCACCCGCCCACTTCCAAGGCCGCGCCTTCCTCGGCCCGCACACCCGGCCCGGCCCCGCCTTCCTCCACGGCATGATGGACCGTATGGGCGAGCGCTACGACTTCATCCGCACCGTGCGCAACCAGCGCTACGTCTACCTGCGCAACTACATGCCCCACCGTCCGCACGGCCAGCATGGCGACTACACCTTCCAGACACCCATGACGCGCGCCTGGAAAGCGCAGTACGACGCCGGCCAGTTGCGCCCTCCGCAAACCGGCTACTGGGAGCCCAAAGAGCCCGAAGAACTCTACGACCTGCACAACGATCCCCACGAGGTGAACAACCTCGCCGCCTCACCTGCCCATCGCGCCGTGCTCCGCACGTTCCGAGCCGCCTTGCGCCGCCATCAGCTTCGCATCCGCGACACCGGGTTCCTTCCCGAAAACGAACTCCTTGAGCGTTCCCGAGGAACCACTCCTTATGCGATGGCGCAAGACCGCGGCAAGTATCCTCTGGAGCGCATTCTCCCCGCTGCCGAACTGGCCGCAAGCCGAGACGCTGGAGCACTGCCTCGCCTCATGCGATTGGCCGCCGATCGGGACAGCGCCGTGCGCTATTGGGCGCTCATGGGGTTCCTCATCCGAGGCCGGGAAGCCGTCACCGGAGCCCGCCCGTTGCTCCTCGGTTCCCTCAGCGACAACGCGCCCGCCGTGCGCATCGTCGCCGCCGAAGCCCTCGCCCGCTACGGCGCCGATGCTGATGCCGCCACCGCCGCCGACACACTGGCCGCGCTTTGCGATCCCCGCGCCAACACCCTCACTGTCGTCATCCAAGCCATGAACGCACTCGACGAAGCCGGGGCCCGCGCCAAACCCGCCATCGCCAAGCTGCAAAAATTACCCAAGCAAGACCCCGGCGCCGGTTCCCGCTACCCTAATCTCTACCCCGTCCTGCTCCAATGGCTCCTCGCCAAATTGCCCTGACCCGGCTTCCCGGTTTCCCCGGTTTCGATGTCGCTTGCGTTCTTCAATAGCGTTGTGATCTACTGTAACGATTCTCGAAAAATCCTCTGCATATGGACCGCTATCAGCCGGGTGAAGACGTATTACGGTTTCGAATAGTCGAAAAAATTGGAGAAGGCGGACTTGGCCAGGTGTATCTTGCCGAAGATACAAAGCTCGGCAGGCGCGTCGTCGTGAAGTGTATCCTCCCACAGGATAACGAGGAAGCCGCGGCTGAATTGGAGTTGCGCTTCGACCGGGAGGCCCGCGCCCAAGCCAAGGTAAACCACCCCGGCATTTGCGCGATTTACGACGCCGCCCCCGGCATCATCGTGATGGAGTACCTCGATGGCGGGAATCTCGCCCAATTCCGAGCCAGTGAGCGGCTCACCCGGCGGCGCATTCTCGATTTGACCATCGACATCTGCGATGCCGTCGCCGCCGCCCACAAAGCAGGCCTCGTTCATCGCGACCTGACTCCCAAAAACATTATGATCACGGCCTCCGGAGTCGTCAAAATCCTCGATTTCGGCCTCGCCAAACTCGCCGGCAGTCAGCGCTTGACACAGCATAACCAGATCCTCGGAACCCCAGGCTATATGGCTCCGGAGCAGATGTGGAATCCGCTGAACGTCGATTCCCGTGCGGACATCTTCTCCATCGGCGTTATCCTCTACGAAATGATCACCGGGATTCTCCCCTATTCGATGAACGAGTTCCTATCGCAGGAAGTGCCCCCGATTCCCGAAGAATTCGAAGCGGCGGGATGCGATCCCTGGCCCGAATTGCAAGGCATTGTCACCGACGCCTTGGCCTGGAGCCCGGACGACCGGTTTCAAAACCTCGAATCGATGGCCGATCAGTTGAAAAAGGTGCGCGCCAGTCTGGATCCCAGCCGCAGAAGTTATGACTTCTTCGACACCACTACTCTCCTCGAACTGGTTTGCCCAGCCGCCAAAACCGCAAGCGGCAGGCAGCGCCACCGCCGCGCCAGAGACCAGTTCACCGTCAGCATCAGCCGTTCTCAGGCCGTCTCTTCTTCCACCGCCCTCGCCGAATTGCTCGACTGCATCACACGGTCCTACTTCGAGGAGGATCCCCGTCTCGCAGAGAACCCGCAAGTACGGGCCATGATCCGCAGCGCAAAAAAAGAGCTCGCCGCGGCCCGTGCAAAGGGCGGCAAGCTGGTATGGGAAACCCTCCAGGGAAAAGAAAAACTGCTCTTCTTCGGCAAAGTGAAGGGCTTCTTTGAGGAAGGTGTGCGGGAACTCACCGGCCAACTCAGCAAGGTGGAGGTCAACTCTGATGCGATCGTCGAAAAGCTCATCGACCTGAGCCAGCACGCCGGTGTCGACCGCCGCGACGCGTTGATCCTCTCCGAGGCTTGGGGAATGCCCGTCCTTCATCTCTTCTCCGAGGTTCGCGCCTATCACCGCGCTCCCTACACCCGATATCTGAAAAAAGTCGGTCCCAACTGTCACCAGTTCCGCCACCGGCCATCCGCCGCCGAGGTCGCCGAAGCCGATCGCACCCCGGGTCCTCATGCGTATTACTCCGCTACCACCCGAAAGGAAAACGGAGTATGACGCGCGGACGTTGTAATCATCACTATTTGCTACACTTTAAAAGTGTTGAGTTTCCTGGCGCGGAGAACGGTGCGGTTTCTTTACGCCAAATCCATTCTTTGGCTCACCGCAGTCGTTGGCCTTATGTACGGATCAGCTTCTGCCTATTCTCCGCCGGGGGAGATGCTGTCCTGAACCAAGAACCGCGAACTGCAACATCGCGAGTGGTGGTAACGCGCCATTCCGGAGGCCAGGCATGAAGGTGGACCTGAAACGCGAGGCCAAGCGCTTCCTGCTCAGCCGGGACCCCGTCGTCGTCCTCACCCTCCCCGGTTGCGGACCCGTCGCCATCAACGAAGCGCATTGGAAATATCCATCGTTGCGCTTTCCCGGCGCCAAAGACTTGCTCGTCTCCGATGAGGCCGCCTTCCTCGATCGCGTCGCCTCCGTCACTGGCCGCTCGACCGCCGGACCCTCCTCCGCGCTAGTCTCCCATTGGATGCGCTGCTACTGCGGACGTGTCGCCAGCATCCTTGCCCTAAGGCCACAGGAATGCGTCCATGAGTTGCACCACTCACGCTTCGTGCAGTATCAGGGCGCCTTGGATTCGATCCCCGGCTGGGAGTTTAACCTCAAGCGCGACAAGAGCACTCGCGCCAAACGCGTCTATCAGGTCATCCGCGTCCATTCCCGGTTCCTTGCCGCGGTGAGCGCCGAAGGCTTCAAAGGTGCCGACGCCTTGCTCTCCGTCCGCTTCACTCCCAGCGAGCACTTCGATCTCGTCGTGCAGGGTCAGGAGAAAGCAGGCGCATTGAAAGCCAGCGTCGTCGTCGAAGGCCTGGGCCGGCGCCCTACCGTCGTCATTGAACCATTCGACAGGGCGATTGAGCCAGACCGCCTGGACCCCTATCGCATTCTCAGCGAACATCTCTCATTGGCCGAAGCAAGACCTGCCCAAGCCAAAGAGATCCTCCAAAACGCCGCTACCCTCATTTCCGGAACGCAACCGAACTACCCCGTCGAAGACATCATCGCCAGCCTCTACGAATATTCGGGCCCCCGCGCTCCGGGCGAGGCTGAGATTCGCGGCCGCATCGCTGACCTCAGGGCTCGCCTTTGGGATGGTCCCGTCGTCGGCGTCGATGTCCGCGCCATGCTCACACGCCTCGCCGGCGACGTGGAATTCCAAAGAGACCTCGTTACTTGGCCCGTCGAATTGCAGGCGGAGTACGCCTCTCTCTCCATGCCTCTGCGTCAATTGGAGTCGCTCGACATAGTTTTGCCCCGCACCGCCTGACCCCGGAAGCGATCCGCCATCTTTCGATTCTGCCAAGTTGCTTTCCAACGCCTTGGCTCTCGCGGCGCCGGTGAACTGTTGCGCGAACTCGAATCCGCCGGACTCGCCCAGGACACCGTAGTCTTCTTGTTCGGCGACAACGTCCCGGGCGGGGAAGGGAACCGCCTCATCCGAGTTCTTCGATCTTGCCCCCGCCATGCTCAGCATCGCCGGCGCTATCCCAATCTCGACCCCGTCCTCCTCCCATGCCTCTTCGCTGCTCGGGCGCTTTCGTCCTACAGCATCTAGCAAACCGTGCGCTACCCCACGCCGAGCGTCATTTTTTGCACCCACAGCGGCAAGGACTTGCCCGCCAAAAGACCTGGCCGTTCTTCCGCCGGAGCATACTTTCCGGCTGTAAGCCAGAGTTGTCTAGCACCACTGTCTGGTCCTCCAGCACCACTCCCGTTTTTCAAGTGTCCCCGCCGCTCAACTACTCCGCCTATGTCTGGAATGCGATTTATAAAGACTATGTCCGCAATTTGTTCGTCGTGCTGGCAATCGTACTGGGGTGCGGAGGTCTCCTCCAGGAACATGCCCTTGGGACCGCGGGGGGGGTCACGTTGGCACTCCCTGTAAGCCGGTCGCGAATGGTCGCCGTGCGCGCCGCAGTGGGAATCCTGGAGGTGATATCCCTCGCCTTTGTCCCAGCCGCAGTGATCCCGATCTTGTCCGGGATGGTCGGCGAGCCGTACGCAGTGTCGCAGTCCATCCAATTCGCGTGTCTGTGGGCCTGTTCCGGGGGGCTGATTTTCGGGTTGGCTCAACTCCTATCCTCGACGATTCAAGGAGTCGCATCCGTTTGGATAACCTGCTTTCTGATCCTGATGCTCTACTCTTCTATCGTGAACGTCACAGCGCTTTCCGCGTATCGGAGCCTCGACTTCTTCAAGATAATGAGTGGGGCCGGATTCCCCTATTTCGACTCTTCCAGCCATGCCATTGTTGGCCCACTGCCGTGGTTACCGTTGGCCGTCTTCGTTGTTTTCGGCGCCAGAGTTTCGGCCAAGGCGGAGTATTCGTGAAGTCAGCCCCAGAGAGTTGCCGGGGAGCGAATTACGCTGGCAGGACCGATAGATCTCTCCTGACGGCGTAGTGTAGAGTCTCATTGTGACAGGCCCCAAAACGGCTTTGCGGAAGGTCTCCAGCGCCTCTGGGCGGATGGTCGGCAATCCGGAAGTTGAGTCTCCGCACCGGTGCGGTGCGCGTCTAAGCGGACCCTCGCCAGCAGCACCGCGCCCAACGCTCGATATCGGCTGATCGTCACCCGCCTCGCCGGCGACGCGCACTTCCGAATCGCTCGACATAGTTTTGCCCCGCACCGAGTGTTCGAAGTGTTCGAGTGTTCGAGTGTTCGATGTGGGGGTTGTGCCCGTGGGAATGCGGGCGTATACTGAGCGGAACTCGAAACTGGGATCACAGTCCTGCTTTCGTG
>JAEUQG010000441.1 GCA_016789755.1 Bryobacterales bacterium
GTTGGAAGCCTGGTGGAACAATTCTCCGCGCTTTCACGGAACGCCGCGGAAGGAAGCGGCGGCGCAGTCGATCGCGGTGCTGCCGTTTGTCAACCTCAACCGCGACAAAGAACACGACATTTTCAGTGACGGTCTCACGGAGGAACTGATCAACGCGCTCGCCCAAGTGGAGGGGCTCCGCGTCGTCGCTCGAACTTCGGCGTTCCACTTCAAAGGGAAAACCGACGACATCCGCGCCATCGGGTCGCGCCTCGGAGTCCGAACCATTCTCGAAGGCAGTGTGCGCCGGGCGGACGATCGGCTGCGAGTCACCGCCCAATTGATCAATACCGCCGACGGTTGCCACCTGTGGTCACGGCAGTACGACCGGCGGCTCCAGGACGTGTTCGAGCTTCAGGAGGGGATAGCCCGTGCCGTCGTGGACGAACTGCGCATCAGGTTCGCCGGCAATAGAATCACCCGACAGCACAGCAGCGACCCTGAGACGTACACCGTATATCTCGAAGGCCTCCATCAGTGGAATAGAAGAACCCGCCCAGGAATCTTGAAGGCCGTCGAATGCTTCCAGCGCGTACTTTCCAGGGACGCTGGGATGGCGCCCGCCTGGGCTGGGCTGGCCAACTGCTACGCGATGTTGCCGGCTTATGGCGACATGACGGCCTGCAAAGCACTCCATAATACTCGCGATGCGGTACGGAAGGCGTTGGCCATTGACGAGAATCTGGCGGAAGCCCACGTGGCGCTCGCTTTCGCGACTGCTGTATACGAATTCGATTGGTCCAGTGCCGAAAGCCACTTTCGCCGGGGCCTTGATCTGAATCCCAACTATGCATACGCGCACTTGCTGTACTCGGGAGTGGTCCTAGGGCCCACAGGCCGTCTCGAAGAGGCACTGATCCGCCACCAGCGCGCCAGTGAACTTGATCCGATTTCCGCGGTGACGGCTGCTGCGACGGGTGCGTGTTGGTTGATGTTGGGGCAATTCGAGGAAGCCATCTCCGCCTGCGAGCGTGCTCTAACGATTGATGCCACCCATCCGTGGGCCTATCGTTGGCTCGGCGAGGCCTGGTTTATGAAGGGTATGTACGATCAGGCCGAGGACGCGTTTTCGAAGATCGCTGAGCCAGTGTTCGCAGCAGGGTTTCTGGGTTCTTGTTATGCGCGCACCAATCGTGAGCCCTTGGCAAGGAAACTTCTGCGGCAGTTGGAGGATCAGAGTGCCAGTTGCCCGATGCTGGCCATTCAGCCCGCCGTCCTTCGTCTTGTTTTGGGCGATGTCGATGGGGCATTCGGTTGGCTTCACAAGGCCTGTGATGCTCACGCTACGGGGGTTCATTGGCTCAACGTCGAACCAGTCTGGGACATCCTGCGGCCCGATAGCCGATTTGCTGACGTCCTTCGGCGTCTTAGGCTAGCCGACTGAGTCCCCCGGAGGGATACCCTCTCCATGGATTTCCTGCTCGAAAGTCGCCAGCGTTTTTCAACATGGCCGCCGATCGCCAGCACTTCTGGACGGTTGTTGTGGTAGCAGGCAATGATGCCGTGCTTCAGTTCGGACGGCAGGCTCTCGGGAAATCCACGGCCGGGATCCGAGGAGGCAACACCCGCAACCTGCGGAACAAGTACGGGGCGCTGCTGAAGGGGACCGTGCGCTGCGCCACGTGCAACGTCGCCACCCAAGAACCCCTCAGGCCGTATTTGTGCTGGTCGAACGCAGCTTTGGCTGCTGCCTCTCCTGCCTCGCCTGCCGTCGGTATGATTGCCAGCACTCCCCAGTCCGCCAAGTCGCCGAGTTTTCCCTCCTTGAGTGCTGCGGCAATGTTCAGCACCGCGGCCGCGTGCGCCGGTTCTAATGTCGCCACCGGGCTGAGCGCCGGCTGTGAACAGGGCGAGTTGCAGATAATTTCTGCCGTTGGGCGGCATTTCGAGGATGAGTGGAGTCGATCACTGACCGACTTCGCTCGTCTCTGAGTTAATCAGGATGCCACTGGCGGAAACCTCAATGGCTTCGACCACGGTCCCGGTCTTGAGTTCGAAGTCGATGCGCGCTGTCTGGCCGACTTCGAGCCGCAGCTCATTCACCTGCCGAGTTGCAAAGCCCTGGGCAGAGCACTCCACTTTGTGGCGACCGGCGGAGAGAGAGGGAAACAGATAGAGACATCTTTCATTGCTCAACAGCCTTCGAGTAACCGAGGTCTCGAGATTGGTAATGGTGACCGTGGCGCCAGGCACAATCGCCTTCGACGGATCCATGACGACGCCCTGTACGCCCGAATTCTGGGCTGACAGAGCGAACGTTAACAAAAGGCAACAGCAAAGGGTGATAAGCGGATTACGCATCTTGATCTCCTACGGGCGGTCGTAGTGGACTTCCACAAGGCTGAATGTGTCGTCCCGATCATCGGCATTGACCAGGGCGATGTCGCTCCCCTTAGTGCCGCCACGCCGCATCACGGCATCGGTCAGCGTCACGGTCTGGTCCAGCCATTTCCTGGTTCCCGTGCCAGTGACGTTAGCTGCTGTCTTCATGGTGGGATTGCCGGCATCGTAGAGCAGCTTCCAGCTAGAGCCCGCTTGGCCGTCGTACCAGACCACGTGAATCGTCACGGACTTCGGCTTGGAGTCGGCGAAGAAGTTGTCATGCAGTTTGAAATACATGGCGTCCTTGCCCGATGCGTGCTCGAAGGCGCGCGCAAAGCGAGAGTAGATGGAGGACGATTGGGTGATGGGGCCTCCAACCCGCCACTGCGGAACCGAAGTCGCATCAGCGTCAATCTGGGTGAGGAACCGCGAGTAGTTATCTGGCCAGATGGACCAGCCGACGTCGTTAAAACCCTTCTGGCTGCGCCGTTGCTCTACCTGCCCCATCAGCAGGGCGTCTTTATCTTCTACCTTGGCGCCATACCGGGCGTACTCCTCAACGATCTTCAGCATCCTGGCCACATTTCGCGGCTCAGCCTTGCCGAATTTGCTTTCGGGATAAGCTTTCGTGTCCGCGGCGTCCAGGCCCTTGTGCAGGGCACAGAATGCCTCCGTGGCGGTCTGTGCATGGATCTGCCCGGCATACTTGTTGAAAAAGTAGAAGGAGTGTTCGAATCCTTCCTCTTTTGCGGATTGAATAGCCACTTTGCTGATGTCCCAGATGCTTTGGCCGCCGTTGAGGGCATTCAACGCCCCCCAGTAGAAGTTCAAAGGAACGTTCAACTGGTACCACGTCTTGCGCCAGGTTTGGTCCATCTCGGACCGGCGGAAGAGTGTCAGTCCCTTCGGATCGACCAGGAATTTCGTCCATTGCTCATACAGCGTTCGTTCGCCCTTGAGATGATGGCCGCGGGAGAGGGCGCCGTTCTTGATGCCGAAGCCTCCTTTCACGTGGGTGGTCAGCCACTTCCATTCCTCGCCGTACCGCTCTTCGCCGTCGGCATCCCCTCCCACCGAGTTGAAGAGCATGTCGATCGGCCTGCCAGGACCTGCATGGAAGGTCCTCACAAACAACGCGAAGGCCTCCAGCCGGAATTTCAGCCATTCGGCCGAGGACTTGGGTAGGTTGTAACGCGAATCCTTAGGCTCTCCCTTGTACGCCATCTCATCGCCGGTGCATCCGGTCTTCACCTGGATGAAGGCAATGCGAGCCTGTTTGGCCTCAGGGTAACTGCGAATGTGCCGGCCCAGTTCCGTGATCAGACGATGGAAACGGGTCTTGTAGGCAGGTGCAAGGTAGTAGGGGTAGAAAGGCCATTTGTCTGCGTGGCGGGTATCGTCCGTGAAAACCTTGGGAACACCCACTGTATATATCCACTCCGGCGCTTCGGGGCCAACGCCCAGGGAAACGTACAGGAACGAATTGTTCTTGAGAGCTTTGTCAACCGCCTTGTCCAGTGCGCTCCAGTCGAAAACACCGTCTTTCGGTTCCACCTCAGACCACGGCGCATTGAAGGATAACCCCTTCAGGAACGGATACTGTTTCGGGTCGAAGGAATCTCCACGATCCCATACTCCATAGGCCTTCGCCGGGACTTCGGCGGACGCATTCGCGAGGGGATACAGGAGTAACAGACCGATGGCGGCGAGCGTCCGGCCAATGGTGTGGCCAAAGGTGGAAATGAGTGGCTGGTTCTTATTCATGGATTCTCTTAATACTTGGCACGGCCAGACGGTTGGGCCTGCCTATGCCGGCGTTGCGGCCTCGATCCGCGGCATAAGAACTGGTCTGCAGGCTAAACTCTTCCAGCGCGTCCGGATTGGGAAACACGGACGGCGTGTTGAAGTAGGGATCGTGATTATCGGCCCCGTCCAGAGTGTAATTGTTGGTGTTGGACCGCGATCCGTTGATCGACACCGAATCGTTCTGTTCCTGCCCGGCCGTCACCACACCTCCCGCGCCTGCCACCAGATACTGTAGCTGCAGCGGATTGCGGCCGTTCAAAGGCAGGTCGACGATGCGTGCCGAGTCGATCACTTCCTTCGAAGAACCTGACCTTGTCGCCACTTGCGATACTTCCGCTTCGACGGTAATCGGATCGCTCACCGCGCCGATCGTCAAGAGGATGTTCACCTGACGGTTCTCATCCACCTGCACTCGGATATTTTCCTGGACGGCAGCCTTGAACCCGGATGCTTCTGCCTTCACCTGGTAAGTCCCGATTGGGAGTTGTGAAAGAACGTAACTGCCGGTGGGTCCGGTGGTCGTTTGCCTGGCGACGCCGGGGTCTTTCTTGGTTGCGGAAACGGAGACCGAAGGGATCGCTCCACCACTCGAATCCGAAACCGTACCAAAGGTTGTGACGCTCCCTTGGCCAAATGCCAAGCCTGCCGAAAGCAGAATGAGAATGTAAGAAACCGGACGCGGGCTGCTCATCTCGAATGTTGTCTTTTCGTTGGGTAATTCACTTGGCACCCTTCAGTTGCATGTCGCCCTGAGGACGGCCCATCGTGTGGTAATGGTCGATGCGATAGCTCGACCACCAGGCAAGCCAGCGGGGGTCCTTTTCCAGAAACGCCCCAAGCTGGCCGACCATCTGCTTGCGAATGGGTTGATGGTCAGGTGACTTCGCCAGGTTCACCGGGTCTTCGTCGCGCAGATCATATAACTCGTCCACGGTCGACGCGATGTTGTAGCTGTAGAGGTATCGGTCTCCGTTCTGCATTCGTCCCTGCATGCCGCAGGCGAAGTTCGCGCCGACGTGCCAACCGCATTCGAAAAGCCACTTGCGCCCGGCATCGGCGGCGTCTCGGAGAAGGGGTTGGAGAGGCTGGCCATCCAGGCGTTCTTCGGGCTGCACACCAACCTCGGAGAGAACGGTGGGAGCGATGTCGAGATGAGATACGGCATGGTCCACCACGCCCGGCTTGATGCCCGCGCTCTTCGGCATTTTGACGGCGAGAGGCACCCGGAGAACTTCAGGGTGGAGATAGACTCCCTTGTCTACCATGGCGCGACGGCCGTTCATCTCGCCATGATCGGACGTAAAAACGATTAGAGAATCGTCGTAGAGGCCCCGCTGCTTCAGCGCATCCAGGAAACGGCCCAACGCACGATCCACTATTTCCAATTGAAGAGCATGAGCCACCCGGTAATCTTCGACGGTCTTTGCTTGATATAGGCCCCAGTAACGCCGGTACCGATCATAGACTAAGGGTTCGTCGGGCGACGGCGCCCAATCGCGCGCGCGAACCGCGGCATAGCTCCCCGGGAGCCGGAGGGCCCGGCGCAGCTCGGCCTCTCGCTTCTGAAACCCCTCTGGAATCGAGAAGGGCTGGTGTGGATCAAAGAAATCAAGCTGCAGGTAGACGGGAGAACTGCCAGACGCGCCCTGAAGCGCGCTGTCCAGTTTGCTGATCGCTCGATGGGCAAGGTAATGGCTGTACTGAGCTTCCAGCGGAAAAGGCTCGCCGTTGTCTTGCTCAATCCATCCCCCGAGGGAGTTCCCGTGGGACGCGCGGTCCTGCTGCAATCCGAAGATCTCGCGCGCGTACCGCTGGGGACGCACCCGAAGCCGGCGGAGGTGATCCACGTAGCCTTCGTCAACAAGTATTGGCGGGTCCCACCGATCCCAGCCATCGGCATTCTCGTCGAACGCATCGAAGTACTTTTGCGCTCCCAGATGGCCCTTGCCGCAATGCTTCGTTTTGTAACCGGCAGCCTTCAGGTATTCGGGAAAGATGACGTCGCCGGCGCGGAGCGAGATCTCGAAACCGTCGTGAGCGCGCTCATTGTTCGCCAGCAGGTAAGTGTGCCGGCCGGTCAGTAGAGCGGCACGTGCCGGGGCGCATAGCGGGCTGGTGGTGAAGGCGTTGGTGAAGAAAGTGCTGTCGGCGAACAGGCTGCGCATCGCGGGCAGATCCATCTGCTGCCCGACTGAGCGGCCAGGTAGCCAGTGATCCGGGCTCATCATGTCGGCGGAGATCAGAAAGATGTGGGGCCGGGTACCGGTGCCAAGCTGGCGGAAGGGATGGATCCCTCGTTTCCGGTCGACGAACGCCGGCGGGCCGGCTTCGATCCGTTGCGACGTCTGCGCCGCCAGACGGGCGCACGCTAAGGCGCTGGCGGCTCCGAGCGAGAGGAACCTTCGGCGCGAGGCAGATGTGGGGTGGGTGTCCATGGTCAAGGCGGACAAGGCATTTACAGGGTCGGGCACCCTGCCAGTATAGCCGCCAACTTGCCGGAGAACCCCGGCAATCACTGTGACTGACTGTGACCCACAAAGCCTCACGTATTGTTATCAGCAACTTACGCCGGATCTCCGCCCGTGGTCTTTCCAGCAGGAGAGGTTCGCGGAAGGAGCGAAGAGACGAAAGGCCCCGAGTGCAAACGGGCGATCAGAGGCTCACGATAATTGACTGTGATGCGGTGCGGCTCCAGACTTGCAGTGTGCTTCGTACTCGACGACGATCCTGAACTGGCACTGGATGAGCGATGGCGGCTTTGAAAGTTGCGGAGAAGAGAGCAGTCACGTTTGCGCCTCTGCCATTATCAGTCGGAGAGCGCGGGGCCGTGTGGCCGAAAAAACGGAGCGGCCGGCGGGCCGGATTACATGACGAACTTGAAGCCGAACTCACCGCCGCGGTGGTGGGCAAATTGGCCAGCGTCTGGAAAAGGGCTGCATCGAAGAACGCATGCATTGCCCAATCACCTGAACAGCAGCGGCAGAGTCTCGGCGAGGTATTCGCGCCAGTTCGTTTTCATGCCGTCGACGGAAAACCAGCAGGAAAAATTTGTGGGTCGGAGTTGCGCGGCGGCGGTACAGTTTCCCTTGACGTCCTTGGTCATCGGCGTGCGCTCGCCGCCCCAATCGCCGCCGACAGTGACCGCTGCGAGCAGGAATGGAATGAGGATTGTTTTCATGGGAGGTGTCCTTGAGCTGAGGGTATCCTGAGTGCTCTCAACATTTATCCCAAGCTTTGTTTCCGGTCCTTTGTTCAAGTCGACCCTAGGCGCCACGGAGGCTTTGCTCGCGCCGGGTCTGCTGGCTCCAGTGGAACGGCTGAGTCAGGGCGAGCGAATCGACCGTATGAAATCGTTGGAACTTCTCGTTGAGGTCAAGAGCGTGGACGGGGCGGCGCGCGAGTGGAGTCTGGCTGCGGCTCGTTTCGTGCGATGAACCGGGCTGGACGACTATCTATTTCTTCCTCTTAGCCCTGCGGCCTTCCTCATTGGCGTGTTGCGCTTCGGAAATCACTGATGGGATGAAGTCGTGGTCGATGATCTGCTTGCGCTCGGCATAGGCGGCGTCAACCGTTGGCACGCACCACATCTTTTTCCCGCCACGGCTTGAGGTCGTGGTCTTGGATAGCGATGCGAATGACTTTCCGGCCTACGCCGGGCACCAGTTTTCTCTTGCCTACACTCGCTGCGTCTGCGCGGCATCAAGGGCCGGCTTCTTGCCGGGCGCGGCCCCTCGTAGACCGCCGCATCCAACCCGCGCGCTTCGTAGCGCTTGACGATCTGGCGCGCGCCTTGTCCGGTTAGTTCGAGAATCCCGGCCACTCGCGGCGCAGACAGTCCCGCATCCACCCAATAGCGCCAAGGCGCGAATGACAGTTCGTACGGGAAGCACTCCGTTCTTGAGCAACTGACGTAGCTCAGCGCGCTCCCCGGCTGTCAGGATTAGGACCAGTGCCGCTCTACCCATACACCAGTATGGTTCTGAATTGTTATTAACCCGTTTCGGTGTTCACGAAATGATGATCATTGCCAGAAAGCGGAAAAATTGTTGCTTGTTTGAAGACATTAGAATACAATAAGGGGCCGAGAGGGAGCTAAATGACCATTCGCTTTGCCGGTGTTGCCGTTTTCATGCTGCTGGCGGGGTGCAGCCGCGAGGGGAAGAGTCCGGTCCCAAGCACCGGGCAGCCGATTTCCACCGAGACCATTGTGACGCCCGATGGGGTAACGCGTACGGTGAAGACTTATCCTCACGAGGAGGATGAAGAGGACCACCCGCTGGGCGTGCAGGGAAGTGGGGACAATTTTCTGGGAACGGCGCGGAAAGCGGCGAAATTGAGCATCGCCAGTGGGACAGTGACATCCACCACACTCTGCACGTTCCTCCAGAATCTGCCCACGGACACCTCCATGCGCTCACTGAACATACCGAAGGGCGCAGACTCCGGACGAGTGAAACAAGAGGATTTCAACGCGTCGTTCAAGGCGTTTATCTATGCCAGCAGTTTCCCGGCGGACAACGATTATCACGTGATTCTGGGCGATGTAAGCGCGAATCCAACCTGTCTGCTGAATGTCGAGGTGTCCGGTTTGCCAGCGTCCACCGAGCCATCCTTTGCGACGTTGGACAATGTACGAAAGGCCTACAAGGCATGCATGGGGAGCGCCCTCCCCAGCGGCGGCTATAAGACCTATGATCCGCCCTTGGAGGTTACGATTCAAGGCTCCGGGTTCTTTGATGTTAGTCATGCATCGGGCACAATCGGGCCTTCCGGGCTGAAGCCGGCTACGGCATGGGAGCTGCATCCGATAACCGGACTCTCCTGCCCGTAGCCGTTACCCGTCAGGCACGCAGGCCGGATAGCGCGCCAAGCGGAAGATGAACGTCTCCTGGTCGACGTGCTGCCAGCGCACGCCGCGGCGGAGGAAGTGCTCAATCATCCGCCAATCCCACATGTATTCGTTGAAGGGGAGCCGGCCGTTGAGCAGATGCGTAAACAGTTCGCGGCGGAAGAGCGGCTGGCCGAGGTCAATGGCGCCGGCACGAGGCGGGCTCGTGCGCAGCACCTTGCGTCCATCGTACAGACACGAACTGTAGACGAAGCCCAGTTCCCGATTCTTCTCCAGGTTTTCCAGCAGCGCCCCGAAGTGTTGGGGCATGTAGCCATTGTCGTCGGAAAGGAAGGCGACGTATCTGCCGCGGGCCTGTGAGAGTCCGGCCCACGCCGGTGCGATACCCCAGTTGTTGAAGCGGCGCACAAGTGTGGAGAAACTGAGCCGGCCATCGTCCGAATTGCGCATGCCGACAGTGTCGTGCAGGCGCTGCAAAAGCGGAGGAGGCGGTGCATCGGCCACGACGATGTGTTCGTAGTCGCGCAATTCAAGGTTCTGTACGCTGCGGATGCAACGGTCCAGGCACTCCACGCGGTCGAAGACCGGAGTAATGATGGTGACTAGTGGCGGCTGGGACAGTGAGCTATTGAGGAGGATTCGGAACGGCGGGCCGCTGAATGGCGGCGCCGCTTCGGGCACATTCGGCAACTTCAACTCGCGCAGGACAAGATTGCGGATGCGAATCGTTCCGCCCTGCAACCCAACGAAGCAATGGCCATGCGCCAGCAGCGGGTCCGTAAGGGTCGCCGCTTCCGCCCCATCCAGATGTAAAGTGAGTTTGCCGGCACTGACGGAGAATCGGAGCGTGGTCCAAACACCGGCGGGCAATGGAACGTTGGCAAGCACATGGTTGTGACGGGCAACAAAACCGCGCGTATCGGTGGCGATCAGGTGATAGGAATTGGCGAAGGTATTCCACTGATCCTGAGCTCGCACTTTGAGAACCAACGTGGCGCCGGGTTCGCGGTAGATGTCACAGGCGAGTTCTACGGCGGAGAAAGATTGCCTGCTGGTTAAGCCGCGTTCTCCTCCGGCCCTGTGGTTGCTGGGCATGGACAGCGCGAACGAGTCGCTCGCGGAAGTGAACTGAACGCCTGGAGCCAACTCCCAGGAGGCACAAAGCGGTTCGGGAAGCGGAACCGGCTCGGGTGTGCGATGAATACGAGGCGGTGGTGGGGCGGACCTGGTTACTAAAGGAACGCGCTCAATCGGGGCGTCGCCTGCGGCATCGGCAATGGAGAAGGTTGTGGCAACGGCATTGCGCAGACGTTCAGAGTAGGTGTGATAGGCCAGCCGGCGAATGCAGGCGCGGCGGAGTGCTTCGAAACGCACCGTGTCGCGCAGCAATCCGTCCACCAGGCTGGGGAGTTCCGCAGGATCATCGAAGAC
>JAEUQG010000522.1 GCA_016789755.1 Bryobacterales bacterium
ATCTTCCCCCCACACTCCGGACAAAACTTAACCCCACCCTTCGGCTGATGCCCGCATTGCGTACAAAACTTCGCCGCCGCCGGCTGATTCGGCTTCCCGCACTCCCCGCAAAACTTCGCACCCCCTTCCATGTCCGCTCCGCAATGCCCGCACACCGGCGTCGACGGCCGCCGCTCCCCCATCGCCGGAGCCGCCATCTGCGCATCTGCCGCTACATCCACCCCAGACGCATAATCCTGCCCCATCGCCTTATCGTAAATTTGCTGCCGCGCCGCCTGCACCCGCATCTCCGCCTGCGCCGCCGGCACTTGCTCGTCCATCTTCGGAGCGCACTCCTCGCACAACGTCGCCTTCTCGTTCCAGCACACCTCCGGGCATACCCACCGCCCGCACCGCGTGCACTGGTGAAAGTATTTCTTCCCTTCCTCCATCGCTTCCCGCAGCGCCGCATCGTGTTCCGGACCGCCCACCAGCCGCTGCAGTTCGTAGCTGCCGTGTCCCGCGCTGCTCATCCATCCGCCAAACAGATTCCCCGCGGTTCGCAACACGCTCGTCGCCAGTCCCGCCTTCGAGACCACGAACCGCGACATGTACCCGTTCCGGCACTTGTCGCAATAAAACTTGAATTGATAACCCTTGTCTGTCGACCGGTCGTCGTAATTCGCGACGAACTGGATCATTCCCATATGAAAGTCATCGTAGCATTGCCCCGCGCCTCATCCCGCTATAATGTGTGGTTCCATGCCGATCGACTGGTTTCCTTTGTGGCTCAGCCTCCGCGTCGCGGCCCTCTCCACCCTCATCGCCATCGCCCTCGGCCTCTTCCTCGCCTACTGGCTCGCCTACCGCACCTTCCGCGGCAAGGAACTCCTCGACGCCCTCGTCTCCCTCCCCCTCGTCTTGCCCCCCACCGTCCTCGGCTACTACCTCCTCGTCCTCCTCGGCCGAACCTCCCCCTTCGGCAAACTCTACGAAGCCCTCACCGGTTCCCCGCTCGTCTTCACCTGGCAGGCCGCCGTCATCGCCGCACTCTTCCATTCCCTCCCCCTCCTCGTCAAATCCACCCGCGCCGCCCTCGAAAGCGTCGAGCCCGATTACGCCCGCGCCGCACGCTCCCTCGGAGCCTCCGAATGGCGCATCTTCCACCGCATCACTCTCCCCCTCGTCCGCCGCTCCATCCTCGCCGCCGCCGCCATCGCCTTCGCCCGCTCCCTCGGCGATTTCGGAGTCACCATCATGATCGCCGGCAACATCCCCGGCCGTACCCAAACCATCGCCGTCGCCATCTACGACGCCGTCGAAGCCGGCAACGGAGACATCGCCCGCACCATGGTCCTCGTCATCTCCGCCGTCGCCCTCCTCATCCTCTGGGCCGCCAATCGCCTCTCCCCCAACCAGGTCTAGCAATGATCCTCGCCCGCCTCAAAAAACGCTTCCCCGCCGGACTCAACTCCGCCGAATTCCTCCTCGACGTCGAAATCAAAACCTCCGGCATGGTCACCGTCCTCTTCGGACCCAGCGGCGCCGGCAAAACCCTCACCCTCGATGCCATCGCCGGCTTCGTCCGCCCCGACGAAGGCCGCATCATGCTCGACGACGACATCCTCTTCGATGCCGCCACCGGAGTCCATCTCCTCCCGCAAGCCCGCCGCTGCGGCTACGTCTTCCAGAACTACGCCCTCTTCCCCCACATGACCCTCCGCGAAAACCTCGAGTTCGCCTCCGAATTCCGCCCCAAACTCGAGCGCCACCGCAAAGTCAACGAAGTCCTCGAAATGTTCCGCCTCACCGGCCTAAGCGGCCGCAAACCCAAGGAACTCTCCGGCGGCCAGAAACAGCGCTGCTCCATCGCCCGTGCCTTGCTCGCCGAACCCCGCGTCCTCCTCCTCGATGAGCCCGCCCAGGGCCTCGACCCCATGCTCCGCTCCGAACTCTACGACGTCCTCCGCAACGTCCGCGCCGCCTTCGATACCCCCATCCTCATCGTCACCCACGACCTCGAAGAGTGCTTCGCCCTCGGCGACCGTATGTTCATCCTCACCGATGGCAAGATCGTCCAGCAAGGCACACCCACCGAAATCTTCGACCGCCCCGCCAGCCTCGATGTCGCCTGCCGCCTCGGCATCTACAACACCGTCCAGGCCGAGGTCCTCACCCTCGATCCCTCCCGCAACACCAGCACCCTCCGCCTCGAATCCTGCGAGCTCCAGGGACCCTACCTCCCCGGCAAGTTCAAAGGCGACCGCGTCTGGCTCTGCGTCCGCCCCGAAGAAATCCGAGCCTTCCCCCGCGCCTCCAAACCCGGCTTCAATCAACTCCCCGCCCAATTCGAACGCGCCACCCCGCGCCCCGGCGCCATGCGCCTTCACTTCCAGGGCCAGCTCCTCGCCGATGTCCCCCGCCAGGAATTCGAGGCCAACAAACACATCAAAGACTGGATCCTCGAGTTCCCTTCCACCACCCTCCGCGTCCTTTGATTACCATAAGAAAAGCGGCCGCATGAAATCCTTCGACGAATACATCGAACTCGCCAATCAGGCCCACGGCCACATCTGCGCCGGCCAGATCCTCGGCCTCCGCCTCGCCATTCACGGCTGCCGCTTGCTCGGCATCGACGACCCCGCCGGCGCCGACCGCAAACGCCTCGTCACCTTCGTCGAAATCGACCGCTGCGCCACCGACGCCATCACCGTCGTCACCGGCTGCCGCATGGGCAAGCGCGCCCTCAAATTCCGCGACTACGGCAAAGTCGCCGCCACCTTCTGCGACCTCTCCACAGACCGCTCCGTCCGCGTCGTCGCCAAAGAGTCTTCCAAACAAAAAGCCCGCGAATTGTTCCCCCACATCGCGGACAAAAATCAGCAGCAGATGAAGGCCTACCGCGAAATGCCCGAGGCCGATCTCTTCGACCACCACTGGGTCAAGGTCGCCCTCCACCCCCACGACCTCCCCGGCTTCAAAGGTCCCCGCGTCTCTTGCGCCCGCTGCGGCGAAGGCATCAACTTCCAGCGCGAAGTGCTCCACGCCGGCGAAACCCTCTGCCGCGCCTGCGCCGGCGATTCCTACTACCAGGTCCTGTGATTCGCTATTACATCACTGACCGCCACCCGCTCGGCGGCCCCCAAGCCCTCCTCGATTCCATCGCCCGCAATCTCGCCTCCGGCGTCGAATACATCCAGATCCGCGAAAAAGATCTCCCCCCCCGCGAACTCGCCGCCCTCGTCCGCGCCGCCCTCATCCTCCGCGGCCCTCGCCCCACCCGTATCCTCGTCAACACCCGCGCCGATATCGCCATCGCCTGCCACGCCGACGGCGTCCACCTCCCCTCCGATTCCCCCATCCTCGACTACCGTATCCCCGGCTTCCTCACCGCCGTCTCCACCCATTCCATCGACGACCTCCGCCACGCCCAACACGCCGGAGCCTCCTTCGCCGTCTACGGACCCGTCTTCCCCCCCTTCTCCAAATCCCACGCCGCCCCCGCCGCCGGACTCGACGCCCTCCAACTGGCCTGCGCCTCCGTCTCCCTCCCCGTCTTCGCCCTCGGCGGCCTCACCGCCGAAAACGCCCCCGCCTGCATCGCCGCCGGAGCCGCCGGCATCGCCGCCATCACCCTCTTTCAATCACCCTAACAGCGGATGCTCCCGCTTCGACAACGGCAGCTTCACCCGCCCTCCCGTCCGTTGCGACGCATAAATCCCATGCGCCATCTCGATCGCCCACCGCGCCGCCTTCCCCGATGCCTGCGGCTCCCGCTTCTGCTCCACCGCATCCAGCAAATCGTCGATCATCAGGTGATTCGCCTCCGCCTCGTTCCGCGGCGCCATCCCCACCACCTCCTGCATCCGCGTCCAAGCCGCATTCTGGTCCGGTCGCTGCGACGAAATCCAGATCTCCGGCACATGCCCCGCCCGGATCCGCAACATCCCCGACGTCCCAATCAAATCCACACCCCATCGCTGCCCCGCCGTGTCCGTCGATTTCTTCGACGCAAAGTACCCCAGCACGTTCTTCGTGAACCCGAACGTCCCGCTGATATCGTCCCCCGCAATCGCCCCCAACCCCTCCGGAGCATTCTCATTCACATCCCCGCGCGTGATCTCCTTCCCGTTCACCGCCACCCGTCCGAACCCCCATAGCGGATCGCCCCCAAACCGCCGCAGCATGTCGAACAGATGCGTCCCCAACACCATCATGTCTTCTCCCCCCGCTCTCCGGTCCTCCTTCCCCCGTGCCCGCATCTCCAGCAAGTCCCCAATCACCCCTTCCCGCACCCGCTTCTCCACATGATCCAGAATCGGACACATCCGCATGTTGTGCGCCACCACCAGCCGCACATGCGTCCGCTCGCACGCGTCGATCATCCGGTCGCACTCCCCCAACGTCCGCCCCATCGGCTTCTCCAGAAACATCGATGCACCCGTCTCCGCCACCGCCTTCACCATCTCCTCGTGGCAATCCACCCAGCGCATCGCAATCACCACGACCTCCGGCTTCTCCTTCCGCAGCATCTCGCGCCAATCCGCGTACAGCGCCCGCACCCCCAACCTCTCCCCAGCCTTCTTCAACCCCTCCGCATTCTCATCGCTCACCGCCACCACCTCCACCCGCGCATGCGTCTTCGCCGCCAGGTCCAGATTGTGCCCGTAATTCCCCCGCCCCGTCCTCCCAATCACTGCCGCCCGGTATCGTTTTGCCATAAACCGCCATTGTTTCATAGCATGAAAGAACATGCCCAATCCTGGTTTGCTCTCCCGCATGCTCTCCGCCGAGGCCCACATCCCCCAACTCCTCGACTGCATCAGATCCGAAGAGCCCCGCCTCCACGCCTGGACCGAAATCCGCCTCGAAGACCACAACCTCCCCGGCCCCCTCCAAGGCATCCCCTACGGCGCCAAAGACATCGTCGAAACCGCCGGCTACACCACCTCCTACGGCTCCCACCTCTACTCCTCCAACGTCAGCACCGCCGACGCCGCCCTCATCTCCCTCCTCCGCTCCAAGGGAGCTCGCCTCATGGGCAAAACCCAAACCACTTCCTTCGCCTACTTCGACCCCGCCCCCACCCGCAATCCCCACGACCCCGCCTACACACCCGGAGGCAGTTCCAGCGGTTCCGCCGCCGCCGTCGCCAAAGGCATGGTCCCCTTCGCCATCGGCACCCAAACCCAGGGCAGCATCGTCCGCCCCGCCTCCTACTGCGGCGTCACCGGCTTCAAACCCACCTTCGGCGCCCTCCCCGTCGACGGCATCATGCCCTTCGCCCCCTCCCTCGATACCCCCGGCTTCTTCACCCAAACCGCCATGGACATGCGCCTCCTCTGGAGCGCCCTCTCCTTCCCCGTCGACGCGCCCCTCCCCGATACCTTCGGCATGGTCGAATTCGACGTCGAACCCGAAATGCAGGAAATGTTCCGCCACGCCATCCAGATCCTCGGCCAGCTCGGCTGCCGCATCCAGCGCTGCCCCCTCCCCCCCGCCTGGCACGACGCCCTCCACGCCGTCCCCCTCATCCAAACCTACGAAGGCGCCCGCTCCATGCGCCTCCGCTACGAAACACACGGCAACGCCATCGGCGCCAAACTCGCCCAACTCGTCCGCGACGGCCTCGCCATGCCCGAATCCCAGTACCGCGACGCCCTCGCCGCCCTCCAATCAGCCAAACAACAAATGGCCGGTTTGTTTCAAACATTCCCCGTTATCCTCTCCGCCGCCGCCCCCGGCCCCCCGCCCAAAGGACTCGCCTCCACCGGCAGCCCCCGCTGCAACGCCATCTGGACCGGCCTCCATACCCCCGCCATCTCCATCCCCATCCCCGTCGCTCCCCAACTCCCCATGGGACTCCAAATGGCCGCCGCCCCCGGCAACGATGCCCTCCTCATTTCCGCCGCCGCGCACTGCTACGCGCTGCTCCACTCCCAGGGAGACAACCAATGATCGTCCGCAACGCCGCCGCCCTCGCCCAATTCTCCCCACAGAAAATGGGTAAGCTCACCCTCGCCGCCGGTCAGCACCTCTACGCCGGGCTGAACTGCTTCGAACCCGGTCAGGAACACCATGCCCACGTCCACCCCGATCAGGATAAACTCTACTTCGTCCTCGAAGGCGCCGGCGAAGCCACCCTCGGCGAAGAGTCCGCACTCCTCCATCCCGGCGACCTCCTCCTCGCCCCCGCCGGCGTCCTCCACTCCATGCGCAATCCCGGCCCCCACCGCCTCACCGTCATGATCGTCTTCGCCCCACCCCCCAAAAAATAAAAAAAGAGCCGAAACTCCCAAAGGGTCCCGGCTCAAGTGGTTTGGTTGGGTGAGAAATTGTTCTTTGCGCCGCCTACCGGATCTTCTCCGCAAGGTGCGGCTCAATCTCCACGGCTTGCCGCCAGACCTTCCGCGCTTCCTGCTCTTCTCCGATCGCCCGCAGCGCATGCCCCAGATTCACCAGGGCCTCCGGAAAACGCTGCTTCTGATCGAGCGCCTGCCGGTAGATCTTCGATGCCTTTTCGTGTTCGCCCGACTTCTGCCGCAGCAACGCAATCTGGTACAGCAGCTCCGGAATCGATTCCCCTAGTTGCCCCAGCTTCAGCGCCGCTTCTTCGGCTTTCTTCAAATCGTTCGTCTCCAGCCCCAGGTACGCCAGCGCCCGCAGCGCGTCCCGGTTCTTCCCATCGGCAATCACCGTCATCTCGAATGCCTGCGTCGCCGTATCCCGGTCCCCCTGCTGCCAGTAGGCTACCCCCAGGTTCACCAGCGCGTCCGTCCAGTCGCTCCGCACCCGCGTGCATTGCTCGAAGGCTTCCGCGCTCGCCTTCCAATTCCCACGCATCGCCCGCAAATGCCCTAGCCGGAACCACGCCTCCGCCGAATCCGGAGCCACTCGCACCAGCCGCATATACACCTTCTCCGCTTCCACCAGATCCTTGCGCTGTTCCAATCCCGCCGCCAATGCCCACAACGGAGCCGGCTGATCCGGAGCCGCCTGGATCGCCTTCTCATAGGCCTTCCGCGCCCCGTCCCAATCCCCCTTCTGCTCCATTGACGACGCCAGCGCCAGATACACGCCCTTGTGGTCCGGACGCAACTCCGCCGCCTTCGTGAACGCCTTCGCCGCCGCTTCGTGCCTCCCCAGCCGCTGCTGCGCAACCCCCAGGTTGAACCACGCCTCCATCATCTCCGGCTCGATCTCCGCCAACTCCCCGCTATGCCTCGCCGCCGCTTCCCAATCCTGGTTCGCCAGCGCCACCGTCGCCAACCCTTCCACCACCTGCCGCGACTTCGGACGGATCCGCTGCAGCCGCTCGCAGTATTCCTTCAGATTCGCCGGGTCCTTCCGCGAGACACCCAGCGCGATTACGTTCACCAGCACTTCCTCCGCGTTCGGATTACGCTGCAAAATGCGCCGGTAAATGTCCCCCGCCTGATCGTATTGCCACAATTGCTGCAACGCCACCGCCTTGCCGAACAGCGCCTGCGGATTGTTCGCGTCCCGGTTCAAACACTGCTCGAAGGTCTCCTGCGCCTGCTTCGGCTTCTTCAAATACAGCAGACACACGCCCAGCGCAAACCGCGGCTCCGGACGGTTCGGATCGGCATGCGCCGCCTTCTCAAACGCCATCGCCGCTTCCTTGTACCGCTTCAGCTTCTCCCAGCAAAGCCCTTGATTGAACGCAGCCGTCTTGTGCTGCCCATCGGCCGCCGCCGCCTTCCCGTAGCTCGCCGCGGCTTCCTCGTACCGCTCCAGTTCGTACTGGATGTGCCCCATCGCCGCATAGCATTCCGCCGCGTGCTTCGGATTCGACGCCCCGCGCGACAGCTCCGCCAGCGCTTGCTCCGTGTTCCCTTGCAGATGCTGGTTCACCGCGTTCACAAAGGATGCCGACGACGCCGCCCGTTTCTTCAACTGCGCATCGTTCGGTTCCAGCTTCAGCAGCGCCGGTATCAGTTCATCGTCCACCAGCCAGATCCATTGGTCTTTTATCTCGGGCATATCTCGTTTCTCTCCCTGTACGAGGTTCGCTAGGCTCTACTTCGCAACTTGCCGCTCGCGCAGATGCCACAACTGGATCGAACGCACTTGCCCGCGCTCGGCCCCTTCATTGGCGACGCTGAATCCGCCCGCCGCCGCTGTCGCATCTTCCCATTCGTCCACCTTCTGATCGTTCACCGACACCACGAACTTCTTGCCCACCACGTCCGTGCGCACTTTGAAAATCATGCCCGCGTTCGATGGGAACGG
>JAEUQG010000537.1 GCA_016789755.1 Bryobacterales bacterium
CTATCGGCCGCCTCGGCATGGAGGTCGTGCAGGACGAATCGCTCCCCGGCATTCGCGTCGCCCGCGGCGCCGACCGCCTCGTCGTCACCGAAATCGAAGCCGAACTCGACGGCCGCAACATCCCCTTCGTCCTCGCCACCGCCAGCTTCACCGGAGTCTCTCCCGAATACCCCGCCATGGCCGCCATCGACGGCGATCCCAAAACAGCGTGGGGCATCGCCACCTACGGCGAGAACCGCAATCTCTTCCTCGCTCTCCGCTTCCGCGCCGGCGTCGCCACCACCCCTGCCTCGCGCCTCACCGTGCGCCTCAAGCAGGAATCCGATTTCCGCCGCGCCACGCTCGGCCGCTTCCGCCTCGCTCTCTCCTCCGGCGCGCACTCCTGGCCCGAGCCCGAAGAGGTTCGCAAACGCCGCAAAGTTGCCGCGCACGGCGCTCCCGATGACGTCATTGCCGCCCTGCGCAAGAGCCCGGACCAGCGCTCCGATGAGCAGCGCAAAGCCGTCGACACCCACTTCCAGTGGGCCGAGCCCTCCCTCCAGCCGGATTTCATCGCCCTCGAAAAACTACAGGCCGAACTCGGCATTCTCGACGCCGCCATCCCCCGCGTCGTCATCACCCAATCCACCGCTCCCCGCGAAACCCGCGTGCTTCCCCGCGGCAATTGGATGGACGATTCCGGCGACCTCGTCGATCCCGCCATCCCCGCCTTCCTCGGCAAAGTCGCTCCCAACTCCCGCGCCTCGCGCCTCGATCTCGCCAACTGGCTCGTCTCCCCCGATAACCCCCTCACCGCCCGCGTCCAGGTCAATCGCATGTGGCGCCTCCTGTTCGGCGCCGGCCTCTCCAAAGTCCTCGAAGATCTCGGCTCGCAGGGCGAATGGCCCACCCATCCCGAACTCCTCGATTGGATGGCCGCCGAATTCCAGAGCAAGTGGGATTACCGCCACACGCTCCGCACCATCGTCACCAGCCACACCTACCGTCAGGCATCGATCCCTTCCAAGGAACTCGAAGAACGCGACCCCGGCAATCGTCTCCTCGCCCGTCAGTCGCGCTTCCGCGTCGATGCCGAAAGCGTCCGCGACGTCGCCCTCTCCATCTCCGGATTGCTCGTCGAAAAGTTCGGCGGCCCCAGCGTCCGCCCCTATCAGCCCGAAGGCTATCTCGCCGCCTTGAACTTCCCCAAGCGCGACTACTCGGCCAGCGTCGGCGAAGATCTCTACCGCCGCGGCGTCTACAGCGTCTGGCAACGCACCTTCCTCCATCCATCCCTCATGACCTTCGATGCTCCTTCGCGCGAAGAGTGCACCGTCACCCGCGTCAACTCCAACACGCCTCTCCAGGCCCTCGTACTCTTGAACGACCCCACCTTCGTCGAAGCCTCGCGCGTCTTCGCCCAACGCATCGCCGCGCAAAAAACCACGCTGCGGAAAAAGGTCGATTGGGCCTTTCAACAAGCCCTCCAGCGCAGCGCCTCCGAAGAAGAGGCCCGCGTCCTCATCGATCTCTACCGGAAAAGCATCGCCGCCTTCCGCAAGAACAAGGGCGAGGCGCTCAAATTGATTCGCACCGGAGACGCGCCCGTCGCCTCCATCCGCCCCCCCGAGGAATTGGCCGCCCTCACCACCGTCGCCCGAGCCATTCTCAACCTGCACGAGACCATCACCAGGAATTAACATGACACCACAGGAATTGGCCCGCATCGCCAGCCGCCGCACTTTCCTCGGCCGCGGCGCCGCCGGGCTCGGCTTGATCGCTCTCAATTCGCTGCTCGCACAACGCGCCCAGGCCCGCGGCGTCATTGAGCCCCTGCATTTCCCGCAGAAGGCCAAGCGCGTCATCTTCCTCTATCAGGCCGGCGGCCCGTCCCATCTCGAAACCTTCGACCCCAAACCCAAGCTCGCCGAAATGCACGGCAAGCCGATGCCCGAATCCATGACCAAAGGCCAGCAGATCGCCCAATTGCAGGGCCGCCCGCTGGTCTGCTACGGGCCGCAACTGGGATTCAAAAAATTCGGAAAATCAGGTCTTGATATCTGCGATCTGTTTACCTCCATCGGCAGCGTCGCCGACGACATCTGCCTGCTCCGCTCCATGTGGACCGAACAGATCAACCACGATCCCGCCCATACCATCATGAACACCGGAGCCATTCTCGCCGGACGCCCCAGCATGGGCAGTTGGCTCCTCTACGGGCTCGGCTCCGGCGCCGCCGACCTGCCCGGCTTCGTTGTCCTCACCTCCGCCGGCAAAGGCGGCCAGATGCAGCCCATCGCCGCCCGCCAGTGGTCCGCCGGCTTCCTGCCCAGCAAATTCCAGGGCGTCAAGCTCAACTCCATCGGCGATCCCGTGCTCCACATTCAGACCCCCGACGGTCTGCCCGCCTCGGCCCAGAAGCAGTCCATCGATGCCATCAATGCCCTCAACCGCATCCAGCACAAGACCACCAACGATCCCGAGATCCTCACCCGCATCGCGCAGTATGAGATGGCGTTCCAGATGCAGGCAAGCGTGCCGAGCCTCGTCGACATGAGCAAAGAGCCCAAACACGTGCTCGAAATGTATGGCGCCAATCCCGGTGACGGATCGTTTGCTTCCAACTGCCTGCTCGCCCGCCGTCTCGCCGAACGCGGCGTCCGCTTCATCCAGTTGTATCACCGCGATTGGGATCATCACGGCGGCGTCAAAGCCAATGTCACGCTTAAGGTGCCGGAAGTCGACAAGGCCACCGCGGCCCTCATCGCCGACCTCAAACAGCGCGACATGTTGAAGGATACGTTGATCGTCTGGGGAGGCGAATTCGGCCGCACGCCCATGTCGCAGGGCGGCGACGGCCGCGATCACCATATCAAGGGGTTCACCTTCCTCCTCGCCGGAGGAGGAATCAAAGGCGGACTGGCTTACGGCGCAACGGATGACCTAGGCTATGCGGCGGTGGAGAATCCCGTCAGCGTGCACGACTTCCATGCCACCATGCTCTACCTGCTGGGCATCGATCATAAACGCCTCAGCGTCAAGTTTCAGGGCCTCGATGCCCGCCTCACGGGTATATCCGGCGAAGTCGTGAAGGGGATTCTGGCCTAAGCCTCTCCCCAACAGCACGCAGCAGTGCGTCCAAAGAATTGGCGCCTACACCACGAACCATTCTGACTTCCTCGACGAAGGGATATCAAGGGTGAAGCCCTTGTCAGGTTAGCCGCTCATCGACGCCAGGAACTCGGCGTTGCTCCGCGTCTTGTTCAGCTTATCCAGCAGCAGTTCCATCGACTCCGTCGGCGACAGCGGGTTGAGCACCTTGCGCAACACCCACACGCGGTTCAGTTCCTCGCGGGGCATCAGCAACTCTTCCTTGCGCGTGCCGCTCTTGTTGATGTCGATGGCCGGGAACACGCGCTTGTCGACCAGCTTGCGGTCGAGATGGATTTCCATGTTGCCCGTACCCTTGAACTCCTCGAAAATCACATCGTCCATGCGGCTGCCGGTGTCGATCAGCGCCGTGGCGACAATCGTTAGCGACCCGCCTTCTTCAATGTTGCGCGCCGCGCCGAAAAAGCGCTTCGGACGTTGCAACGCATTCGAATCGACGCCGCCCGAAAGCACCTTGCCCGATGGCGGAACCACCGTGTTGTAGGCGCGCGCCAGGCGCGTAATCGAATCGAGCAGAATCACCACGTCGCGCTTGTGCTCCACCAGCCGCTTCGCCTTCTCAATCACCATCTCGGCCACCTGTACGTGACGCGCCGCCGGCTCGTCGAACGTCGAGCTGATCACTTCGCCGCGCACGCTGCGCTGCATGTCGGTGACTTCTTCCGGCCGTTCGTCGATCAGCAGTACGATCAGCACCACTTCGGGATGATTCGTCGTCACCGAGTTGGCGATGTTCTGCAGCAGCATCGTCTTTCCGGTGCGCGGCGGAGCGACAATCAGACCGCGCTGCCCCTTCCCGATCGGTGTCAGCAGATCCATCACGCGCCCCGAGAAATTCTCCCGCGTGGTTTCCAGCTTGAGCCGCGAATTCGGATAAAGCGGGGTCAAATTGTCGAAGAAAATCTTATTCCGCGATTCCTCCGGCGGCTCGAAGTTGATCGCGTCCACCTTGATCAGCGCGAAGTAGCGTTCGCCTTCCTTCGGCGGGCGGATCTGGCCCGAAATTGTGTCGCCGGTGCGCAGATCGAAGCGCCGGATCTGCGAAGGCGAAACGTAAACATCGTCGGGGCCGGGCAGATAGTTGTACTCCGGCGCGCGCAGGAAGCCGAACCCGTCGGGCAGGCATTCCAGTACGCCTTCCGAGAAAATAAGACCCGACTTTTCCGCCTGCGTCTGCAGGATTTTGAAAATCAGTTCCTGCTTCCGCAGCCCGGCCACACCCAGCACGCCCAGATCTTTGGCAATCTGGTTCAGCTTCTGGATGGACATGTCTTTCAGTTCCACCAGGTCCAGCGTCGGAGCGCCGTTCTTGGTCGGGCGGTCCGGCCGCGAACTGGTGATCTGTCCGGGGGGCGTGTGCGGCGGCTCAGGAGCCTTGGCCGGCTCGGCGGCCTTGGCCGGTTCGGCGGCAGGCTTCGGCGCCTCGATGGCAGCCTTCGGAGCCTCTGCCGGCTTCGGCGCTTCTACCGCGGGCTTCGCTGCTTCAACCGCAGGCTTCGGGGTCTCCAACGCGGGTTTGGGCGTTTCCACTGCCGGCTTGGGTGCTTCCGCCACTGGCTTGGGCGCCTCCGCTGCCGGCGCCGCTGGCTCGGCGGCCACTGGAGCCGCGGCGGCGGGGGTGGGGGTGGGGGCAGGGACGGCAACCGCTGGCGGTGCTGCGGCAGCAGCCGCCTTTTCCGCCGACGCCGCCGTGCGCTTCCGCGTCACCGCGGGCGCGCCTTCGCTCTTGCCCTCGCTCTTGGTTTCGGTTTTGCCTTCAGCGGCCTTGGGTTCCGCTTTCTCGGCAGGTTTGGCCTCGGTGGGTTTGTCGGCCATTTTCTCTTCGGTGGGACCCGTTACGGGTTGTTGTTCTTTGTTTTCGTGATCGCTTGCCAAATTTCCCTCACTCCCTGGCCTGGTACGGCCGAGAAAGCCAGCGGTTCCTGACTGAGTTCCGGCTCAGCCAGCGCCGCTTTCGATTGCGCTCGTTCGCGCTGCGTTTTCAACTTGTCAACTTTCGTCGCCACGGCCAGATAGGGCTTCTCCCAGTGCTCCAGCCATTGCTTCAATTCCAAATCGCTTTCCATCCACCCGCGCCGGGCATCGAGCAGCAGCAGACAGAGGCGAAGCTGCGTCCGCTCCCGCAGGTACGCCTCGATGAGATGTTTCCACTGGCTCGATTGTTCGCGTGAGACTTTCGCGTAACCATACCCCGGTAAATCCACAAAATTCCAATCCGATCCGACCCGGTAGAACTGAATCGCCTGCGTACAGCCCGGCTTGGAACTGATTCTGGCCAGCCCCTTCCGATCTACCAACCGATTGAGCAAACTGGATTTCCCGACGTTGCTGCGCCCCAAAAACGCCACTTCGGGAAGGCGGCTTGCCGGAAACAGCTCCGGCGTTTCTGCCCCTATTATAAACTCCGCGGCAATCATGTGGGGAACTCGCTTCTGTAAAGGAAGCGCCCCCGCACGTGGGGGGCGCTTTCCAAAGGTTCTTCTTAGTGGGTCAGCTTGTCTTCGCCGCGCTGAATTTCCACGCCCGGCGACGCCGCGGCGATCGGCAGCGGTTCTATCTCCCGCTCCAGCGCCAGCTTCAGCACTTCATCCATGCTTTCCACAAATTGCAGTTTCATGTCTTTCCGGATGTATTCCGGAATGTCCGGCAGATCCTTCT
The DNA here is from genome assembly GCA_016789755.1 of Bryobacterales bacterium. Lineage (GTDB taxonomy): Bacteria > Acidobacteriota > Terriglobia > Bryobacterales > Bryobacteraceae > CADEFT01. The sequence continues at coordinate 5,809 of JAEUQG010000537.1, forward strand.
CGTTGTCCTTGGGAAGAACAATTTCCAGAATGCCGTGGCGGTGTGCGGCGAGCAGCTTCTCCTTCAATCCCCCGATCGCCAGCACCTTGCCGCGCACCGTAATCTCACCCGTCATGGCAATGTCGCCGCGCACGGGTATCGACGTCAGCGCGCTCGTAATGCTGGTCGCAATGGTGATGCCTGCCGACGGGCCATCCTTGGGAATCGCCCCCTCGGGAACATGCAGGTGGATATCCAGGTGGCGGTAGAAATCCCGGGCGAGGCCCAGCGCATGCGCCCGCGAGCGGATATAGCTCATCGCCGCTTGCGCCGATTCCTGCATCACGTCGCCCAGCTTGCCGGTGGTTGTCAGCTTGCCGCGGCCTTCCATGATGGTGGCTTCCGTGGTCAGCAGCGAGCCGCCCACTTCCGTCCACGCCAAACCCATCGTCGCCCCGATTTCGTTCTTCTTCTCCGTCGCCAGGTCGCGGAATCTCTGCGGCCCCAAGAGTTCGTTTACCGTGGCCGGCTTCACCGTGACCTTGTCCAGCTTCTCTTTCTTCGTCTTCGCCACAACCACCTTGCGCGCGATCTTGCGGCAAACGTTGCCTACTTCGCGCTCCAGGTTGCGCACTCCCGCTTCGCGCGTGTAGTAGTGTACCAACTCCTGCAATCCGTCATCCTGAAACTCGATGGCGGTGTCGCCCAAGCCCGCCTGCGCCGTCTGTTTCGGCACCAGAAAACGCTTGGCGATTTCCATCTTCTCCAGTTCCGTATAACCGGACAGCCGGATTACTTCCATCCGGTCCTGCAATGCAGGCGGAATCGTGTGCATCACGTTCGCTGTCGCAATGAAGAACACTTGGCTCAGATCGTATTCCACGTCCAGGTAATGATCCATGAACATGTAGTTCTGTTCCGGATCCAGCACTTCCAGCAGCGCCGCCGATGGGTCGCCGCGGAAGTCGGTCGACATCTTGTCGATCTCATCCAGCATGAACACCGGATTCTTCGTGCCCGCCTTCTTCATCATCTGCAGAATCTGGCCCGGTAGCGCCCCGATGTAGGTGCGGCGGTGGCCGCGCACTTCCGCTTCGTCGCGCACGCCGCCCAGCGACAGGCGCACGAACTTGCGGCCAGTGGCCTTGGCGATGGACATGCCGAGCGAGGTCTTACCCACGCCCGGAGGCCCGACAAAACACAGAATGGAGCCCTTCGGATCCTTCACCAACTGGCGCACCGCCAGGAATTCGAGAATGCGCTCTTTGATCTTCTCCAGGCCGTAGTGATCGCCCTCCAGCACCTGTTGGGCGAAGGTCAGATCGCGAATTTCCTTCGTCTTCTTCTTCCACGGCACGGCCAGCATCCAATCCAGATAGTTGCGCGATACCGTCGATTCGGCCGACATGGGCGGCATGTTTTCCAGCCGCTTCAGCTCCGCCGTGGCCTTCTCCTGCGCGTCGGGAGTCATCCCCGCCGCTTCGATCTTCTTCTTCAGTTCGTCGATCTCGCTCTTTTCGCCGCGGCCCAATTCCTTTTGAATGGCCTTGATCTTCTCGTTGAGGTAATACTCTTTCTGGGCCTTTTCCATCTGGCGCTTCACGCGCCCCTGGATCGTGCGGTCCATGTTGAGTTTCTCGATCTCAATGTCGAGCATCTCGGCGACGCGCGTCAGGCGGTCCACCGGATCGAAGATCTCCAGCAGTTCCTGCTTCTCTTCGATGGTCAATTGCAGGTTCGCGCCCACCGTGTCGGCCAGCTTGCCCGGCTCATCCACGCGAATGGCGGCAATCATCGTCTCGTAGTTGAGGTTCTGGCTCAACTTGACGTATTGCTCGAAGAGCGCCGTGACGCGGCTGATCAGCGAGTCGAGCTGGGTGCCCGCCCCCACTTTATAGTTCATCGTTTTCACCACCGCGCGGAAGAAGCCTTCTTCTTCGCTTACAGTGACGATTTTGGCGCGCTCCACGCCTTCCACCAGAACTTTGATGTTGCCGTCGGGCAGCTTCAGGCTTTGAACGATATTGGCGATCGTTCCGACCGCGTAGATTTCGTCCGGCCGGGGCTCATCCACGGAGGCATCGTGCTGGGTGGCAAGGAAGATCTTCTTGTCGCCCGAGAGCGCTTCTTCCAGTGCGCGGACGCTCGATTCGCGCCCCACCACAAACGGAGTCATCATGTACGGAAAGATGACCACGTCGCGGATGGGCATCATCGGCAACCGGCGAGTATCGGATTTTTCCTTCGAGGTGAGCATAGGGGGAATACCCTTTTGGATGAATGGCAGCTTCGAAAAGTTGCCGGCT
>JAEUQG010000572.1 GCA_016789755.1 Bryobacterales bacterium
TGGGCATCTTTCAGGAGAACATCGTCAACCGCTTCCTGGAAGACATCGTGCGGCACGCCAAGCCGGTGCGCGCCACGGTGGAAGGCGACTTCGCCCCGCGCGGCGGCATCTTTTCGAAGATCACCGCTTCCTGGAGCCGCAAGCGTGGCCGCTGAGCAATCCAAGCACGTCGAAATCGAAGCCGTCATCCGCGAAGTACAGGACCGTGTGCGCGCCCGCTATCCGCTCCATGCCGCGGGACAGGCACAGATCCCACTCGCCGATCTGATGCCCGCCGTGCATGCCCGCGACCGGGCCGAAGCCAAGGCCGGGGCCATCGGCACGGTCAATCCGCGCCCTCCCGGTCTGCTGAACAACGTCATCCAATCCTTCAAGCGCGCCATCGCCCGTTCGTTGCACTGGCTGCTCCGCGAACAGGTGGAATTCAACCGCGCTTCGCTCGATTGCGTGCAGTCGCTGATCGAAGCAGTCAATGAATCCAATCGCGCGGTTTCCACACTCGCCTCACAGATCGACCGCCGCTTCGAGGATCTGCGCGCCGAACTGCGCGCCGATTCCGGCCGTCTCGCCGAGGCGTCGTCGCAGCTCGCCGCGGAAGCGCGCGAATTGAAGGATGTGCGGCGCCATTGGGCCGAATGGCGGCAACATTGGGAACACAAGCTGTCGGTCAACGAGATTCAATTCCTGCGCAGCGTCGCCGATCTGCAGACCGCCTTCCAGCACCGCGCCACGCTCATGGAATCGAACTTCCGCGATGTGGCCTCGTCGCAACACCGCGACTTCACGGTCGCCCTCGACCAGGCCCGGCTCGATATCCAGGAACGGCTGTGGGGCGAAATGGAAAAAGCCCGCCTGCAGGTGGAAAAAGTCATCCATAGCGAACTCCGTACGCTGCGCCAGCGCGTGCATACGCTGCCCTCGGCGGCGGCGCCACAGCCTCCGCTGCACGGCGAACAACCGATCCGCTTCGAGGATCCGCCCTTCGATTTTCTGCGCCACTCCGACCGCTTCCGCGGCAGCGAAGAATACGTGCGATCGCAGCAACAGCGCTATCTGCGCGCGTTCCAAGGCTGCAACGAAGTGCTGGATACCGGCTGCGGCCGCGGCGAGTTTCTCGAGTCCCTGCGCGACGCCGGCATGCTGGTGAAAGGCATCGACTCCAACGCCGAAATGGTCTCCATCTGCCGCGCCAAGGGCCTCTACGCCGAACAGGCCGATCTGTTCCACTACCTCGGCGAACTCGACGAGGCCTCCCTCGACGGCATCTTCTGCTCGCAGGTGGTAGAACATCTACCCCCTGATCGCCTCCCCGAATTCCTCAGCCTCGCCGCTGCCGCCTTGCGCCCCAAGGGCCGCATCGTTATCGAAACGCCGAACCCGGAATGCCTCGCCATCTTCGCCTCGCATTTCTATCTCGACCCCACGCACCGGCGCCCGATTCCCGCTCCGCTGCTTGCGTTCTATCTGGAAGAATCGGGCTTCGGCGCCATCAAGGTGGAATATATCAATAACGCCGAGGACACCATGCCTGAGATTGAAGCACTGCCCGAAGCCTTCCGCGCAAAATTCTTCGGCGGCCTGGATTATTCCATACAGGCGGCGAAACTATAATGAGCGCCGAACGCGGCCGCATCGTGGAAACGGGCAACCGGACGCGCCATTGGCGCCGCTGGGGACCCTATCTTTCCGAGCGCCAATGGGGCACGGTGCGCGAAGACTACAGCGCTTACGGCACGGCTTGGGATTACTTCCCGCACGATCACGCCCGCTCGCGCGCCTATCGCTGGGGCGAGGACGGACTGTGCGGCATCTCCGACAACCACCAGCGCCTGTGCTTCGCGCTTGCCTTGTGGAATGGCCGCGACCCCATACTCAAAGAACGGTTATTCGGTCTCACCGGGCCGCAAGGCAATCACGGCGAAGACTGCAAGGAATACTATTTCTATCTCGATTCCACGCCCACGCACTCCTACATGAAGTGCCTTTACAAATACCCGCAGGGCGAGTTTCCTTACCACGATCTGACCCACCACCGGCGCAACGCCTTCGAGCCCGAGTTCGAACTTCTCGACACCGGCATCTTCGACGAAGACCGCTATTTCGATGTCTACGTCGAATACGCCAAGGCCGCCGAGGACGACATTCACATCCGCATCCGCGCCGTCAACCGCGGGCCTGTGGCGGCAACGCTGCACCTGATTCCCACACTGTGGTTCCGCAACACCTGGGCATGGAAGCAGGGCGCCAGACGCCCCTCACTATGGCAGGTCGACACTGGCGTCATCGAGGCGGAAGAGGATTCGCTCGGCCGCTACCTGCTGCGCTGTGACGGCTCGCCGCAACTGCTGTTCACGGAGAACGATACCAACACGGAGCGTCATTGGAACTTCCGCTCCCAGCGCCGCTTCTACAAAGACGCCTTCCACGAATACGTCATCCACAACCGGCAGCACGCCGTCAGCCCCGATCTATCCGGCACCAAGGCCGGCGCGCTGTATGTGCTGCCCGTCGCCTCAGGCGCCGCGGAAACCGTCACCCTGCGCCTTTCCCGCAAAGATGCGCCGGTCTCCAACTCACGCTCCGTCTTCGAGGACCGCATCCGCGAAGCCGATGAGTTCTACGCTTCCTTCCAGCCCGCCACGCTCTCGCCGGACGCCAAATCCGTCCAGCGCCAGGCGTTCGCCGGCATGCTCTGGAGCAAACAGTATTTCCATTACGTCATCGAGGACTGGTTGAAAGGAGACGCCGGGCATCCGCCGCCTCCCGTAGAGCGGAAAAAAGGCCGCAATAAAGAGTGGATTCACCTGTTTAATTCCGACGTCATTTCCATGCCCGACAAGTGGGAATATCCCTGGTATGCGGCCTGGGACCTCGCCTTCCACATGATCCCTTTCGCCATGATCGATCCCGAGTTCGCCAAAGGGCAGCTCGCGCTCTTTCTGCGCGAATGGTACATGCATCCCAACGGCCAGCTTCCGGCCTATGAATGGGCGCTCGGCGACGTCAACCCGCCGGTTCATGCCTGGGCCTGCTGGCGCGTCTACAAGATCGACGGCAAGCTGCAAGGCCGCAACGATGTCGCCTTCCTCGAAAGCGTCTTCCACAAGCTGTTGATGAACTTCACCTGGTGGGTCAACCGCAAGGACAACCTCGGCAACAACATCTTCGAGGGCGGATTTCTCGGCCTCGACAACATCGGCATCTTCGACCGCTCCCGCCCCGTGCCTGGCGGAGGGTTCCTCGAACAGGCCGACGGCACCGCCTGGATGGCCATGTATTGCCTGAATATGCTGAAGATATCCCTGGAACTGGCGATGGTCAACCGCGCTTATGAGGATATCGCCAGCAAATTCTTCGAACATTTCCTCTATATCGCCAGCGCCACCAATGCCGCCGGGCAAAGCAGCCTCTGGCACGAATCCGACGGCTTCTACTACGACAACCTCGTGCTCCCCGCCGGCGACGCATCCTACGAATACATCCCGATGAAGATCCGCTCCATGGTCGGACTCATTCCCCTGTTCGCCGTCGATACGCTCGAACCCAAGGTCCTCGACCGCCTCCCCGGCTTCCGCAGGCGCATGGAGTGGTTCCTCGCCAACCGCCCGGATCTGTGCGGCAACATCGCCTCCATGGTGCGGGAAGGGAAGGGCGAGCGCCGGCTTCTTTCCATCGTGCCCTGGCGCCGCCTCGAGCGCGTCCTGCGCACCATGTTCGACGAATCCGAGTTCCTCT
>JAEUQG010000021.1 GCA_016789755.1 Bryobacterales bacterium
CAGCATGAGCGTAAACCGCGCCGGATGGAACAGTAGAAGACTCGCCACCGCGGCGCGCGCCCACCACCCGCATCCCAGCCGTTCGAGCAACGTGGTGACCGCCAAAACGCAGGCCACGAAGGCTGCCCATTTCACCACATACCAAAGCCAAAACTCCCCGCCGAACAGCAATGTCTGCAAATCGTAGAGCAGGGAAACCGTCGGTCGGACAATGTAGGTGTTCACCAGCAGGTGATGCCATAGATTGGACAGCAGTGCAGACCATGCAATAGGACGGCCGAAATGCAGCAGATCGGCGGACGTCAGATAATCCCACAAAGCAAACGGGCGGACGATCGAGGCCAGTAGCGCCGGCAGCAGAAAACCCGCAAAGTAGAGCGTGGTGAGCAGGGTGCGCCGGTCTTGCCAGTGGCGCCTCATCTTACCTTGGCGACGCGGCGAGAATCGAATCGCTCATTTTGCCGAATTTCTCGAAATTCTTCCGGAAACGCGCCCCTAATTCGGCCGCCGCCCGGTCATAGGCTGCCTTGTCCGGCCACATGCCCCGCGCATCCAGCAGTTCCGGCGGTACGCCAGGGCACGATTGTGGAACCATCACATGAAACACCGGATGCGGCACCACCGGCGTCGCATCCAGTTGCCCGCTTACCGCCGCCTGCACCATGGCGCGCGTGTACGGCAGACGCATGCGGTGGCCCGCGCCGAACGCTCCCCCCACCCAGCCCGTGTTCACCAGCCAGCAGGAAACCCCGTGCTCGGCCAGCTTCTTCCCCAACATCTCCGCGTAAACCGAAGGATGCCGCGGCAGAAACGGAGCGCCGAAACAGGCGCTGAACGTCGCCTGCGGCTCCTTGCCAAGCCCGCGTTCCGTGCCCGCCACTTTCGCCGTATATCCGCTCAGAAAATGGTACATCGCTTGTTCCGGCGAGAGCCTTGCGATCGGCGGCAGCACCCCAAAGGCATCGGCCGTCAGAAACAGCACCTGCGAAGGGTGATTGCCAACCCCCGGAATCACCGCCCCCTCGATAAAATCCACCGGATACGCCGCGCGCGTGTTCTCCGTCACCGCGCTCGAATCGTAATCGCATTCCCGCGTCGCCGGCTCCATCACGACGTTTTCCAGCACGCTGCCGAAACGAATCGCGCGCCAGATTTGCGGCTCATTCTCCATTGAAAGACGGATGCATTTGGCATAACACCCGCCCTCGAAATTGAAAACCCCACGGTCGCTCCAGCCGTGTTCGTCGTCGCCGATCAGGCGCCGCGATGGGTCCGCCGAAAGGGTTGTCTTGCCCGTGCCCGATAGCCCGAAAAACAGCGCCACGCGCTCGTCGGCGCCCGTGTTCGCCGAACAATGCATCGGCAGAACCCCGCGGTCCGGCAGCAGGTAATTCAGAATCGTGAATACCGACTTCTTCATCTCCCCCGCGTACTGCGTCCCGGCGATGATCACCGTCTTCCGTTGCATGCTCAGTGCGATGCAGGTTTCCGTGTGCGAGCCGTCTAGCTCCCGGCTGGCCTGAAAATCCGGAGCGAATAGGATGGTGAATTGCGGCTCGAATCCCTCTAATTGCGACGGCTCGGCGCGGATGAACAGTTGCCGCGCAAAGAGGCTGTGCCAGGCCCGCTGCGTGATGACCCGCACCGGAAGCGCGTAGCCGGCGTCGGCCCCCCCGAAACAATCCTGCACAAAAATGTCGCGCCCTTGCAGGAACGCCGCCACGCGGCTGTGCAGCCGCTCGAAATGCTCCTCGCTCATCGGCTGGTTCACGCTGCCCCAATCGACGGTGTTCTCCGTCACGGCCTCGCGCACAACAAACTTGTCGTTCGGCGACCGCCCTGTGAACTGCCCCGTGCGCACAACCAGCGCTCCGTTCCCCGCCAATTCCCCTTCACGCCGCAACAGCGCCTGTTCAATCAACTCGGCAGTGGGCAGATTCCAATGCACGCCGCCCGGATTGTAGATGCCTTGCGCGCTTAGATCCTGACCGTCGATTCGCATAAAGCGGCACTATAGCATAATGGCTGTATGACTCCCCTGCGCGCAGTAATATTGCTGACGCTCGGCCTCTGCTTGAGCCGCGCGCAGGTCATCGACTTCGAGTCTGGTGGATTACACTATAAGACTCTCACCAAAAACGGTGTGACCATCATGTTCGCCCATCTGCCCACTACCATCCGCGACTACACCATCATGCAGGTCGCCGTGTCGAACGGATCGCAGATACCCTGGACCGTAAAGGTGACCGACTTCCGCTTCATCAAAGCCGACGGCACCGCCCTCAACCCCTCCAACCCCCGCGCCGTCGTCACAGAGATGATCGAGAAAGCCGGGCGCAGCGACGTCATCAAACTCGTGGCAACCTATGAAATCGGCCTCTACGGCCTGAATCGAATGCAATCCACCAACGGCTACGAGCAGCGCCGGCAGGCAGCCGCGGCGGAGTTGGTTTCCGGAAAGCTCAAAGCTGCCGCGGCCGCATCCGCTATCGCTTTCGTCGATCTCAAGCTGACCCCCGGCCAGAGCACCGATGGAGCCATGTTCTACGCCAATCAAGGCAAGCCTCTCGGGGCAGGGAAGCTCATCGTCCGCGCCGCCGGTGAAGTATTCGAGTTCCCCTCGGAGCCGCTTGCTCCGTGATCGATCTCCACGCCCACACCAATTACTCCGACGGCACCTGCTCTCCCGGCGAACTGCTGGAACTCGCCTACCGCAAAGGCCTCGATGCCCTGGCCATTACCGATCACGACAATCTGAATGGCTACGACGCCGCGCTCGCCTTGCCCCATCCTCCCTCGCTCCGGCTTGTCTGCGGAATTGAAATCACCTGCCGCATGGGAAGAAAAGCCCCGCATTTATTGGGCTACTTTTTCGATGGGCAGCCCGCCCCCGAGTTCCGCGAATGGCTGACCGGCCGCTACGAGCAGCGCCGCGACCGCAACCGCAGGCTCGAACAGCGTCTCCGCGAACTTGGCTACGACATCGATCTCGCCCAGGTCGAAGCGCTCGGCCGCAGCATGACAGGCCGTCCGCACTTTGCCCGCGTCCTGGTCGCCAAGGGCTATTTCGCCTCCATCGATGAAGCGTTTCAACGCCTGCTCGGCGAGGATGCCCCCGGCTATGTCGAGCATGAAGCGCCTTCCCTCGCCGAAGCCATCCGCCGCGTCCGGGAGTGCGGCGGCATCGCCTCCTTGGCCCATCCCATCCGCCTCGCCCTGCCGGACGAAGAAGCCTTCCTCCGCGGCCTGAAGCAAGAAGGATTGCACGCCGTGGAGGTGTTTCATTCCGATCAGCCCGGCCATCGTGGCGCCACCTATTTCGAGATCGCACGTAAGCTCGATCTGGCCGTTAGCGGCGGCTCCGATTTCCATGGGGCGGTCAAGCCTCGCGTCGATCTGGGCTGCGCCAACGTGGAGAACTGGGTGCTGGAGGAATTGCTGAAAATCGCCAACAGGTAGGGTAATGCAACAGATCATTGCGATTCTATTTCTGGGAAATAGCCTCACCTATACCAATGACTTGCCCGGAATGGTCATGCGTAGTTCGCCGCAGGCCGTTCACGCCGAGTCCGTCACCGCCCCCGGCGCCACTCTGCAGATCCTCTACGAACAGACTCCCGCCCTCGAAAAGCTGCGCAGCCGCAAATGGGACTACGTCGTACTCCAGGAGCAGGGAACCCTCGGGATTGCCGCCGTCAACGGAGCGCGGGCCGTGAACGATCCGAAGGCCTTCTTCTCCTGGGCCCGTATCTGGGACAAGGAAATCCGCGCGGCCGGCGCGAAGACTGTGTTCTTCCACCACTGGGCGCGGCGCGTCAATCCGGAGGACCGGCCCCATCTGGATTACGCATTTGCGCAAATCGCCGGCGAATTGCGGGCCGTCTCCGTGCCCGCCGGACCTGCCTGGGCGCGCATGCCGCGGCATTCGCTCTACGTCCCCGACGACCTGCATCCCACGGTGCTCGGAACCTATTTAACTGCCTGCGTCTTTACCGAAGCCCTTTTCGCCAAGCCGTGCCTGCGTCCCCCCGGCGGTGTCACCGCCGCCGACGCCCAGCTCATCCGCGCCGTGGCCGCCGAGTCCGTCAAGCAGGCTTCCCCGATCACGACGCCGCGTCCGGCATTCGCCGCAATCGCGCCGCTGCCTGCGGTGGAAACACTCCGTATCGCGGACTTCATCGGGAAGTGGGAAGGCGAGACGCGATTCTACCGCGACCCGTCGCGGCTCACCCTCCTCGTCACTGCCGAAGGCTCCGCTTGCCGCGTCCGCTACAGTGTCGAAGGCCCCGAACTGCGCTACGCCAACACCTCAGCCGCCTGCGTGCCCGCTCCCAACGGTGTGCAGATCACCCTCACGCAGCCCGATGGCGGCATTGAATTGCACAACTTCCAGGTGCGCGATGGCGTCATGAAGGGAGTCAGCCGCATCGCCATGTACACCGCCTATCTGCGCCGCGAAGCCGAGTGGACTCTGCGCCGCGTTGAATAGTCAGCGGTTGAACGGCTTCTCCTGAATCCAATGAAACCCCCGCCGCAGCAGCGGAAAACGGCTGCGGTCCATGAGCCTCGTCTCCACCCGCGTAACCCGCCCGTTGAGTGTTCCTTCCATCGATAGCCGATCGCCTTCCCGCCGGTAGTGCAACTTGCCTTGGCATTGGCCCTCACGGAACCCGGTCAAGGACACTGTTCCCGCCGCCGCGTCGATCGCCGCCATACAGTACTCGAAGCTGTCGTCCATCCGTTGCAGCACCGCCCGTTCCGCGTACTCCTCGAAAATCACCCGCCGAAAGCGCCCTGCC
>JAEUQG010000028.1 GCA_016789755.1 Bryobacterales bacterium
GAAGTACCTGTTGGCCGAGGGACGCATCGCGCCCGGCGTCATCACCGGCGTCAAGGAAGCGCACGGGCACAAGCATGCCTACCGCTACGAATTCCCTCTCCTCAGCGGAGGCGTGGGTCAGGGAAAGATGTACCCCACCCATAATGCACATTTTGTCGGCGAAAAGGTCTGTGTCGTCTACCTGCCCGACAACCCAGATCGCAACGCGCTTTACCCTCTTTCCATGGTGAGACAGGCGGGCCATTTCGTCACCGAAAAGCGCAAGACTCGTTCCGCCCGGCGGTTTCCCGTGCCTTCAAGACACCTCACGGCTTAGTGCGCTTCTTCGCCTCCGGCGAGTGCCGCGACCGCAACGGCTCCAGCAGCGCCAGCAAGTCCGCTACTTGCCGGTGCTGCTCGATCGGATGCCGCAACGGCAATTCTTCGTTTACCTGGTAGCGGTTTCTTCGCCCTTCCTTTTCACTCGTCAGATATCCAGCTTCAATTAGATCGGCGACAATCCGTTGCGCCGCACGCTCCGTAATGCCTACTCTCTCCGCCACGTCACGTAAACGAATCGCCGGGTCCGCCGCGATCGACAAAAGTACGTGGCTGTAGTTGGTGAGGAATGTCCACTTCTCCGGGCCCATGGTGTTTCGATCATACGACATCAAAAATACGTCTTGAAATATACGAATTGATTGTCGTATGATGAAAGAGTCAGGCAAGTATCATACCCCAGGAGAAAACACATGAGCGTTGCTTCGGCCGTGGAACAGGAAGGGACCGCGTCCATGACGGAGAAACCGTATCGCACCCAGGTGGCTGTAGCTTACGGAGACGGTATTGGCCCGGAGATCATGGGAGCGGTGCTGGACATCCTGCGCTCCGCCGGCGCGGACTTGGATGTTACTCCCGTCGAGATCGGAGAGTCGGTTTACCGCCGCGGTGTGACATCCGGAATCGAGCCCTCGGCATGGCAGGCGATGCGCAGGGCTGGTGTTTTCTTGAAGGCGCCTGTTACCACCCCCCAGGGCGGAGGCTACAAGAGCGTGAACGTCACTATTCGAAAGACCTTGGGATTGTTCGCCAACGTGCGGCCTGCGGTCGCCTATCACCCCTTCGTGCGAACCATGCATCCCGGCATGGACGTCGTCGTGATTCGCGAAAACGAAGAGGATTTGTACGCCGGCATCGAGCATCGGCAAACCGACCAGGTCTACCAGTGCCTGAAGCTGATCACACGGCCTGGATGCGAGCGGATCGTTCGTTACGCTTTCGACTATGCCCGCGCGCATGGCCGGAAGAAAGTGACTTGCTTCAGCAAAGACAACATCATGAAGTTCACCGATGGCCTGTTCCACAAGGTGTTCGATGAGATCGGCGCGGAGTATCCCGACCTGGAGCGGGGGCACATGATTGTCGACATCGGCGCCGCCCGTCTGGCGGCCCGGCCCGGCGACTTCGATGTGGTGGTGACGCCCAACTTGTACGGGGATATTGTGTCCGACATCGCCGCCGAAGTGGCGGGCTCCGTTGGGCTGGCCGGCTCGGCGAACATCGGTGAGACTCTGGCCATGTTCGAGGCGATTCACGGATCGGCGCCTGATATCGCCGGGCGCGACATCGCGAATCCCTCAGGCCTCCTGTTGGGCGCCGTGATGATGCTCGTGCATATGGGACAAGCACAAGCCGCGTCGCTCGTTCACAACGCCCTGCTCCGCACTCTTGAGGATGGAGTCCACACCCCTGACATCGCCGCTGGTGGACGTGGCGTTGGCACCGGCAAGTTTGCCGAGGCCGTTATGGCGCGCCTCGGACGGCAGCCGCGTACTTTGAAGCCCGTGTCGTACGACTCACCGGACCGGCCAGCGCAGGCAGGCGTTCCACGGCAGCGTAAGGCTGTCAAGACAATCGTCGGCGTGGATGTCTTCCTGCACTGGTCCGATGGCGATGTTTCGCAACTGGCCTCGCGCTTGCAGCAAGCGCAAACCGAAACGCTTGCGTTGTCCATGATCACCAACCGCGGCGTCAAAGTATGGCCCAATGGTTATCCCGAGACTTTCTGCACCGATCATTGGCGCTGCCGATTCCTGGCGGCCAAAGAGATCCCTCACGAAGAGATCCTGCGCCTGCTGCTGCGGCTCTCCTCGGCCAAGCTGGATTTCATCAAGATCGAGAATTTGTGCACTTTTGACGGCGAGCCGGGTTTCTCTCTCGGACAAGGCCAGTAAGACGGCCGGTTCAGATTACCGGGGGCCGGTGGCGAGTCCGGCCTCCTTCCAGGCGTTCCATCCGCCCACCAGCGCGCGTGCCTGCGTCCAGCCGGCCTTCCTTAATTCCTGCGCCACACGGGCGCTGGTCGCTTCGTTCGGTCAAGCACAGAACACCGCCAGGACTGCGTCGCGCGCCAACTGCGCTTGAGTTGCCGCAACCACTGGGCTGTCCGGATGCAAGCGTATCGAGCCGGGAATAGTGAGCCCTTCATCGTGCGTCCGCTCTGAGCGCGAGTCGACGATGTAGTGCCTTGCGCCGGACGCAAACAACGCGCGCAACTCGTCGATTGTGATGGTGTGCGCGGCCTTGGTTTCCGGTTCGCCGGTAACCGCGCCTTTGCCCAATAACAGTGGCGAAAGCCCGTGCAGCGCCACAGAGCAGAGTACGATAAAACAGCAAAGCGTGAGCAAAGGCTCACTGCCCCGGATACTCGCAAACACGGGCAGTAAGATCAGCAGCAACGACGATAGCCCCTTCGGCCCGAACCATCCGATCTGCATCCTCTCGCGCCAATCGAGGCGTGCCGGCCACAGCGCGGGCTGAAATGCTGCAGGCCTTAATAGAAACACCAATGCCGTAAACACAAGCGCCGCCGGAGTGGCCGCGCTGAACCCGGTCCAGATGAGCGATGTCCCGAAGAGCACGAAAGTGAACATCAAGGCCATCTCGGCCGTGGTTTCGCCATACTCGAGGAAGCAATCGCACAGTTCCACATCGAGTGCGGAGATGGCGATGCCGGCGGCGAACGCCGCCAGAAAACCGCTGCCATGGATCGACTCCGCAGCCGCGAAAGCTGCGAAGGCCACGCCCAACGAGTAAATGGACTCGTAGTCGCGACGCACTCCCATCCGGCGGCGCACGAACTCCAGCAGGCCGATCGATGCCAGCGCCACCACCACGCCCGCGGCCGGGCTCAACAGCAGGATGTTCAGCAGCAACTTCGCCCAATCGCCGCCGCTGAATCCGCCTTGCGAAAGAAAAGTCATTGTCACCAGAACGACCGGCAGCAGCACGGCGTCGTTCATGCCGCTTTCTAACCGCAACGCCTGTTTCACCCGCGCTGATAGCTCAGGCCGTTTCAAAACGCCGCGCAGCAGCACAGGGTCGCTCGATGCAAGCGAGGCCGCGAGGATCAGCGCCATGGGGACGGTTAGCCCGAGAATCCAATGCGCCGCTGCCGAGGTGAGTGCTGCCGACAGCAGCGTGCCCGGGCCAAGCACCAACACGGCCAGCAGTTTGTGAGTGCGGACCTCGGTTAGGTTCAGTGAGACAGCGTCGGTGAACAGGACAAGCACCAGACTGAGCGTCGCAACCACGCGCAGAATTGGCGATTGCAGACCGGCATCCAGCAACCCGAGTCCGATGGGTCCAATGCATGCCCCAAGCGCGAGGAAAATAGCAACCTGCGGAAAACCTGTGCGCTCCACCAAACCCGACAGCAGCGCGGAAACCATGATTACCGCGCCGATCAACGCGAGGGTGGAAAGAAAAAGTTCTGTGCTGAAGACTGGCATCCTGTAATCACCTCTTCAGGCGCGAAGGGAGGCGCGGCCAGACGGGAGCCGCGGTACGCAGTGACGTCGGCGGAACGCTGGTGGGCTTCCCAATCCGCTCGGGCGGCAGCGATCTCCTCTTCGCTGCGCGCCGCGAAGTCCCACCACAGTAGCACAGGTTCCCGCATCGGTTCGCCGCCGAACAACAGGCATCGCGGTCCGGTCCAGTCCGTGCAAATCCGCCGAATGGCGGCCGGCGCCGGGATAACAGAGCACGTCGGGGCTGAGTGTAGCTCGGTCCAGCGAGGTTTCGTCTACGACATGTCATGATGAAACGCGGGCGTGCACACGAGCGGCATCGGGCGACGCAACTCAGAGTTGCACGCCGTTCAACCGGCCTGAGTTCAATGGCGGTGTCTCCCTCGTGCGTGATGCCAATGACGGCACTCATCAGGCTCAACTTGCCCGCGCGTGCCAACGCCTGCGAGCCGTGGCTGTCGTTATGCGCGCTCTCGCTTTCGAGAAGCATGCAAAGGCTGGGGCTCCCCCAGCATGTTCCGGAAATCGTGTGCCGCCGGGTAGACCCGGCGCGTTGTGCGGGCTAGTCCTTCGAGAAGCCACAAAACGGTTTACATCCCGATGTGCGGGTGTGCTGTATCTCGCCGCTGAACGATAGCGGCCCATACCGCTCCAGAAAACACCAGCGCTTCACCAACCGCCGATCGCGGCGCGGCAATGCGCTGCGGATCGGGAGTGTCCCAAGTGCCGAATGTCTTGCCGGCAGCGCCTTGCAGCATCGCGGCCTCAACTCAGGAACGGGTTGAACCGCTTTTCGAAGCCGATGGTGGTGTTAGCGCCGTGGCCCGGAATCACGACCGCGTCATCGGGCAGCACCAGCAACTTCGTGTGTATGGAAGACAGGATCTGACGATGATCCCCTCCCGGCAAATCCGTCCTCCCGATGGATTGCTGAAACAAGGTATCGCCCGCGACCAGCTTGTTCTCTTCCGGAATCCAAAGGCACAAGCTCCCCTGCGTATGCCCTGGAGTGTGTAGAACATGGAACCCGGAAGGGCCCAACTCAAGGCTGTCGCCTTCCTTGGGATGAATATCGATCTCCGCCCGCTCCGGAGTTTGCATCCTTAACCACGCTGCTTGCATCTCTAATTGGTTGTAAAGTCCTTCGTCGTTCTGATGCATCCACACCGGCGCGCCGGTGAGTGCCTTCAACTTTTGGGCGCCGCCGATGTGATCGATGTGGGCATGAGTAATGACGATCGCTTTCACCTTGAGTTGATGCTTGTCGAGGATCGAAACAATATCGGCGATATCGTCCCCAGGGTCGACGACAATGGCTTCCTTTGTCGTTTCGTCCCCGAAGATCGAACAATTGCATTGCAGCATTCCGACAGGCAGAATTTCGTGAATCATGATAGGAGGCGTTTACACTAAGATTATGGACTTTCTTGCAGTCGCCATGCGTTGGGCGCACATTGCATCCATGGCCTTCGTGGTCGGTGGAGCATTCTACGCCCGATTTGTTATCACTCCGGCGCTGAGTGGATTGAGCGATACGGAGCGCGGTAAGGTGGCCGGCCGGATCGCCGCTGCATTGCGTCCTCTCATGCTGGCCGCCGTTGTAGTGTTACTGGGTTCGGGCACATTCAATCTGTTGCGGAAGTCGAATCTGCCCGCCGGCTACCACATGTGGTTCGGAATCAAGTCGCTGTTCGCACTCCATGTCGTGGCTGTATCGGTGCTGCTTGGGCGTGAGGGTGTAGATGCGGAGAAACGCACACGCTGGCTGACCGGTATTGCCGCCAGCGGAGTTGTCGTCATGCTCATTTCAGCCGTATTGCGAGCGATGCAGCAATGAGCGGCTATCAGGCTCTTCGGGAAGCAGCGGCGTGGCTCGATCTGGATGGCCGCGGCCGGTTTCGAGTGGCGGGGGAAGACCGGGCGAGGCTGCTTCATGCGATGACCACAAATCATATCCAGCAACTGGCCGCCACGGCGTCCTGCTACGCTTTTTTCCTCAGCGACAAGGGCCGTATTCTTGGCGATGCCAACATCTTGAATTTGGGCGATACGCTCCTCATCGATACCGAAGCAGCCTCACATGATGCGCTTTTTCAGCATTTAGACAAATACATTATCGCCGACGATGTAACTTTGGAAGATGCCCGGGAAAAGACCACCGTGATCGGCTTGGAGGGACCGCACGCCTCGGCTCTGCGTGGCGAACTCGCGCAATTCACGGTGGCCGATTGCAGCGCAACCGGAATAGGTTTGCGTGTCTTCGCGCCCAGGGCAGAGAAGCAGGCCCTTATCGATCGGTTAGAACAACTTGGGGCTGTCGCCGCGTCACCGGACGACCAAAACATTGTCCGGCTGGAACGTTTTCGCCCTGTCTATGGGTTGGACTTCAGCGACAAGCATCTGGTCCACGAAACACAGCTTCTGCATGCGGTGCACTTCAACAAAGGATGCTACCTGGGACAGGAGATCGTGGAACGTGTGCGCTCGCGCGGCCAGGTGCATCGGTTGCTCGTGCCGTTGTACGTCGATTCCGCCGTTGCTCCGCCCACCGGATCCGCAGTCACCGCGGGCGAGACAGCCGCAGGCGAAACGATGTCCTCCGCCTATTCACCCGCTCTCGGCAAAAGCATTGCCTTCGCCATCTTGCGATCGGACTGCGCAACACCCGGAACAAAGTTGAGCATCGGAGCCACGGCAGCGGAAGTGGCGGCGGCCAAAGGCGCGTGAAACTGGTGGCGCTGTTGCTCACTTGTTCATTGCAGGCAGCCGCTCTGCGCATCCAAGTGCTATCGTTGTTCCCACTCACTGTTCTCGAAATCGAGGCGCCCTCGCTGCGGCTGGGCGGCGAGGTCCTTCCATCGCCCTCGAAGGTGGGGTTGCGGGGGCGGCTGGTCTGCGCGGGCCCAATCTGTGGCGAAGCGCTGACGACCTACGGTGGGACAGTGCGGTTATCGGTGAAGGGCGCGATTGCTCGTTCCTATCCTGGCGATGCGCAGGTGATGGCGCGGAGCGGGTCGCTGGTTGCCGTGGTCAACCTCGATCTGGAAGATGCCGTCGCCGGCGCCGTGGCCGGGGAAATGCCCGGGACGCCCCTGAAAAGCGCCATCGACGCCCAAGCCATCGCGGCGCGTTCCTACTATTCGGCGCACCGCCGGCGTCATGAAGCCGCCGACTTCTGCGATAGCACGCATTGCCAGTTCCTCACGGCAGGAACCGCGGTCTCTCGGGAATCCGCGCTGCGTACTCGTGGCCTTGTGCTGCGATATCGTGGCGAGCCGGTTCCGGCGCTGTATTTCCGTAGTTGCGGCGGGCGCACCTTGCGCGCCGAAGATGTCGGCTTTGCTTCATCGCCCTACCCTTTTGCCGCCGTCGATTGCGCTGCCTGTCTCCGCAACCCCGCGGTCTGGACCGCGCAATTTCCAGAAGAGCAGTGGACCGGGCAACACACGGAAGCCGCCCGTCTGGAACTGGCGCGGCGCTTCGGATGGGACAGCCTGCGGTCCAATGACTACATTGAGCGGCGTGTCGCCGGCAAGGTGATCGTCAGTGGCAAGGGACACGGCCATGGGGTCGGCCTTTGTCAACGCGGCGCGGCCGGCATGGCGGCCCAAGGCGCCGATTTCCGGAGTATCCTCCGTCACTACTTTCCCGCTGCAAGCATCGTGGAGTGACGTGTCAGAATAGAAGAATCATGCTTCATTCCGTCTTACTGTTCCTGCTCCTTGTGTGCACGGCGGCGGCGCAGTCTCCGCTCGGTACAGTGACCGGCCTTGCCGTCGACCCCGCGCAGGCCGTCGTCCCCAATGCCAAGATCGCTCTGACTTCCGAAGATACGGGATTGAAACGCGAAGTGACCACTAACGATACCGGCGTGTTCACGTTCCCGAATCTTCCTCCCGGCCGATACAAGCTATCCGCTCAGGCAAGCGGTTTCCGTTCGCTCGAAACTCCAGTGTTCGAGTTAGCGGCCTACCGTACCCTGCGGCAGGACCTGCGATTCGATCTGCAGGCTTCTGCATCTGAGGTCACGGTGACCGCTCTTGCTTCCACAGTGGTGCAGACGGAATCTCCCGCCATCGCCACCAGCTTGACGGCCAAGCAACTCATCGAACTGCCCACCAATCTGCGCAGCGTCTTCAACAACGCCGGCGACTCGGGATTGATCTTCAGCATGATGCCGCTGACCATTCCTGGCGTGGTGCAGGTGGGCGCCGGCGCAGCCTGGCTGGTCCCTGGCGGCGGCCAGAACGGCACACGCCTCAAGGTGGACGGCATCGAAACCAACTTCGGCAATTTCGGCGGTCCCGACCCCGTTTCTCAGCCCTCCTTTGAGTCGGTGGAGGAATTCACCGCCAATCTCAATTCCAACCGCGCGGAGTTCAGCGGCATCGGCAATGTCACCACCGTGACGAGATCCGGCACAAATCAATTTCAGGGTGGTTTGTTTTGGTACGCCAAGAACAGCGCCTTCGATGCGCGCAATGCCTTCCAGGCTGCCAAGCCCTTCCAGAATATTCACAACTTCGGAGCCAGCTTCGGCGGGCCGATCCGCAAGGAGAAGACCTTCTTCCAACTGACGTACGATCAGACTCGCGGTTCCCGTGCCTACTTGTTCAACGCCAATGTGCCCACCGTCGCGCAGCGCGCCGGTGACTTCACCGGAGCGGCCGCCGTGCGCGATCCACGCACCAACCAGCCGTATGCCAACAACCGCATCCCGGCAGCGCAGATCACCACGCAGGCCCAGCGCTCCATGGACTTATTCTTCCCCTTGCCGAACTTCGGGCCGCCCACCCTTACTGCCGGCAATTACCGCGATGTCTTCAACGGCCCTGAAGATCACAGAATCATGGAACTGCGCATCGACCAGCACATCGGGTCCAATCAGACTGCCTTCTTCCGCTATCAAAACAAGGATCACGACTACAAGATCCCCGGCGCCCGCAGCCCGCTTCCGCCCAGCTCGGTGGGCACCTCCACCAATCTGCGCAATGTGCATTTCTTCACCGTTGGCCACACCGCTACCCTCACCTCCACATTGTTCAACGAGTTTCGCGCCGGCAATGTCGTGCTCTCCTCCAAATCGGACTCGAATGTGAAAGGCCAGCCGTTACTCGACCAAATCGGGATCCGTGGTCTCTCGCCTCGTCCGGGAATTAATGGGGTTCCAAACATCGCCATCGCCGGCCTTAGTAATGTGACGCAGCTTCTGTTGAACCCGGTTAACGACGGGCATACGCAGTTCTCCGACAACCTCACCTGGGTCCGCGGCAAGCATACCGCAAAGTTCGGCTTCGAATTCGTGCGCTGGTATGTGAATCGCTATATGCCTGTGTCCAATGCGGTTTTCGGCAATTTCAACTTCACCAGCCGGTTCAGTAACAACGCCATGGCGGACTTCTTGCTTGGCCTGCCGACTACGGTCACCCGCATGGATCCGTATCTGGCCCAGTACAGCCGTTGGAACAACCTCGCCTTTTACGCCCAGGACGATTTCAAGATGACTCCCAGGCTCACTTTGAGTTATGGCGTTCGCTATGAATTCAATCAGCCCATCACCGTGCGCGACGATAATTTCTATTCGTTCGATCCGGCCAACGGCAACATTGTCATTCCGACGGCCAAGGCGCTTGAAACGTTCAGTCCAGAATGGCCGCGTGCTCTGACTGTCGTGACCGCCGATCGCCTGGGCCTCGACCGCACGCTGCGCCGCGCCGACAAGAACAACTTCGCGCCGCGCTTCGGCTTCTCCTACCAGATGGGCAACGACGCCAAAACAGTGCTTCGCGGCGGATGGGGCCTCTACTACGCGCCGTTCTCCGGGGCAATCACCGGTTCCCTCGCCGCCGGTCCGTTCTCCCTCACCGGCAGTTCCAACAACGCCATCACCAACGGAGTACCGCTGTTCACTTTCGCCACTCCCTTCGCTGCGCCGACGACTCCCGGCACCTTGAACTTGAACGGCATCGTTCCCGACCTTCGCAACAGCTACGTCATGGAGTACAACTTCTCCATTGAGCGCGAACTGAGCAAGGCTCTCGGAGTGCGTCTCAGCTACATCGGAGCAAAGGCGACTCAATTGCCCTATCAGCGCAACGTCAACCAGCCGGTTGCCTCTCGCAACGCCGCCAGGCGTCCGCTGCCGCAATACAACAATCTCATCTATGCGGAAAACGGCGCCAATAGCATCTACAGCGGATTGCAGGCGCAGGTTACGCGGCGCTTCGCTCTCGGGCTCCAGTTCACTTCCGCCTGGACCTGGGCTAAGCAATTGAGCGAGGTCGACGATACGGGTAGCGCCGATCTGAACACTACCATCGAGGATGCCTACAACCGCGCCCGCGACCGCGCCGACGTCTACGCCGTGCCTCGCCATCAGTGGATGAATCAGGTGCTCTATGAATTGCCGCTGGGTAAAGGCATGCTGCTTGGCGGCTGGCAGCTTAATGCGCTGGTCAACCTCCAGACCGGCAATTTCCTCAATCCCCAGTTTGCCGGCCCCGATCCCTCGAACACGTTCAACTTCGGTGGCCGCCCCGACCTCATCAAGGCAATCGACTATCCGGGCACGATGGGACAGTGGTTTGACCGCACCGCCTTCGCCATCCCCCAAGCGGGTTCGTTCGGCAACTCTGCCCGCAACGTGGTCGTTGGCCCCGGCTATTCCCTGTTCAACTTCGGCTTGTCGAAGAATATCCCGCTCGAAAAAGCAGGCCGTATCCAAATCGCCGCCACCTTCCAGAACGGATTCAATCATGTCAACCTCGGACAGCCGAACATGACCGTTTCCGCCGTCCAGGGGGGGACCATCACCGGAGCTCACGTCTTCCCCGCGGCGGGCAGCCCGCGCACCGGCCAGCTCAGCTTGCGATGGAGCTTCTGATGTCCTATACGGAAGACAACCGCTCCCGCTACGTCGAGGAACTGAAAGAGTTCCTCCGTATCCCCAGCATTAGTACTCTCAGCGAGAACAAGGCGGACATCAGGCGGGCCGCCGAGTTCACCGCTGCCCAGCTTCGCCAGGCCGGAATGGGCAACGTCGAGTTGATCGAAGGCGAAGGCAATCCGCTTGTCTACGGTGAGTGGGTGCAAGCTCCCGGCAAGCCTACGCTACTCTTTTATGGCCACTACGACGTCCAACCGCCCGACCCCTTGAATGAGTGGATCTCGCCTCCCTTTGAGCCGGAGATCCGCGGCGAGAATATCTACGCCCGCGGAGCCGCCGACGACAAAGGACTCACACTGATCCTCGTCAAAGCCGTCGAAGCGCTCATGGCAACCCGCGGCGTGCTCCCAGTCAACGTCAAGTTTCTCATCGAAGGCGAGGAGGAATCCGGAGGCGAGCACATCAGCCGCTATGTCGCTTCCAAGCCGTCTCGTCTTCAGGCCGACGCGGCGGTCATCTGCGACACTGAAATGTTTGCTCCCGAATTGCCCACCCTTTGCATCGGGCTGCGCGGCATTGTGTATGGCGAACTGATTGTGAAGGGAGCAAAGCAGGATCTGCATTCTGGAGTCTACGGCGGCGCCGCGCCCAACCCCATCATGGCCGCCGCGGAGATTCTCACCGCGCTCAAAGACCGGGATGGCCGTATCCGCATCCCCGGTTTCTATGACCGTGTACGGCCTCCCGCGCCCCAGGAACTGGAGGCTTGGTCGCGGCTTCCCTTCGATGAAGAGAAATACCGTTCGGAGGAAATGGGATCGTCCGCCCTTACGGGAGAGCCGGAATTCACATTGTTCGAACGGCTCTGGGCACGCCCCACCTTGGAGGTGCACGGAATCCGCGGCGGCTTCACCGGCGAAGGCGCAAAGACCGTAATCCCCGCTCAGGCCTTGGTAAAGCTTAGCGCTCGACTGGTGGCCGATCAACGCCCCGAAGAGGCCGTTGAACAGATCCAGAAGGCCGTTGCCGCCGCCTGTCCGCTCGGCGTCACCGCGGAGTTCCGCCCGTTTCATTGCGGCGGGCCTTCCCTCATTAACCCGGACAATCCATTCATCCGCGCTGCTGCCGACGCCATGACCGAAGTGTTCGGCAAGCCCACCGTCTATGTGCGCAGCGGAGGTTCAATCCCAATCACCGCCCTATTCGATCGACACCTGGGCATTCCCAGCGTGATGATGGGCTTCGGATTGCCCGACGACAACCTCCATGCTCCCAACGAGAAACTATATCTGCCCAATTTCTACCGCGGCATCGATGCTGTGTCGCTCTATCTGGACATTGTCGCGCAAGGATGACGCTCCTCGATCTCATCGCGCCTTACGCTCTAGTGGTTGTTGCGCCGCTCGGGTTGGCGCTCGCGGGCGCCTCTCCCCTTAGCCGCAAGTTGGTCTATCCCGCCGGTCTCCTCGCCGCTGCTTCATTCTTCTTCGACCAAGGCCGGGTAGCAGCGCTATTGGCCGTCCCGTGGTTTCTGTTCTCCGCTGAGATCGCGCGGCAGGGTTGCCTGCGATTGCTGCGGCGAGCCTTAGGTCCGCTCGAAGAACTTGCACTCCATGCAGGCATGCTCTATCTGGCGATTGGGGGATTCTGGCTGGTGCTGTCGAGGTTGGGCGAACGCCCACTGGGATTCCGCGATGAGATCATCCTCCTCACTGCCATCCATTTTCACTATGCTGGTTTCGCCGCCTGCGTCTTCACCGCGATGACTGGGCGCATGCTCCGCGACCAAGCTGAATCGCCGCTGTATCGCGCCGCCGCATGGGCGGTGATCGGTGGAACGCCGATGCTGGCCACCGGTATTGCGCTCTCGCGTTGGATCGAGATCGTAGCTGCCTTCTGGCTTGCTTTGGGCGTGGTGCTCGTCGCCGGGTTAGCGCTGTTCAGTTCTCTACTCGGCCGCTCCGGCATCGGTGCATCCCTTTGCTTCAGTATTGCCGCCGCCTTCACCGTGCTTTCCATGGGAATGGCGGCGGCATATGCCGTCAGTGAGTTTCAAGGCGCGCTGTGGCTGCCCATCCCGCGCATGGCCGCACTCCACGGCTTAGCCAACGCGCTCGGCCTTTCCACTGCTGGCCTTATAGGATGCATAATCGCCAGGCCCGTGCCTCGCGAAACGTTTACTTCCCCGTCTTGATATCCCGTGCCGCCAATTGCCCCTGTCGCGAGAAGTTAATCGACTCCGCCAGCACGCGCATCGTCTCCTGCGGAGCATGGAAGCCGGTGGAATTCTCGGCTTCCACGAAATCCAGATAGAACTGCGCCTTACGTTGGAAGTCCCAGGCCTTGCCTAGAGCCGCCGGTGTTGCCCCGCCGTCCTTGGCTTTCTTTATATCTGTGATCAAGTCCATTAGAGCATCCATGGCGTGATTGCGAGCCGACCAGAACCGGTCCTGGATCTGTTCCACACGATCCTTGATCTCCGCTTCGGGGAAGTGATGGCAACCCTGGCATGCGCGGTTGATGTTCAGTAGCGGGCTGCGCACGTGATGATCGCTGATCTTCATCCCGCCCTCGCGCTTGTAGGGCATGTGGCAGTCGGCGCAAGATACACCGGCGCGGGCATGCACCCCCTGACTGTACAGTTCAAACTCGGGATGCTGGGCCTTCAGCGCTGGCGCGCCGCTTTCCTTGTGCTCGAAATCCTTGTGCTTCACTTCATCGTAATAGGCCGTAATGTTCTCCACTTTTACCCCTTTGTGCCAGGGGAATGTCAGCCGCTTCTCCGGCCCCTTGAAGTAGTATTCGACGTGGCACTGCGCGCACACATAGGTGCGCATCTCGGACGCTGTGGCTTGCTTGTTCACATCGTAGTTTTGCACGCCCTGCGAAGCCTTCAATACTCGGATGCCCTCGATGAAGCCAGGCCGCGTGATGCGCAGTTCCATCGACTGCGGATTGTGGCAATCGATGCAAGCGACGGAATGCTTCGCTTGCTTGGCTGCTTCCGCATACGGCAACTGGTTCAGCTTTTCGAAGCCTGCCATGATGTCGCCGTTTCCCAGCTTGCGGAATGCTGTGTAGACCGATGCATGGCAGTTGAGGCAAGTGCCCGGTTGCTTGAACTCTGTCACCCGGCGCGTGGTCTGCTGGTCCAGGAACATGTAGGCGTGCCCACGTTCCTCCCGGAAATCGACGGAAAACGCGTATCCCAGCCACATCCTTTGCAGCCTCGGATCTTCCTGAATCTTGCTTTGCGAATACACCAGCCGCGAATCGGCTTGCGTCGGCGTGTGCGGCAGCGCCTCGCTCCCGCCGTACCGTGTGCGTGTCATGTCCACGGTCGATTTGTAGCTCGCATACTGCAGCGGAAAATTCCGGCCCCATACCGCGGGATCGTCGATATCGTCGTTCAAATCCACGACATGAAAGAACGGCGTCTTTGCCTCCTGCTTGCGCTCCATCACGTTCACCAGCAGGCCGCTGATGCCGAACGTGAGAAGCGCCGTAACTACAATGGCGATCGTAATTGTTTTGGATGAACTCATATTGATCCTATTTCCCGTGGCCGACACCGGCGTGACATTGAATACAAGAAACTTCGCGGCGCGCATGGCGCGCTGAGTTGATCCCGCTGGTCAGGTCCGCGTGGCACTTCAGGCACGCCCCATCGGCTACCCGGTGATTGCGCGACGTGATCTGGATCCTGTCGGGGAAGCGTTGCGTGGTAAACGCCCAGGAATGCAGAAATCCATTCAGGGCTTTCGTGGAGTACTTGGCAAGGAAGCCGGCGGGAGCGTGGCAGTCGTTACATACCGCCCATTTCCCATGGCTCGCCCGCAGCCAGCCGTCAAACTGCTCCTGCATGACGTGGCAATTGGCGCATGCCGACGGGTCATCCGTCAGATAGGAAGCGCCCTGGGCGTACCCGAATGTGAATACCCCCACCCCCATCAGAACACCGCACAGAATGCACAACAGGACGATGGCCGTTGCGCCTCTACTCCTTGCTTTCGGACTCACCCTTCCATTATGAATCAACCTCGGAAAAACACAGTGACGAAAGTCACATCCTCTCCCTGTTTCTCCATAATCGCTAACTGCGCAGCCCTACTGTGCGATTGAGATACGACACTACGTGCTTCCACACCAGGTAGTAAACGCCCATCGCCAACGGCGTTAACGCCACTGCAAGCCGTATCGGAATTGCGTCCAATCGAAAGTGCGCCGCCAGCAGCAGCCCGCAAGGCACTAGCAGCATGGGCAGCAGCGCGCCATGTACACCGATCGGCAAGCGCGGCCGCAATTGGTACAGAAGGTTCCACGCGCCCCACAGATTCGGCACCACCGCCATGGGAAAGACCAACGCACGCTCCAGTGCGTCCGGCATCCGATAAGCCGCGTGCGCCAAAATCAGTCCAGTGAGGATCACCAGCAACATCAGAGTCGGCACCAGCGTGCCAGCCATGTAGGCTCTTAAGTACGGATGGCGATTCATTGTCTCTTCCTCCTCACAAGTGGTACAGCAGTGCCGCCGCAAGTTCCGGATACAGCAGAAATACCGCTGCCGCGGCTGCTGCGATGGCCCAATCCCACGCGCTGAAGCGCGCCGGCGCCTCAGCTATCCGATGCTGCACCCGATCCCACAGGTCAGCCTCCGGACCCGCCGGCATCTTCATTCCCCGCAACTTCTTCAGGAGTTCGTCATCGTTCACGGTCTCACTCCCATCGCTTCCAGTTTTCTACGCAACATCTGAATGGCCCTCGCGCGGCGTGTCTTCACCGTCGCCAGCGGTATCTCGAACGCCTCGGCGATCTCTCCCGGTGCCTTCTCCTCAACCAACGACAACACCGCCACCGCTTGAAACTTGGCAGGCAGCGACCGGATCGCATTCTCCAACTGCGCCTGTAATGATTGCCCCTCAGGATTCGCTGCATCCCGCGCTTCCGGCGTCCGTTCCAGACCAACCAGCCGTGGAGCATGGCGCAAATGATCGATCGCCACCCGCGAGGCGATGCGTCGCACCCACGGCAGAAATGGCCGTGACGCGTCGTACCGCTCACGGTGCCTCCACACACGCCAGAACGTCTCCACTGTCAGATCCTCGGCAGCCCCACGATCCCGCACGATTCGCGCAATCCACCCGTAGACATCGGCCTGGTGAGCCCGGAAAAGCGATTCGAATTGGCTGGGATCGAGCGACACACGTTCACCGCCAAGGCAGCCAGCGCGGCACGGCAGCGCAGTAGGCCACATACTCCCGGCCGAATTTCGTCCGCAGCACCGGTTCTTCGTATAGCACAACAAACAGGTGCGCGAACGCAGCCCACAGAATTGCGAACAGCAGCATGGCCCCCGAACCTAAGTAGATCGCCAGCCCGGCCAGCGCGGTCAATCCACCAACGTACATCGGGTTGCGCACCACCCGGTATGGTCCCACCGCAACAAAGCGCCGTGGCGCATCGAACGGAGCGGGCGTCCCTTTGCCGACCGCCACAAACGCTGCGATGCTAGACCCTCCCATTAGCAATCCGCTTGCCATCAACAGCATGCCGATGTGCTGCGCTGCACCCAGCACCGGAACCTGCGCATCCCAATTGCGCACCAGCAGAGCCAGATAGAGCGACACCGTTACAAACCCGGTTGCGTACAACAAGGCACGCGCCGCCGTCCAAAGAATCTGCATGACTTCCTTCCTTTCTATAGGTAGTACTGTGACCGCAGGACTGAAGGATTCATTTTCTTGCCGCTGCCCCCGATGTTACACTTCCTTTCTATGGAACCGCCGCAGATCACCGTGCTCCTGCAGAAAGTGGGACAAGGAGATAAGGCGTCGGAGTCCGCGCTGCTCGATCTGGTCTATTCCGAGTTGCACCGCTTGGCCTCCTCTCACATGCGCCGTGAGCGCAAAGACCACACACTTCAGGCTTCGGCATTGGTCAATGAGGCCTATGTCAAATTGCTCGGCGCGCAGGATGTCCCCTGGCAGAGCCGCGGCCACTTCTATGCGGCCGCCGCGCGCGTCATGCGCAATATCCTCATCGACTACGCCCGCACCCGCGCCGCCGAACGCCGCGGCGGTGCGCCGCATCGCGCCCCTTTGCGCGACGATATGCTGATGGTGGAGGAGGACCCCGACCGCTTCCTGATGCTCGACGCCGCCATGGACCGGCTTGCCCAGTTAGATGCGCGCCAGGCCAAGGTCGTCGAGATGCGTTTCTACGGCGGGCTTAACGTCGAAGAGACTGCAGCCGCGCTCAGTATCTCGGAAAAGACCGTCAAACGCGATTGGGCGGTCGCCCGTGCATGGCTGGAGGCGGAACTCTCTTCCTCAAGCGACTAACCCGGCAATCTGTACTTCTCCAGCGCTGCGTCGTCCAGCCTCACTCCCAGTCCCGGCTGCTTGGGAATGCTGAAATAGCCGTTGCGCACGGTGAAGGGCTCCGCCATGCAATCGTCCTCCAGCACATGCGTGATAGCGATCGCGTACTGAATCCCCGCAAAAGCCGCCGTCTGATGCGCCTGAAACACCTGTGCGATTCCGTTGTCGATGGAATGCTCAATCCAGATCGGACACCGCGCCGCCTCCGCCTGTTCCGACAACGACCGCACATACTTGCCCAGCTTCGGCGTGCCGGAAACCCATGCGTCCAAAAGCCCCTCCCGCGTCCACAGCCCCAGATCGATGTTGTCCACGTGTTCCGATATCCGCAGCGGCAACTTACCCTTCAGCCTGCGGTAGCCATTCACATCCGTGCGCGCGATCGGCGATTCGATGGCAAAGTAGTTGGCGAACCGCGCCAGCTCCTTGGTCACTTCCATCGTCTTTTCTACTGTTTCCCACGTCGAGTTCGCATCCACCCAAATACGGAAGTCCTTCGGCACCACACGGCAAATGGCATCTGCCTGAGCGATTGGATCATGCCACGGACGCGCCTTCACTTTGTGGACCCGGTAGCCCATCTCCGCCCCAAGTTTTGCCTCCGATGCCATCAGCGCCGGTGGAAAGCATTGGCTCCACCACGTGGGCGCGATGCGATCCTGCGCTTGCGCGGACAGAAGCTTGGAAATCGGCTTGCCCGCTGCCTGCGCCACGATGTCGCAGACTGCAATGAGAATTCCGCGTAGGGAGTCGTCCTCCAGAAACGAGGCTGCGGGTTGTCCCATCATCTTGCGAAGCATCGCCTCCGCCTGCGCCCGCGGCATCTTCGCCTCTCCAACCCCCATCAGGCCGTCAGCCGTGTGCAGCCGCACGAAATGCAGCACGTAGTCGGATTGGTCGCGTTTCTGATATTTCCAACTCTCCATCCAAGCTTCGCGCACCCGCTCGGCAAATGGCACGCGCACGCTGTGCAACTCAAACCGGCTCAGCTTCAATTCACGCGCGAGCATCCTTGCACCCACTAGCCCGAGCAATGTGCGCCGCGGAATCATGGCTGCGGGGTTCCAAAGCGAAATTCCGCCGATAGCACCGTGTTGCTCATCAGCATCGCGATCGTCAGCGGTCCTACGCCTCCCGGTACGGGTGTATACGCCGCGCAATCGGCGAACACCGCCGGATGCACGTCGCCCACCACTACGCTTCCGTTCTTGGCGAACGCTGTCAGCCGAGCCGCGTCGTCGCCGAAGATCCGCAACACCGATTCACGGTCTTTCAAACGGTTGATGCCCACATCAATCACCACCGCATGCGGCGAGATAAATTCCGGAGTCAGAAACGCCGCCCGCCCGATTGCCGCCACGACGACATCCGCCCGCCTGCATTCCTCCGCCAGATCGCGCGTCCTGGAATGGCAAATCGTCACTGTGGCGTGCTCATGTAACAGCAGCATCGCCATTGGCTTGCCCACGATGTCGCTCCTCCCCACCACTACGGCCCGTTTTCCGCTCAATGCAATTGAGTAGTGCGCCAGCAATTTCATGATCCCTGCCGGAGTGCACGGCCGAAACCACGGCCGCCCTGCCATCAAATGGCCCGCGCTCACAGGATGAAACCCGTCAACATCCTTCATCGGATCGATTGCCATCAACACTTGCTGCTCGTCGATCTGCGCTGGAAGCGGTAGCTGCACCAGAATGCCGTCAATGTCCGGCCGTTCGTTCAACGACCGTACCAGAAACAGCAACTCCTCCGTTGACACATCCGCCGTGGGCATGTGTTTCTCACTGTAGATCCCCAACTCTTCGCACGCTTTCACCTTGCTGCGAACATAAATCTCACTGGCGGGATTGTTACCCACCAGTACTACCGCCAGCCCCGGCGGGCGCTGGCGTTCCTCGAGCGCCGCAATGCGCGGCTTCAGCGATTCCAATATCGCATCGCGGACTAGTTTGCCATCCAGTATCTCTGCCATGTATTAATCGCGTTGCCGAATCCGGAAATGATAGATTAATGCTCCTAACCCTACTGTCAGCCCGGTGGCCAGCGTTACCACCGGCTGATTCGTGATGCCCACATAGTACATCCACGCACTCACGATCAAGAAGAACCCGGGCACTAACGGAAAAGCGAAGCTCACCACCGGAAGCTTGCGCCAGTTCGGTCTGCGCCGGAACACGAAGATAGAGCCCACCGCCAATCCCGCGAACAGGTTCAGTGTCACGGCGATGTACACAAACAGCAGCCCGAACGGAACGAATGTCATCAAAACCGAAACGATACCCTGCGCCACGATTGCATTCACGGGCGTGTGCCATCTCGGATCCACTTTGCCGGCGGCGGCGAAAAACGCCCGGTTCTTTGCCATCGCATAATAAACCCGCGGGCCTACTGTCACCATTGCGTTCACTGTGGATACCAATCCCGCGGCCATCAATGCTCCAAACAGGCCCGCAATCTCCGCCCCGAACAGCTTCCGCGCCGCGATCGTGCCGATGGCGATCTGTCCCTTCATCTCCTCGAGAGGCAATGCATAAATGAAGACTGCATTCAGCGCAAAGTAGAGAACCGCCACGATAATCGTGCCGGCCGTCAATGCGATCGGCAGTGTGCGCTCCGGCTTTCGTAACTCCTCCGCTATGTAGGTGGCCGCGTTCCATCCGCTATAGCTGCCGTAGATCCAAAACAGGCTGATGCCGATTTGAGACAGGATCGGCGTTGTCGATGTGCGCACTGCCGTTTGGCTGAAATGCTCCCAACTCCCTTTCCCCGCCGTGAACCCCAGTACGATCAGAGCCACAATCACGGCCACTTTCAGCCCCGTAAACACTGTCTGGAATCGCGCCGACCGCTGCACTCCCACCACGTTCAGCACGGTCAGAAACACGATCAGTGCGCTCGCCGCTAGTTGTCCGCCTCCCACCACGACGCTCCACGATCCGAACGACGCTTTGTAGATCGCGTTCTCGATCCGCAGCGCAGGCAAAAAGTACCCCAGATACTCGCTGAACGCCAGCGCGCTCGTGGCGATGGGAGCTGAGAATCCCGCTACAAAGCTGATCCAGCCAGTCATGAACCCCCACGAGGGCCCGTAGGCATTGGTCAGATACACATACTCGCCGCCCGAACTGGGGAAATTTACTCCCAACTCGGAATAACAAAACGCTCCGGCCAAGGCGCACAGCGCCCCGATGATCCAGATGCCTAGCACTAGGCTCGGATCGCCCAGGTCCCCCGCCAAAAATCCGCTTGTCGTAAAAATGCCCGTGCCGATCATATTCGACAAAACGAGCGCCGACGCGCTCACAACGCCGAGCTGCCGCAGCAGCCCCGACGCGGCAGGCATGCTGGTGCGGGAAGCGGTCTGATCCTGAGCCATGGGTCTCAACCATTGTAGGCGGAATCGGCTGCCCCTTGTCCTCCGTTCCATTTTGTTTCAGCCTGAGGTTATGAGGCATGCGGCTCTCTGTTCGTTCTTGCTGTTCGCCGCCGATCCGTATCTGAAAGCGAGGCTCTCCATGGTGCAGGAAAATTTGGAATCGCGCGGCATCCGCGACCGGCGCGTGCTCGAAGCCATACGCACCACCCCACGCCACGAATACGTCCCGCCCGAACTGCGAGCTCACGCCTACGAGGACCGCCCGCTTCCCATCGGCTACAACCAGACCATTTCCCAACCCTACATCGTCGGACTCATGACCCAGTTGCTCGAAACACAACCGGCTAATTCCGTTCTGGAGATCGGCACGGGTTCCGGCTACCAGGCGGCCGTTCTCAGCAAGCTCGCCAAACATGTCTACTCCATCGAGATCGTTCCTGAGCTGGCCGCTTCCTCCGCTAAAACTCTCCTCCGCACCGGTTGCCGCAACGTCACCGTACGCTACGGCGACGGCTACAAAGGTTGGCCCGAACAGGCGCCCTTCGACCGCATTATTCTCACCGCCGCTCCTCCTGAAATCCCCCCGGCGCTCATCGATCAGTTGAAACCCGGCGGCAAGCTCGTTGCCCCTGAAGGAGATCGCGAACAACTGCTCATGGCCATCGAGAAGTCGGCCTCGGGGCAGATCTCCAAACGCAGTGTCATCCCTGTCATCTTCGTGCCGATGGTTCGTGGTACAAGCGATAAATAGCCATGCTTCATCGCCGCTTGTTTCTCGGTAGCCTCGCCGGAGGCCTGCTGGCCCATGCCGCAACAACTCAGGTCGGGCCCGAACGCGGTTCGCTTGTGGTGGTGGGCGGCGGAGCAATGCCCGACTCCGTCGTCAACCGCTTTCTCGAACTCGGCGGCGGAAAGAACGCACCCTTCGTCTTCATCCCCACCGCCGGCGAAATCGACAAATACGACGACTCCTGGCTCGCGCGGCAATTCCTCGCCAAAGCCGGTGCTGCTCATGTTACCTTGCTCCACACTCGCGACCGGAAACTCGCCGACAGCGAAGCTTTCAGCGAACCCATTCGCAGAGCCGGCGGTGTCTGGTTCGGCGGAGGCCGCCAATGGCGGCTGGTCGATTCCTACCTGCACACCCGTACCCACAAGGAACTATGGCGCCTGCTCGAACGCGGCGGCGTGATCGGCGGATCTTCCGCCGGCGCCACCATACAAGGTTCCTATCTCGTCCGCGGAGCACGCGAAGGCAACGCCATCATGATGGCCCCCGGCTACGAGGAAGGCATGGGCTTCCTGCGCAATGTCGCTGTCGATCAACATCTGCTCAAGCGCAATCGCCAGGACGATCTCGTCCCCGTGATTCAGAAACACCGCCATCTGCTCGGCATCGGCATCGATGAAGGCACAGCCATCGTCGTGCAAGGCGATACCGCCGAGGTCGTCGGCGCCAGCAAGGTGGCCATCTACGACGCGGCCTATGCCCCCGGCGCAGACGGCAAGCGATATTTCTTCCTCAGCCCCGGCGACAGACTGCACCTCGCGGAACGCCGCCGCATCGGGACGCCCTAGCTAGCGCACCTCACGGTACATCGCCGCCAATTTCCGCGGAGGTACCCCCGCCAGATACAGCGCCTGGATCCAAAACCAGCACCACAGCGTCGTCCACAGCCCCCCATTCCGCCAACGCCGGCTCGATACATGAATCCGGTTCTGCAGAAACACCACACGCCCGCGCTTCCACATCCGCCGCGCCAGTTCGTAGTCTTCCAGGATCGGCCACTCCCGATACCCGCGAAACTCTTCAAACACCGCCCGCCGTACGAAAATTCCCGAATCCCCGTAGAACACTCCAAACCGGTACCGCGCCCGATTTACCCATCCAAACGCCCGCGCCGGCATGTCCCCGCCCTCGAATTCAATATCGAAATTGCCGCCAACCACTCGCGGATCGCGCATCGCCTGCGCTATCGCTTCCAACGAGCCCGGCTCCACCCGTGTATCCGCGTGCACGAACCACAGCACCTCTCCCGCGGCATGCCGCGCCGCGTGATTCATTTGCGCGGCGCGTCCTTGCGGGCTGCGCAGCACCACCGCGTAACCGGCGGCAACCTGTGCCGTCGCATCCGCCGATCCGCCGTCGGCAACAAGAATCTCCTGGGCTCCTGCCGCACGCAGCGAACACAACAGTCCCTTTATTGTTTCCGCTTCGTTCAGGGTGGGAATGATGACCGAAATCAATTCTTCTGGCCGGGACCGTCCACACGCCCCGCAAGTGGTTTCACGATTCCATTGCCGCAAACACCTACGCCAACCTGCGCCAGCGCCTGCAGAAAATTAAACAGCACCGAGTACACCAATTGTTCCGTCACCGGCTGCTTCCCGGGCAGCCGGAAATTGGCCGG
>JAEUQG010000033.1 GCA_016789755.1 Bryobacterales bacterium
CAGGCTGACCCATACTCAACCACCTACGCCGTCTCGCTGTGGTGAAGCTGTGGTTCCTCGATGTTCTGGCGTCTGCGGACCATCATACTTACAAAGACATCATCGTCAAGGATGCAGATGACAATGACCTGCCCCGAAAAACGCAACCCAGGGATAAATATGAATTTAGCTTGCGATCTGACCCGCTACCCTTTTTCGTACAGACCCGTTGCGCGACCAGATTACAACGAGTCTTTTTGGATGAGGTGTACACGGAGGTGCGGACCATATTGACGTTTGGCGCCAGGGACGCGGTGGATACCGAGCGATGGCGTTGTTTTGATCAATCGCGAACCATGTCTTGACGCATAGGCACCGATCCGTGAAGATTTCAGCAGCTACAAAATCATCTACACCAATCAAAAACGCGAGCCCCGAAAGGCCCGCATCTCTATGATTCCATTGGTCGGGGCGGCGTGATTCGAACACGCGACCCCCTGCGCCCAAGGCAGGTGCGCTACCAGGCTGCGCTACGCCCCGACTCTCCTCATTGTACCAATCACCCTCCCATCCTCCTAACTTGGCATCATGGATAACGATGCTACAAGCAATTCTCTACGGCGCCGGCGACCTACGCCTGGAGCAACGCCCGCTTGATCCTGACGCCATCGCCGCCGACGAAGTCTACGTTGAAACCGAAGTCTCCGCCCTCTCCACAGGCACTGACCTCGGCAACTACCTCGGCCGTTCCACCGAGATCCCCTCCGCCCCCAACTACCCGCGCTGGGTCGGCTATTCCAACGCCGGCATCGTGCGACACACAGGCTCGCAGGTCGCTAACCTCAAACCCGGCGACCGCATCTTCACGCCAAAGCCTCATCAGTCCGCCTTTGTCATGAAGGCCGGAGACATGTACTCCCTCATCCCAGCCAACGTTTCCAGCGAACAGGCCTCGCTCACCTACCTCACCACACTCGGCGTCAATGCCCTGCGCCACGCGCGGTATGAACCTGGCGAAACGGTGGCCGTCGTCGGGCTTGGTGTCATCGGCCTTGCCACCTGCGCCATCGCCCGAGCCATGGGCGCGCAGGTTCATGCCGTCGCTAATGCGCGCAATCGCGCCGAACTCGCCGCGAAAGCAGGCGCACACCACATTTATGTCGCGGGCGAAGACACCCTGCCCCAGGACATCGATGTGGTCGTGCTTACGGCGAACCCGTGGAAAGCATTCCGCGACTCCATTGACATGTGCCGCTACGGGGCGCGCATCAGCATTCTTGGTTTTCCCGGCCGCGCCGAAGCGCCGCCCTCGTTCAATCCCTTCGACCCGCAATGGTTCTACGGCAAGCAGTTGACCTTGATTGGCGCGGGTTTCGCTCCACGCGTCGATTGCAAGCCGTCAGAGATCCGCTTCAACCTGCGACGCAATTGGGATTTCGTGCTGGAGTCCATGGGCGCGGGCGCCATCAACCTGGAGCCAATCATTTCGCACCGCATCCCGGCGCAACGCATGGTGGAAGCCTACGAACTCGCCAAGACGCACTCCAAGGAACTGGTTGCCGCTGTTTTCGATTGGCGAAATCTCTAAACGCCGAAATACTTCTTCATCCGCTCCAGGGCTTCCATCAGATTCTCGTAGCTGTTGGCAATGGAGAAACGCAGATAGCCTTGCCCGTACTCGCCGAAGGCGGTGCCCGACAGACAGGCCACGCCTGCGTCATTCAGCAGGGCATTGGCCAGTTCCTTCGATTCACGTCCTGTTCCCTTGATGTTCGGGAAGGCGTAGAACGCGCCTTCGGGAATGTTGCAGCGGAAGCCCGGTAGCGCATTCAGGCCCGCGACAAAGGCATCGCGGCGGCGGCGGAATTCGGCCACCATGCGGTCCACTTCATTCTGCGGTCCGGTGAGCGCCGCCAAGCCCGCGCGCTGCGTGAAACTTGCCGTGCACGAGTTCGAATTCACCATCAGCTTGCTCACGGCTTCGGCCAGGTATGCGGGCATCACGCCGTAACCGAGCCGCCATCCCGTCATCGCGTAGGTTTTCGAGAATCCATCGAGGATGATGGTCTTCCCGGCCATGCCCGGTTCCGCGGCAATCGAACTGGGCTTCTGTCCGAAGTAAATGCGGGTGTAGATCTCATCCGACAGAACGACGAGATTGCGGCCGCGCACAAGATTGGCGATCTCGACGATGTCCTCATGCGGGATCACGCCGCCGGTGGGATTCTGCGGTGAATTGAGGATGAGCATCTTCGTCTTGTCGCTGATGCGCTCACGGAGAACGTTGAGGTCGAAGGAGAAGCTGCGGTCTTCGAGCAGCGGGATGGGCACGGGCACGCCGCCGGCGAATCGGATCATGGACTCGTAAATGGGGAAGCCTGGGTTCGGGTAGATGACCTCGTCGCCAGGTTCCACCAGCGCCAGGATGGGGAAGAAGATAATGGGCTTGCCGCCGGGCACGACGCAGACGTTTTCGACGCCGACAGGGATGCCGCGGGTCGAGCTGACGTATTGGGCGATGGCCTGGCGGAAATCGGGGAAACCGGGGGTGGGACCGTAGTGCGTCCAGCCCTCGTCGAGCGCCTTCTTGCCGGCGTCGACGACATGTTGCGGAGTTTGAAAATCGGGCTCGCCGATTTCCAGGTGGACGATGGATCGGCCTTGCGCCTCGAGCGCCTTGGCCCGCTGCAGGACTTCAAAAGCGCCTTCCACCAGCAGGCGGTTCATGCGGTCGGCTAATGGGATCATGTTATTTTTGAAAAACTGGAAATTGATTGCGGTATTCGATGAATTGAACGCGGTCGCCGATGGATACTGCTTCCCCCGCGATGCGGGCCGTCAGCCGTCCGCCGGCGTCGAGTGCGACGATCGCGATTTGGTAGGGAGCTTCATTCATGTATTGCTCCGGCGCGGAATACACCGTCGTCTCGGTGTAGACAACGCCCGGTCCCGGGTTTGCATTCGCTTCGCTCATGCGGCTGCTCCTAACACGGTCACGACGCAGGTCGCGCCCGAACCGCCCAGATTCTGCGCCAGCCCCAACTCACGATGGGCAAGTTGCCGTTCGCCCGCCTGGCCGCGGATCTGCAGCGCCACGTCGCAGAGTTGCGCGACCCCCGTCGCTCCCACCGGATGACCTTTCGACTTCAATCCGCCGCTTGTGTTCAACGGGCGCTTTCCGCTGAGCGAGGTGTGCCCGTCCAGACAGTACGGCCCGCCTTCGCCTTTGGGGCAGAAGCCCAGGTCTTCGCTGGCAATGATCTCAGCGATGGTGAAGCAATCGTGCAATTCGGCGAACTGGATATCCTTGGCCGACACTCCCGCCATACGGTAGGCCTTCTCGCCGGCCTTCGCCACGGCGGCGAAGGTAGTGATGTCTTCTTTCTCGTCGAGCGCCAACCGGTCCGACGTTTGGGCAATCCCCAGCACGCGCACGGCATGTGAAGTGAACTCGGCAGCGCGTTCCAGCGGACACAGCAGCACGGCCGCGGCCCCATCGCTGATCAGCGAGCAGTCATACAGTGTCAACGGATCGGCCACCGGCTTGCCCTTCAGCGCCTGCTCGATGGTGATCAACTTCTTCAAATGCGCATCGGGGTTCTTCGCGCCGTTGGCGTGATTCTTCACGGCGACCGAAGCGAGATGCTCGCGCGTCGTCCCGTAGACGTGCATGTGGCGCCGGGCAATCATCGCAAAGAGAGCGGGAAACGTCGCCCCGGCGCGGATCTCTCCGCAGATATCGCCGGCAGAAGCGAGAATCCCGGTCACCTTCGGCGTGGGCTGCGAACTCATCTTCTCCACGCCCGCGGCAAGCACCACATCGTAGATGCCGGCGGCGACGCTTGACCAGGCATGAAAGAACGCAGAGCCACTCGACGCGCAGGCTGCCTCGAAGCGCGTGCAGGGCACGCCCGTAATCCCCGCGCCGGACGCCACGAACGGAGCGAGATGATTCTGCCCCACGAACGACGGGCCGGCGAAGTTGCCCAGATAGAAGGCCTCCACCTGCGAGGGCGTTGCATGCGCGTCCTGAAGCGCCTTGCCGATGGCTTCGGTGGCGAGAGAGCGCAGGTCGCGGCCGGGAAAGGCTCCGAAAGGAGTTTTCCCGATGCCGATGATGGCTACGGGTCGCATACTTTCATGTTACCTGCCCTGTTTCTTCTTTTCGAGGTTCCACAAGCCGCGCGAGATGACGCGGCCGCAGAACGGGCAATAGTTCAGCCCGACATAGCTGGGCCGCGAGTCGCCGAAGACGAGGTGATACTCGGTGTCGATCTCGGTGAGAATGCGGCCGTCGCGAAGCGTATGCGTGGGGCGTGCCCGCTCCTTGTGGCGGGCGAGCAGATCCTGGGGGTGCGGGCAGGGGGGCTGGCGGGTGTTGTTG
>JAEUQG010000052.1 GCA_016789755.1 Bryobacterales bacterium
GGCCGTGTTTGTCTATGGTTTTTCGAAAAGCCAGTTGGAGAATATCAGCAAGCAGGAGGAGCGAGCTTTTCGCGAAGCCGCGCAATTTGTGCTTGCGCTGAGCGCGAAACAGTTACGCGCACTCATCGAACGGGGCGATTACATGGAGGTCAAACCGGAATGAACAGGAAGTACAAGAGCGAGGCCATGGCCTCTGTGCATGAAACGATGACGGCCTTGCACGAGATTGGCGCGATCGACAAACGGACCATGCGCCACTTCGATGAGACCTGTCTGACTCCCATTCGCCCCCTGCGGCCGAAGGAAATCAAACGAATTCGCGAACGGGAGCAGGTCAGCCAATCGGTCTTCGCGAACTACCTCAACGTCACGCCAGGCTTGGTGAGCAAATGGGAGCGCGGCGAGAAACGGCCTTCCGGTGCATCGTTGAAGCTACTGACTCTCGTCAAGGACAAGGGTTTGCAAAGTGTCGCATAGGGCTGGTTGCGTGGGTGGCGGCAGGAGCACCGTGCGGCGCTGATCAAGGCGATCGACGGGCAGGGAATGAAGCCTGTGGCCATGGAGAACGATGCGGCGAAACCGGCAGGGGATTCGATTGATTCGTCGTTGGGGATGGTGAGGGAGGCGACGGGATACATCGGGGTGATCAGCCATATGTACGGGCAGATACCGGAGGACGGGTGGAATCCGGAGGGGCTGTCGCTGACGGAGATGGAGTTTCGAAGCGGGAAAAAGGGGCGGATTTACGCGGAGTTCGATAGCATCGGTGGCAGAGATGCGGCTCGCATGTTGAGGGGAATCCGCGGGTCGATGGAGAGATGGGGGCGGTGTGGCTGGAACGGCTGAAGCGGGAAGCGAAGGCGGCGGCGAAACCTTGTTCGCTGTATCGTTTCCCCCAACGCCCGCATCTAAATGCATGTATGCCACAACTCATGGAACAGAAACTCAACATCGGTCTTGGGGCGGACAACACCTCTGCTATCGTTGAGGTTCTCTCGAAGCACCTCGCCGACCAGCATGTGCTCTACGTCAAGACCCGCAATTTTCATTGGAACGTGACCGGGCCCCACTTCGCCCAGCTCCACAAACTGTTCGAGGATCAATACAACCAACTCGCCGAAGCCATCGACTCCACGGCCGAACGCATCCGCATGCTGGGCGCCTCCGCCCCCGGCGCGATGGCCGATTTCCTAAAACTCGCCCGCCTCTCCGAACAGAAGGGGAACCCACCCCAACCCACGGCCATGACCGCGCAGCTACTGGCCGACCACGAAGCGATCATCCGGCAACTTCGCGCGGATATCGATATCGTGGACAACCAACACGGCGACGCCGGCACCGCCGACTTCCTTACCGGCCTCTTGCAGGATCACGAAAAGACAGCCTGGTTCCTGCGCGCTCACCTGGAATAAGCGCCTATCGCCAAATCCACCCCCTCGGCGAAAACATCCTCGGGGGGCAGCAGACTGACGACGGCATAGCCCTCTTCCTCGAAGTCGTAGAAGAAGCCCGGCTGCACCTGCACATTGTCGCGTTCCAAGAGCGACAAAACGAACCCAAGCTCATCGGTGCCTGCCCCAAGCGGCAAAATTGCGCTCCATCCACCTTCTATGGGCAGCGGTTTCGCCTTTTCTTTTAGAACGCGCAGATTGCGTTGGGTTCGTTCCTGGATTTTTCGCCGTACCTCTGCCCCCAGTTCCAGCAACCGCGGCAATGCATTCTGCACCGGAGTGCTCACGGACAGATACGTATCTGCAATCAGTTCCAGCCGCTCCATGGCCTTGCTGCGCGCCACCGCCGGCCCGCCCACTACCATCCATCCGGCCTTCATCTGTGGCAGCCCCGCGCGTTTCGATAGCCCGTCCAGCCGGAACACCAGCGAATCGGCCTCCACCTCGCTCCAATCGATCGGCCGTGGCTTATCCATCGGATAGCAGGCGAACACCTCATCGCTAATCAGCGCCAGCCCGTGCTTCCGGCACACCGCAGCCAGCCGCGAGACTTCCTCGCGCCGCACAAACGACCCCGTCGGATTGTTCGGATTGACCAGCAGCAGGGCGCGCGTCCGCTCCGTGACGGCATGCTCCAGCCAATCGAAATCGATCTCCCAGTTGGCCTCATAGCGCAGCCGATAGGGAATCAACGCCACCGACTCTAACGTCGCCAGAAATTCGAACAACGGATAAGACGGCTGTGGAGTCAACACCGCATCCCCGGGATCGCACAGCAGCTTGAACAGGTAGCTGTAGCTCTCGCTGGTGCTGGCCGTAAGCAGAATGCGATCCACGGGAGCATCCATTTCGCGCGCCACCGCTTCTCTGGCCGCCACCGCGCCCAGCGGCGACGGTTCGTAAACCAGGCTGCGGGCATCCGCCAACGCCGCGGCAATCGCCTCTGGGTAAGCCAGTCCGGCCCGGGTAGGATTCGACTCCGTCAGGTCCAAAAGCCGCGCGCCGCTCTGGCGCTTCCGCTCCAGCAACTGCGAATATTCGTTCGGCGCCAGTTCCCACGGGATGCGGCCCGAGAACACTACACCACCCTGCCGATCGCGGTTTGCCCCACATCCACGTTAATGGTCTCGCCGGTGATCGCCGTGGCGCCGGCAGCGAGAAAGACCGCCGTGGCCCCCACCTCCTCCGGCGTGGCGATTCTCTTCAGGGGTGTCGTCTTCTCGGCTTCATCGAACACCTCCTTGGGCCAGCCCGCAAAGCGCGTCCGCACAAAGCCCGGCGAAATGGCATTCACGCGAACATCCGGAGCCAGCACGCGGGCAAACGACTTCGTCATCGAAATCACCCCCGCCTTGGAGGCCGCATAAACGATCGAGCTCCCTTGTCCGCTATAAGGAGCAATCGACGCGATGTTGACGATCGACGCTCCCGTCCGCTGCTTCAAATACGCTGCCGCGGCCCGCATGCAGAAGAACGTCCCCTTCATGTTCGTATTGAGCGTGCGGTCCCAGATGTCCTCGGTCAAATCGTCGAGCTGCGCATGGGGCACGCGCTTGCTCCAGCCCGCATTGTTCACCAGCACATCGATGCCGCCGAACCGCGCGGCCACATCGGCAAACATCGCCTTCACCTGGGCTTCGTTCACCACATCGGTCTGGTAGGCGATGGCCGATCCCCCGGCCGCCGCGATCGCCGCAACCGTGTCCTCGCTCGCTTCCCGCGAACTTGCGTAGTTCACGATCACCAGAGCGCCTTCTGCCGCCATGCGCTCGCTGATCCCGCGCCCGATGCCCGTGCCCCCGCCGGTCACAATCACCACTTTGTTCTTCAGCTTCATAACACTCCTTCGATAGCCTTGCGATTGGCTTCCGCCCAAGAGGCAAAGCGCTGCATGCCCGGAAACAGGCGGCGGCTTTCTTCCATATCCGCCTGCCGGCTAAGGATGAACCGCCGGTTGAAATCGAACATATTCGCCAGATCGTCCGCGCCGGGAAATCCGAAGCCGGCAAACACCTCGCGCGGGATGTGTTGGTATACGACGGTCCTATGCAATACCTTGCTCAAGGCGCGCGCGTATTCCGCGGCCGGCATGTCTTCTCCGACAATGCCTACGGTGCGATCCAGAAACCGCTCGCGGTCTGCAAAAACGCTCGCCACCACTCCGCCCACATCCGCTACGCTCACCCCGGCCAGGTTTGTCTCTCCCTGCGGGAAGCCGAAGCCGTAGGAGCCGTCCTGCTGCTGCCGCGGCGGAAAGTAACTGAGAAAATTCTCGTAGTAAAACGCCACCTGAACCTGTGTCATGGCGAGCCGTAACTTCACCCCGTAATCGGCCAGCTTTGCTTTGATGTCGAAGTGCGGCACCTTCAGCTCCCCACCACTCATGGCGTAGGCGTGCGGCAGGCTGCTGAACACGAAATGTGCGATGCCGCAGGCCGACACGGCATCCATCAGATTCTTCCCCAACTCGTATTCCTTCTCGAACGCCTCCCAGAAATTCGTCACTCCGAAGACGCCCTGACAACCCTCCATCGCGGCGCGCAGACTCGAAGCGTCCGCCATCGAGCCGCCAACCACTTCGGCCCCGGAGGAGCGCAGCCGCGCCGCCGCCTCGCTGTCCGGTTGACGCGTCAACGCCCGCACCTGAAACCGGCCTTGCGCCAGCAGATGCCTGGCCACGCTGCCGCCTTGCGCCCCTGTCGCGCCGGTTACCAAAATCGTTGCTTGTGCCACCACACGAATGTATCAGCAGCGGCGCCCGCGCGTCAGCATGCCGGGTGGGCCGATTTCGCTAGCCCGAGGCGTCCCCCAGTTGATACAATCAAGCCAATCGAAAGCGTGTTTGATGCGGACATTGTTGTCTTTTATCGTCCTCCTGGCCGTATGCGCCGACCTGCTCCCCGCCCAGCGCCGCAAGCGCGGCAAGAAAGAGCAGGAGGAGATTACCCAAACTCTGGACATCCCCAAAGACCCGCCGGCAGCCGTTACCGGCGACCCGCAGCGGTTCGCCTATCTCACTGCGCCCCTTTCGGCGAAAGGCTTGCTCTCCCAGCAAACCCGCGACGGGCTGAAGACTTTGCGCCGCCTGGCCCGCGGAGCGGCCATTCTGAAAATCCGAGCCTTCGTCGCCGGCACCGGAGATCTGCGCCGCGTGCAGGCCATCGTGAGCGAAGAGTTCACCGGCTGGCGTGTCCCGCTTCCCGCACTCACCACCATCCTTGTCGGCGGCCTGCCGCTCGAAGGAGCACAGGTCCTGCTCGAAGCCGTCGCTTCGGAGAAGAAGCCCATCAATCCGCACGGCATCGTCCTCTTCTCCGGCCAGCAGGTCACCTCGAAAGAACCGCTGGAAAAAATCGAGCCCCTCTTCCGCCAGTCGCTGGACAATCTCTCCACCGCGGCCAAAGGCGCCGGCCTCACCGACGCGGACCTGCTCCGTGTCACCTGCTTTTCCAGCACCCTCGGCGATTACACCCAGCAGCGCCAGCTACTCGCTGAGCGCTTCCCCAAAGCAGCCCATACCATTGTCCAAGTCCTGCGAGGCCTCTCCACGGGACTGGTGGAATGCGAAGGCGCCGGCCGCGGTACATCGGCCCCGGGAGCACCGCTGAAGACCCTCAATCCGCCGGGGCTGGAGGCCTCACCGAACTACTCTCAGGCCGTCGCCATCAATGCCCCCAAAGTAATCCTCACCGGTGGACAAATGGCCTTCCGCGCCGAGCCGGCCGACATCCGCCTCGCCTTCGAACGGCTCGGCAAGTCTCTCGAACAGGCGGGCGGCAATCTCAAACGCACCGCCATGACCAGCTACTATCCGCTGGCCACTTCCA
The DNA here is from genome assembly GCA_016789755.1 of Bryobacterales bacterium. GTDB lineage: Bacteria > Acidobacteriota > Terriglobia > Bryobacterales > Bryobacteraceae > CADEFT01. Next base: position 5,279 of record JAEUQG010000052.1, read on the forward strand.
CCATCGACAAGATCCGCCAGATCCGATTCGATTTCCTCGATAAAGCGCAGCCTCCCGCCAGCACCATGCTTCTGTTCGAAGGCCTGCCCTCGATGGATGCCAGCTTCGTCATGGAGGTCATTGCGCTACCCTAAACAGCGATGGCGCAAGAATCACCGTTCACCGACATGCCTGCCGAGGAGTTCCGCAAGGCAGGCCACGAAATCGTGGACTGGATCGCGGACTACCTGGCGGATCCGCGCCGCCACCCCATTATGACCGGCATCGCCCCCGGCGATCTCATTGACAAGCTTCCCGCGCACGCGCCGGCCAGAGGCGAGCCGTTCGATGCTATCTTCCGCGACTTTCAGGATCTCATTGTTCCCTCCAGCACTCTCTGGAATCACCCCCGCTTCTTCAACTTCTTCTCCGTTTCCACCAGCGGCCCCGGCATTCTCGCGGAAGCCCTGATCGCCACACTCAACATGAACGGGATGATCTGGAAATCCTCGCCCGCCGTCACCGAACTCGAACAGGTGACGCTCGGCTGGCTGCGCGATTGGCTGGGTCTGCCGGGCTCGTTCTTCGGCATCATTCACGATACGGCGTCGCTCGCCACCATGCATGCGATCCTCGCTGCCCGCACCAAGGCCGATCCCGCCATCCGCACCGAAGGCAGTTCTCCCGGAATGGTCCTTTATACCAGCGAGCAAGCCCATTCCTCGGTGGAGAAGGGCGCTTTGGCTCTCGGCATCGGGCAGCGCTACGTGCGCAAGATCGGACTCGACTCCGCCTACCGTATGCGGCCCGAGCTGCTGCGCCAGGCCATCGCCGAAGACCGTGCCGCCGGATTGCGCCCCTTCTGTGCCGTCGCCACCGTCGGCACCACCGCGACAACAGCAATCGATCCCGTTCCCGCCATCGCCGCGATCTGCGAAGAGCAGGACTTGTGGCTGCACGTCGACGGCGCTTACGGCGGCCACGCCGGACTCGTTCCCGAATACCGCGCCTATCTCGATGGCTGCGCCCGCGCCGATTCCTTCGTCGTCAATCCCCACAAGTGGCTGTTCACCCCCATCGATCTCAGCGCCTTCTACACGCGCCATCCGCAATACCTGCGCCAAGCACTATCGCTTGTGCCGTCCTATCTCCAATCGGCCGAAAACCCGCGCGCACTGAACTACATGGATTACAGCATCGCCCTCGGACGCCGGTTCCGGGCCTTGAAGCTGTGGTTCGTCATGCGCTACTTCGGGCAGGAACGGATTGTGGCCATCGTACGGCATCACATCGAAATGGCGCGCGAACTGGCCCAACGCATCGAAGCCGACCCGCGCTTTGAACTGGCCGCTCCCACCCCGCTGTCGCTCGTCTGTTTCCGCCTCAAAGCGGGCGATCAGGCCACCGGCGAACTGCTGGCCCGCATCGACCGGGACCGGACCGCCTTCCTCGGCCAGACCGTACTCGATGGCCGCCTCACCATCCGCTGGGCCATCGGCAACATCCACACCACACAACATGATCTGGATGAAACCTGGGCCTTGCTGCAGCGCAGCGCCGGTTGATCAGAGCCCGCCCTGCGAGCCGTCCACTTTCTGCCCGCCGAAAAGGGCAAACAGCAACTTCCAGTTGTAGCCTGGCTTTTGAAAAGTAATCGCCCGCAGCAGCGTCACCAGCGTCGCCTGCACCTTCATCAGCACTCCCGCCACAAAGCCCAGCCGCTTGGAGAGAAAATGCGACGCGCCGTTCAGACGGTCCGCCGCCAGCGTCGCCTGTTGCGCTGCCGTCCAGTTGCGCGGATCTTCTTCGCCGGAACGGTCTAGCGCCGTCACATCCGGCAACAGTAGCGCTTTGCGCCCGGCATGACGAATCTGGAAGGCCAACTCCAAATCGCCGCCCCATTCCCCGTAGCCTTCGTCGAAATAATTCATCCCCTTCAGAAAGGCGCGCCGGATGAGCAGCGCTTTGCGTCCGGGATACTCCACCGCGATCGCACTCCCTCCGGCCGGCGGAGGGTCCATCGGCAGACCCGATTCATCTTGCCAGGCTGCCCACAACTGCCCTCGATCCGGCAGCTTCCGCACTTGTGAGACCGCGTGTCCCGCGCCATCCACCAGCAGCGGACACACCGCCCCCTCGCCCAATTCCTCAAACCGCGCCAGCAGCCGCGAAATAGTCTCCGGCCGGACTTCGACCGCCGGATCCAGAAACAGCAACAAATCCGCCTGCGCGCTTCGAATACCGATATTCAGCGCCCGCGTCGCGCCGAAATTGCGAGGCATCCGAAGAAACGTGATTCCGGGAAAATCCAAATCCCATTGCGTGGTCGTGTCCTGATTGGCGATATCCAGCACAATCGTCTGCAACCGCGCAAACGAATCCGATTTCTCCAGCGCCTGCAGGCATTGCCGGAGCATCGGGCCGCGCCGGTATGAGGCGACAATAACGGTTGCCAAAGGGCCGGATTCCTGCTCCTGGTCCGGTTGTGGGGCTAGCTGCTCCTCCATGGTGAGAACTCACGATGATAGCAGGCGCCGGGGCTTTGGAGTGCGGATTTCTACTCCGGCTCCGCCGGGCGGAATCGATCCATGGTGCGGTTCATTTCCTCCTGACGGCGCTCCACATCGTAGAGCTTCATCGACTTCTGGACGGGGCTGATGCGCTCTCCGGCGGCAGATTTGGATCTGTCGCCGGAGCTGAAGATAGCCACCGCCATCACGGGGAGAAGGCAGGCAATCAAGTATTTACGCATCGCAGGGAAAATCTCTCCATTTCAGAATGCCAGCCCGATGACGTTCGAGAAATGCGATAAAGACCTGAGGATGCCCGACTTCTTGCTTCTAGAACTTTAGGGTCTTAAGGTACCTTTTCGCCCACCGCCACGGCAAACTCCCGGAATAGATTCGTATCCTGTTTGCGCCACGGCACACGGTCCTCCGGATGCCATTGCACAGCCACTGCAAACCGTTGTTCCGCAAGCTCCAAGCCCTCAATTACACCATCCGCGGAGTAAGCCGAAACGACAACCTTCGGGGCGATCCGTCCCGCCGCCTGGTGATGCCGGGAGTTCACCTCAAAACTCTCCGTACCCACAATCGCGCCCAACCGGGTACCCCCAATCGCCTGAACAGGGTGAGCATCCGTAACACCCCGTTGCCGGTGCAGTTCGGTCTGCTCCAAATGCTGGATGAGGTCCCCCCCAAGGGCTACGTTGAACAGTTGCAAACCGCGGCAGATGCACAGCACAGGCATATCGATGCGCAGCGCCTCCTGCAACAGCCGGATCTCCATCGCATCCCGTTCCTCGTCCGCGTCTTCCGTTTCGCTATCGCGAACCTGCCCGTACAACGCCGGGTTCAAATCCGTGCCGCCGGCAAGCAACAGCCCGTCCAATCCCTTGAGCGACTGCACTCCCGGAGGCACAATGGCCACCGGCGCCAGTCCCACTGCCAGCACCGCGTCGCGATAGGGTGGATACTTCTCTTCGAAACGATAGCTAATGCCAACCCGCCGCACGCTTCTCTACCGGACCTTGTTCCCCGCAATGTACACCGAGTCGATCGACTGCGCGTTGCGGATATCGGCCAGCGGGTTCTTCGTCAAAACCACCAGGTCGGCCCAGTGGCCCTTTTCGAGTGTGCCGAGATCCTTCTGCCAGCCTAGAAATTCCGCCGAGTTCTTGGAAAAAATCGAAATAATCTGAGCAGGCGTGAAGCCGGCCTGCGCCATCAGTTCCATCTCCTTGTGCTCGAAGAAGCCGCTGAAGCGCGCCGGCGGGCCGCTGTCGGTGGCGAATCCCACCCGCACCCCCGCATCGTACAGCTTCTTCAGGTTCTTCTGCGCGGTGGCCAGAAATCCGGGATACTTCGGCAGGTCCTTATCCCCCTGCTGCTTCTTCAGGTAAGCATCGCTCGACAATGTGTCGCGCACGCCTTTGTTGACGCTCATCGTGAAGAACGGATCGTTGAGGAACGGAGCTGGCTTCGAGAACACAAACGTGGACAACTCGCGCACGAGCGTGCCCAATTGCCACGTCCCGTTCTTCTTCATTGTCTGGATCAACGCATCGTCCACGTCACGGTCGCGAACGCTGTGGGCACAGGCATAGAGCCCCTTCTCCGCCAGCGCCTTGGCATCGGCGTAGTAGAAAATGTGCGCGCAGGTGCGAAATCCCTTCTTCTTCGCCGCCGCGATGATGGCCGCGGAGATCTCTGTCGGAATCTTCTTTTCCTTCCCCAGATGATCGTCCACCCAGATCTTCACAAAATCAGGGTTTTTCGGCGCCAGTTCCTCCATCGCCTTCAGCGCCTCAGCCGCGCTCGACACCTCATAAGGAACGCCCTTCATTCCGGGCGCCGATGTCGGGTATCCCGCCGGGCCCGTAAATCCCTTACCCGCGGTGAAAATGCGAGCCATCGCCGGACGCCCTTTGCGCTGCGCCGCGCGAAGATCGTAAATCAGCGGCTGATCGCTGCCCATGCTCAGCACGGCAGTGACGCCGTATTGGGCGTATGTCTTCAACTGCGCTTCCACGTTCGCCCTGGTGAAATTCTTCGGGTCCTGGGTCAAGTCCACGACGTTGCCCAGGTGGCCGTGCAGGTTGATGATGCCGGGCATGACGTACTTGCCGCTCAGATCCACCACTTTGGCGTCCTTTGGCGCCGCCACCTGATCCACCGGACCGGCAGCTTGAATTCTCCCGTCCACAATCACCATTCCCGCCTTGGGAATGGCCGCGCCCCCCGATCCGTCGATCAGGGTGAAGTTGCGCAAGACGATGGTTTCTCCATGGCCGATGGCCGCCATGGTCAAGAGAATAGGCAGGAGCTTTCGTGGCATAGGTTCACCGGGAACAAGGTGAGTGTAACACGCGTGGATGGGCGCTGTTTCACGATTCGGCGCGCGCCAGCGACCGGACCAGTTCATAGAGTTGGTCGAAGTGATGCGACTTGTCCAAAACAGCCATCGCTCCCAATTCCAGGCATCGCCGCACCGTCACCTGGTCTACGCTGTTGGAAAACACCACCACCTTGGCGCCCATCTGCGCCGACCGCAACGCCCGTAACACATCCTGCCCCGCGCCGCCCCGCAGTCCAAGGTCGAGAACCACCACGTCCGGGCGCAATGCAGCCACACCGGCAATGGCCTCATTCGGCGTCGCCGCGACCCCCACCACTTCCGCGCCTTCGATCCGGACCAGTAGTTCCCCAATCTGCTGCCGCAGATTTTCCGCGTCTTCGACGAGATAGACCTTCACACGCACTATACCCGTGAAGATGAACCGAAAAGGCCTTCGTCTGATAGCAGCGGTTTCTCAAATTTCCGTAAGAATCCTACTACGTGCACGGTCAATTCGTGATTTTGTTCTCAATTGCGTAGCGGATCAGTTCGCCCGTTGTCTGCAAATCGAGTTTCCCCAGCAGCCGGGTGCGATAAGTGCTGACCGTCTTGATGCTCAAATTCAGCCGGCTGGCGATGACCGAGGGCGTCAGCCCCGATCCCAGCATTTGCAGAATCTGCAGTTCACGGTCGCTCAGGCTCTCGTGCGGCGATACCGCATTCGGGTTCAGCACCAGATTGGCCAATCGTTGGGTCAAAGCCTCGCTGATGTAACGCTTCCCGTCCGACACCTTGCCGATTGCCTGCAGCAAGTCCTCCACCGGCCGGTCCTTGGTCACATAGCCGTCCGCTCCCGCGCGCAAGGCTCGCAATCCGAATTCATCGTCCGGATGAACCGTATAGATCAGTATCGCCGTGGACGGACTCACATCCTTTACCTGCTTGATGACATCCAGGCCGCCGCGGCCCGGCAGGCTCAGGTCGAGAATCAGCAAGTCGAAGGCTTCCCCCGTCACCGAACTGACAATCTGCGCCGGATCCTCGGCCAGCCGGCACTGCGCCCCCGGAAACTCGTGATTGAGAATACGCAGCAGCCCTTCGCGGACAGCGACATGATCATCGGCGATGAGTATCTTACGCAACAGAACGCCAACATTATATCGGAATGAAACGTCCGGCACTCGTTCCGATACAATCGTCACTGATCGAGGAGGAGAAGCTGAACTTGACCCGCCGCGAATTCCTGCGAGCCACCGGTTCGCTCCCTGCCGCCCGGCTGGCGGCCCAGGGAAGCGCCCGCCCGAACGTGCTCTTTATCGTTGTCGACGATCTCGATTGCCGCATCGGCTGTTATGGCGACCAAGTGGCCAAAACGCCGAACATCGACCGCCTTGCCGCCCGAGGCGTGCGTTTCGAGCGCGCCTACTGCCAGTATCCGCTCTGCAATCCGACACGCTCCTCGGTGCTCTCCGGCCGCTACCCGCTCAGCACCGGAGTGCTGGATAACAACACGTGGCTGGTTCTCGAACCCGGCCAGCAGATCCTGCCCCGGTACTTCGAGAGCCAGGGCTATCAGACCGCGGAATTCGGTAAGATCTGGCACGCCCAGAATCGCGGCCACGTTCGCGGGGAGCCGCCGCCCCGAGTCCCGGCGCCGGCCAACGGGCGGGCGCAAGCCTGGTTCACCCCCGAGGATCGGGCAGCACAGCAACAGCGCGAGCCCGCCTACTGGGACAGTGTTCACTCCCCCTACCGCAACATGCAGCCGCCGGAGCCCTGGAACTACGCCTGGGCCAATGTCTACGGTCCGCTGCCCGCCGGCGATCCCGGCGTCGACGCGCCCATTGCCGACCGCGCCATCGCTTCCCTCGAAAAAATGGCGTCTTCCGGAAAGCCGTTCTTCCTCTCGGTAGGCTTCCACCGGCCGCACGTACCACTCACCGCGCCGGCGAAGTACTTCGATCTGTTCGATGCCGCGTCCATGCCGCTGCCGCCGGACTTCGACACCGAGCCCCGCGCACTGCCCGGAATGCCGCGCGATGAATTCCGGCAGAACATCGATTTGTTTGCCGCCCGCGGTTTCAGCGCCCAGGAGGCGCGCGAAGCCATGCGAGCCTATTACGCCTGCTCCGCTTACATGGATGCGCAACTCGGCCGCGTGCTGGAAAGACTCGACGCTTTGCAGCTACGGGAGAACACCATCGTCGTCCTCTGGGGCGATCACGGCTGGCACCTCAGCGAGAAAGGCATGTGGGCCAAGGGCACGCTGTTTGAGACATCGGCGCGCGGCCCGATGATTCTGTCCGACCCGCGGCGCGCCAAAGCGAAGAGTTCGCCGCGCGTCGTCCAATACATCGATCTGTTCCCCACCCTCACCGATCTGTGCGGCTTGCCCAGCCCGCCCTGGCTCGACGGCGTCAGCTTGCGCCCCCTGCTGGACAATCCCTCCGCCGCCTGGGACCGGCCCGCCTATACCGTGCAAACGCGCAACTGGTTCATCGGCCGTTCCGTCCGCGATGAGCGCTGGCGCTATACCGAATGGGACCAGGGCCGCCGCGGCAGCGCTCTGTTCGATCACGACAACGATCCCCACGAGATGCGCAACCTTGCCGCCGATCCCAAGCATGCCGAGGTAGTGCGCCGCATGCGCGAACTGCTCCGCGCCCCGCGTCCGAACGGTCAGCCTCGCCCCTCGGCGTAAAATCAGGCCGCTACCGGAAGACTTCTTCCAATTGCCGGCACGCCCAATCGAGATCGTCCCGCGAGATGACCAGCGGCGGCGCCAGCCGGATCACATGGCTGTGCGTCTCCTTGCATAGCAAACCCAGCTTCATCAGCTTCTCGCAAAACGGCCGCGCCGGTTCGCGCAGGTCGATGGCGATCAACAGCCCGCATCCCCGGATCTCCTGGATCGCCGGATGTTGCAGCCTGGCCCGCAGATCTGCAAGCATCCACTCGCCCAACTCCACGGCCCGCCGCGCCAGATCCTCCTCCACCACAACCTTCACCGCCGCGCGAGCCACCGCGCAGGCCAGCGGATTGCCGCCATAGGTGCTGCCGTGCGTGCCGGGCGAGAACACGCCCAGCACTTCCCTGCTGGAAACTACCGCCGACACCGGATAGAAGCCTCCGGAAAGCGCTTTGCCCAGAATGAAAACATCCGGCTGCACGTCTTCCCGCCAGCAGGCAAACATTGCTCCCGTGCGCCCCAGGCCGGTCTGAATCTCATCGGCCATCATCAGCACGTTGTGCTTGCGGCAGAGGGAAGCAACGGATTGCAGATATCCCGCGGGCGGAATGAGAATACCGGCTTCGCACTGAATGGGCTCGAATAGAAATGCCGCCGTATTGGGCGTAATGGCCGCTTCCAGTGCCGCCACATCGCCAAAGGGAACCGTCACAAACCCGGGCGTAAAGGGGCCGAAGCCGTCGCGGTAGCCTTCTTCCGACGAGAATCCCACGATGGTCGTCGTGCGCCCGTGGAAATTGTTCGCGCACACGATGATTTCCGCCTTCTCCGCCGTAATCCCTTTCTTCGTGTATCCCCACCGGCGCGCCGCCTTGATCGCCGTCTCCACCGCCTCCGCGCCCGTGTTCATCGGCAGCACCATCTGCATCCGGCAAAGCGCGGCCAGTTCCTGGCAGAACAGCGGAAGCTGATCGTTGCGAAAGGCGCGCGAGGTCAGCGTCACACGCTCGGCCTGTTCCCGCAGCGCCGATAAGATGCGCGGATGACAGTGCCCCTGATTCAGCGCCGAATAGGCGCTCAGGCAATCCAGATACTTGCGCCCCTCGGCATCGTAAACCCATGCGCCCGCCGCGCGCTCCACAACAATGTCCAACGGGTGATAATTATGCGCGCCCCATTCCTCTTCCATCGCGATCAGATGCTCTGCGGGTAGGGGTGCGGTCGAATGCGCCATTCCTGTTTCGGTTCCTTACTTGGGGGAGTTCGCTCTATTCTACTTCACCAGGCCGCGCGTCTTGAACCAATCCGCCAGCCGTCCGCCCCAACTCGACAACACCGGATGCGTGGGCGCCAGTCCCACGCCGTGCCGCCCAGGCTCGTAGATGTGCATCTCCGCGGGAACTCCCGCCTTGCGCAGCGCCAGATAGTACAGCACGCTGTTCTCCGGCGGCACGCCCGTGTCTTCGTTGGTGTGGAAGAGAAACGTCGGAGGCGTGCGCGAGGTGACCTGCAGCTCATTCGACAAATGCCGCACCAGTTGCGGATCCGGATTCTCTCCCAGCAGATTCGTCCGCGATCCCTTGTGCACATAGTCCGTGGTGAACGAAATCACCGGATACGCCAGGATGGCGAAGTCCGGCCGGCTCCCCACGCGCTCCACCGCATCGGCCGCCGACGGATTGCCGTCGTCAAAATGCGTGGAAGCGGTCGAGGCCAGGTGCCCGCCCGCCGAGAATCCCCAGATCCCGATGCGGTCCGGCGCGACGCCCAACTTACCCGCTTCGGCGCGCACCATCCGGATGGCCCGCTGCGCATCGTTGAGCATCGCCGGATGATGATACCGCGGCCCCAGCCGGTACTTCAGCACGAAGGCCGAAATGCCCTGCTTGTTCAGCCATTCCGCAATCTGCCTGCCTTCATGATCCATCGCCAGGTTGCGGTAGCCGCCTCCCGGGCACACCACCACCGCCGTCCCGGAATTCTTCGCCGCATCGGCCGGCCAGTAGGCCAGTGTAGGCTTGTCGACGTCTTCGGCGCCGGCGGCGCCCGGCGTCCCCTTCGGATACAGCAACTCAGTCCGCGTCTGGGCGCTCAACACGCCTGCAACGCAGCAGGCCAGCAGCAATCGGCGCATGAAATCCTATCTCCCTTGGATGACGTGGAAAGCCTTCTTCGGCTCCGCCGCGTCCGCCGGAGCCTCACCCGGAAGATCGCCGCATTAGGCCCGCAGATGCTTCCAATGCTGCGGACGGACGGTAGCGAGCAGTTCCTTCCGCGACTTGATCTTCAGTGGCTTGCCGACGTAGATCTTCCCCATCTTCTCCATCAGCCATTCCGGCAGCGCGCTGGCGAACATGAACAACGGCCACTTGAAATTCGGCCCGTTGGTCTTGCGCAGTTTCCACGCCCAGAAAAACAGCGATCCGAAGCGCCACACCGTCGGCCCCCACCAACTCACCAGAGCGGCGTTGAGGCTCATCTTCCAGCACTTCATCATCACCTGCCACTGCAGGGGCGTCATCTCCTTGCTCTCTTCCACGCCCTTCTTGGCTTCCATCCGCGTGTCATGCAGCGGCGTGAAAATCGACGGCACAAAGAACGCAAACAAGCCCCGCCGTTCCACTTCGTACAGCAGGTCCAGAGTCGCTTTCGAATCCTCGTCGGTCTCGCCCGGATTGCCCACAATCAGCGTCATCACCGGGAACCAGTTGTTGCGGTTCAGAATCGTCAGTCCGTTGATCACCACGCTCGGCCATTCGTCGATGGGGAAGGGCACGCCCTTGCTCGGCATCACCATCTTCGCCATCCGCACCGATCCGGTTTCGAGTCCGATCAGCGGCGACAGAATCCGCTTTTCCGGATGCGTGCTCTTAGACGGCAGCTTCACCGGACTCTTTTCAAGCAGCAGGTCCGACAACTTTTCGATCAGCACCGGATCCACCACCGCCGGCGCCATCGTCGAGTGGCTCAGCACATGATGCTTTACCCCCGGCGTGTTCACGATGCTCCCGTACAGATCGAGCAGCGCCTCGCGATTCGGGAAGTAGAACGGAGTCTCTTTCCCCACCTGCCCCCAAATGAACATGTCTTCCGTGGCCAGCGAGATTTGCGTATTTCCCTGCTCCACGTTCGCCTTCACGGCGCGCATCATCTGATCCTTCGGCACATCCAGTTGCGGATTCAAATCGGGCAGACAGAACTGGCAGCGGCGCCCGCAACCGGTGGTCATCTCCACCACGCCGAATGTGGTGCGCTTCTCCGGCGTGAGGATGCCGTCGCGCCCCTTCGGATGCGCCACTTCGACGAACTTCGGCAGTTCCTCTCCGTTCAGAGCCTTCTGGAAAATCTCGATCGTCTCGGCCGCTTCGCTGCGCCCTTGCACCACGCAGTCGACGCTCAGTTCCTCGTAACTGTCCGTCTCCGTGATCTGCCAGCCGCCCGAACCGCCGACAATGACCTTGAAACCCTTCCGGTGCGGACTCGCTTTCACGTCGTAAAAAAGCTGCTTCGAATAATGCGAATTGATCGGCTCTTTCGACGAACCGAAGATCGAAGCATACACGCCGGCGGCAAAGGTCACGCCCAGCGGGTTGTGCGTCGAGACGGCCACCACCTTCGTGCGCGGCCCGATGTATTTGCCCACATCGGCCGGATAGCAGGCCACCACATCCACCCCCGGGAATTCCTTCTGCAGTGTGGCTTCCACCACCCGGATCCCGGCCGGCATGTAGCGCGCCGAACCATCGGCGTTGCGCTCCAAATCCCGCCAGGTGGGGTACTTCTGGTTGATGATCCCTTCCAGCCGCATCGGCAGCGACGCCAGCGCCATCTGGATGAAATAGCCGGCATGATCGATCGTCTCCGTAAGCGGAGCCGTCAGTACGATGGTGGCCCCACCGTTCTGTTGCGAAGCATTCATAAAAAACCTCGGCCCGGAATTGCGGGAAAGTGTCGAGTACCGTCAGGATAGCATCGAACCGCGGGATAGTGTGCCAAGATGTACAGGATGCCTGTACCGCTTCTCTCCCTGCTCCTGCCGGCATTGTCGCTGCACGCCGCCGAGCCCATCCGGCTGCACCCGGAAAACCCGCATTACTTCGATTTTCGGGGCAAGCCTGCCGTGCTGCTCACCTCCGCCGAACACTACGGCGCTGTCCTCAACGGAGCCTTCGACTACCGCAAATACCTCGACACCCTCGCCAAGGACGGGCTCAACATGACCCGCATCTTCACCGGCGTCTATCGAGAAGTCCCCGGCGACTTCGGCATCCGTTTCAACACCCTCGCCCCCAAAGATGAAGATTACGTCTCTCCATACGCCAAATCCTCCTCCGGCAAGTACGATCTGACCCAGTGGAACCCGGCCTACTTCACCCGTTTGAAGGATTTCATTGCCCAGGCATCGCAACGCGGCATCGTCGTGGAAGTAACCCTGTTCTGCACTTATTACAACGACCGCATGTGGAGATTGTCCCCGCACTACGACCCCGCCATCCCCAACACGGAAGTGCTCACTCTCAAGCACTCCAAGTTGACCGAGGCCCAACTGGCCTTTACCCGCAAAATCGTCACTGAGCTGAGAGAGTTCGACAATATCTATTACGAACTGGTCAACGAACCCTACATCGCCGGAGTCACCCTCGAATTCCAGGCCCTGATTTCCAGAACCATCGTCGAAACCGAATCCGCTCTGGGAGTCCGCCACCTCATCGCGCAGAACATCGCCAACCATCAAAAGCTGGTGGAAAACCCCGACCCCCGCGTCGGCTTGTTCAATTTTCACTATGCCCGGCCGCCAGTTGCCGTTACTCAGAACTTCCACCTCGACAAGGCCATCGGGCTCGACGAAACCGGCTTCGACGGCACGCTCGATTTCATCTACCGCATCCAGGCCTGGGATTTCCTGCTCGCCGGCGGAGCGCACTACAACAACCTGGACTATTCCTTCGCCCCCGGCCACGAAGATGGAGCGCTCCCGGTCGGCGGCGACCAGCCCGGCGGAGGCAGCCCCGAACTGCGCAAGCAACTGGGCATCCTGCACCAGTTTCTATCGCGCTTCCAGTTCCTCAAAATGAAGCCCGACCCCGCCCAGCCTGTTCGCACCTTATCCGAGCCCGGTAAGCAATACGCGGTCTATCTCCACCATGGAAAAGTGATGGCTGACCATCGTCCCCGCTACCTTGTGGAGACGAAACGCCGCACCACGGACTTCACGCTCACCTTGCCTCCCGGCGCCTACACCATGCAGTGGTGGAACCCCAAAACCGGGCCCGTGGGCCAACCCGAGACCTTCACCCAAACCACAGGCACGAAGCAATTCACCACACCGCAGTACACCGAAGACATCGCCCTAGCCATCCACGCCCGCTAAAGGCCCGTCTCCCGTCTTCTGTCCAAGGGCTCCGCCCTCGGCGCCCTCTATCTCGTCAGCGGATCGTCTACCTCGGGAGGCGTCGCCTTGATCAGCCGCCCCAACTCCGGCTCCCATTCATCCATGCGTTGCTTCATCTCCCACGCCACGCGCCGGTAGGAAAAGTGCCCCTTCACGCCGCTCCGCAGCCGGGAAATGTACTCCACTTCGGCGAAATCCATCTTAAAAAGGAACCGCGACAGCGCCCCGAACGGCAGCAGGTAATGCGCCCCTGGTTCGGGCAATTGACGCATCGTGGCCAGCGCCGCGTCCATCGCTCCCCGATACAACTCCGTCACCCCCGCGCGCCCTACGGCGTCCGGCGTATCGTAGCCCAGCCGGCCTGAATAAGCCTGCCGGAACTGCTGGCAGCGGCGATGGCGGTGCAGATCCCGGTACGCTCCCACATCCATCACGATGTCAAAAACGTAAGGCGCGGAGCGGAACTCGCGCATCAATTCATCGCGCCGCGTCCGGGACGCCAAGGCCGTTTCAATCACCTCCATCCGCCGCGCCACGCTCCAGGCCGCCACCATTTCCTGCAATTCGCGATAGGGCCGGTCCGTGACCGGATAGAGTAGCGTAGCGGCGATCTCCGTCACGTTGTCGCGCGGAAATACCAGATCCACTCGCGGCACGTCCACGCCGGAAGCCGCCGGCAGGTTCTGGCGCGCCCATTCCCGCAGCGCCGCCCCCGATTCCACCCGGTGCGTATCGGCATCGACGTATTTCGCCAGCGTCGGCGCAATCGCCTCCTGCGCCGCCTGCGTATCCCAAACGCAGGCCGGCTCTTCGGCGCACGCCGCCGCTGTTTCATCCGCCAATCCGCGGATCTCCCCATACTCGCTCGCCTTCAGCCGGCGAATCTGCCGCTCCAGCGACCGGATGCTCACCACCTGCCCCACGTTCGTCGGGATGCCGAAGAAAAGCAGATAGCGCGCCACATCGAACGCCCGGGCTGCCAGGTTGCGCTCATAGGCGTCCTGCTTCATTTCCGCCGGCTTCGGCAATTCTTCCGTCAGCAGCGCGAACACAGCCTTGTGCACGCCCTGATAGCTCTCCATCAGCCGGCGCCCCGTGCCCTGGTACAAATCCGCCTGCGCCGCATCGAACTCCGGCGGCACAATAAAGCCGAACTTGGAAAAATCCTGGTAGCGCGTCGATTTCGCCTGCCCGTCCCACAACTGCTCGTCTTCGAGTTCGGTCGCCGCCAGTTCGGAAACACCTTCGAAACAAACCGCCAGGTGCCCCAGGTCTGCAATCGAAGCGTGCCCGTACTGAAAATAGAAGCTCTCCAGAAATTTCCGCGAATCGTGCGTCCGCACCCATTCGACGGACTTCACAATCGAATCCGCCGACCGGCTGTAGCGGGCCAGCGCGTATGCCGATTTCTCGGGAGGCATCGGCGACAACATCACCACTCGTTTTGGTTCGTTTGGCAAACCGATAAGATAGCAGAATCGAATGAAGATCAGGATCAAGAAACTTCGCCCCGAAGCCGTCCTCCCTTCCTATGCCCACGGGCCGGAGGAGGATGCCGGTATGGACCTGCGCTCCTGTGCCGACCTCACCATCGCCCCCGGCGCGACCGTGCTGGTCCCCACCGGTCTGGCGCTCGAAATTCCTCCGGGCTACGAAGCACAAGTGCGCCCCAGAAGCGGACTCGCCCTGAAGCACTCCATCACCATGCCCAATGCCCCCGGCACCATCGACCCCGGCTACCGCGGCGAACTAGGTGTCATCCTCCACAACCTCGGCGCCCATCCCTTCCCCGTCCACGCCGGTGACCGCATCGCTCAACTCATCGTCACGCGCTATGAAAGCGTCGAATGGGAAGAGACCGATCTCCAGGATTCCACCCGCGGCCAAGGCGGCTTCGGAAGCACTGGCCGCTAGACACCTATGAGACAATCTCTCTTAAGGGCTCGGAAACCGGAGCTGACGCTCCGGGCGATGTCTCTGAAAGAAAAGTGTTCCAGCGTACTCTGCCGCTAGTCACATGGGGTAGAAACCTTATGCGCGGAACAACCTCAATCCCCAAGGATGCCGCAACTGACCGACGAAGAACTGATCGCCAGCGCGCAACGCGACCCGGCACAGGCCAACGCATGCTGGGAGCAGCTCTTCCTCCGTCATCAACAGAAAGTGGCTCTCTGGTGCCTTCGCTACACCGGAGACCGGGACCGGGCCGCCGACCTCACCCAGGAAATCTTCCTCAAATTGCGCCAGAACCTGTCTTCGTTCCAGGGCAACTCGAAATTCACCACCTGGCTCTATACCGTCTGCCGCAACCATTGCATCAACGAAATCCGCTCCGCCCCCAACCGCAAGGAGCAGCCACTGCCCGAAATCGATGCGCCGTATCTCGAAGCGCCATTGCCGGACTATGGCGAATCCTTGGACCGCACGGCTCGCGTCGATCAGGCCCGGCTTTGGATCGAGCAACTTCTCGATCCGGTCGAGAAACAGGTGTTCCACCTGCACTACGTCGAGGAGGTTTCCCTCGACTCGGTCACCCACCTGCTCCAATTGAGCAACGCCAGCGGAGCCAAGGCCTACATCGTCAGCGCCAAGCGAAAGCTCTCCGAAGCTGTGCGCCGCTGGAAGGTGAAAAATGAGCGCTGAGCTGTGGAGACAAGCGGCTTCGCGCCGCCCCGATTGCCCTTCCGTCGACGATTGGGCCGCCTATCCCGATCTGCCCGCCGGCGCCCCCCAGCGTCGAGCCCTCGATCAACACCGCGCCTCCTGCCCCGCCTGCGAAGCCGAGGCGGCCATGCTCGCCAGCTTCCTCGCCGCCGAACCGCAACCCGCCGAAGCGGCCGATCTCGCCTATATCCAAGGAAAGCTGCCGACCCGTGCCCCGCACGCTGCCCCGGCGCCCTGGTGGAAACAGATCTTCGCCCCTTCAACCTTCCGCGTCTGGGCCTTCGCCGCGGTCGCCTTCGCCGCCGTCGCCATCGGGCTCCAGTACCGCTCGGGATCGCTCCCCCCGGTAACGCAGGAAACCGGCGGCGTCATGCGCGCCACGTTGTCAGTCGAAGGCGTCGCCCCCGTTGGCGACCTGCCCGCACCGCCCCGCCAGTTCACCTGGCAGGCCGTTTCCGGAGCTGCCTCCTACACCCTTCGCATTCTTGCCGTCGATGGAGCTGAGTTGTATCGCTGCGAGGCGTCGGCTCAGCCCTCTTGCCTCCCCACTCCTCCCCAGGATGTATTTCTGCCTCTACGAACCGTGCAGGTCCGGGTAACCGCCTACGATTCTGCCGGAAAGGAAATCGCGGTTTCACCGGATATTCCCTTGCGGGTACTCCCGCAAGCTGTGCGATGATCGATACCTGGAGTTGTTTGACATGATGAAATTGTTTCTGCTTGCCCTCGTCGGCGGCAGCCTGTTCGCCCAGCAAACCTTCGCCGGATACGAAGTGCGCATCTCGCAGGAAACCGCACCCCCTGGCGGCGTGGCGCAGGTCAAACTCACTCTCACCGATCCGGAGCCCATTATTACCGGGTCGAGCCGCTTCGAGTTCGATTCCTTCCTGGTGGACTCGGTCCTTGGCATCTCCGTCCATTCGCCCGCCGGCGACGCCATCGGAACAGCCACCTATGAGAACGGCAGGCTATCCTTCCGCCTCTCATCGCCGCTCGCCTCCATGGGCGCCGGCTATGAGTACCCGTTCCTCACCGTCGCTGTGGCCATACGCCCGGGCGCTCCCGTAGGAGCCTCCACCACCATCGCCCTCGATTTGGCCAATACCACTTTCATCAACGCTTTCGGGCAGCCGGCGCCGGTCGCCTGCAAGCCGGGCAAAATCACCGTCGGCGGCACGGCTTCCATCGACAACATCGTTCCCGGCGGTGGATGGATTGCTCCAGGCCAGCGGGTCGCCGTCCTCGGACGAGGGTTTACGCCTGACTCCCGCCTCCGGGTCGAAGGACAGGACGTGAACCAGTTCTTCTTATCCTCCGATCGCATGGAGTTCGCTCCCATCCGCAACGGCTTTCGTCTCGATGGATCGGAGATCCGCGTTCGCATCCAGAAGAACACCCAGTTGACCTATTATTCCTACCTGCGCCCGCAAGTCGTGCCGTCGCAATCGGTGTACGGAAACGTGGTGCCGCTGTTTGCGCCGCACGCGCCCCGGCTGGCCATGCTGTTGTATTCCCTCCGCGGCGAAGCCCGCGCGGTGGCCCTCCAGAACCCGCACACCACGGCCGTGGAAGTTACCGTGACCGCACCTCTTTCGTTTGCCTCATCGCCCCACAAAGTGACCGTGCCGCCTCTATCGCGGCTGACGCTGGATCTGGCGAACATTTTCCCGCGCGCCACGCAATCGCAACTTGCGAACGTGTTCGTCTCCGCCCCGGCGGGCATCGCCTTGCTGGGGCTGGAGCGCGACTCGCCCACCTCACCCGCCGCCGCCCGCCCCGCGCTTATCTTACAGGCCGGACCCTTTTAGCCACCAGCGCGCCCGCGGCTGCCGCCAATGCCGCTATCCACGGAACCCACATCCAACTCCTCGCCGGGGCGACCGCGCTGCGTCCATCGCCGAACAGGATCCATGGCTCCCAGTGCTCCGGCTTCGCCAACCCGCCCCCCGATTCCCGCAGCCGCCGTTTCGCCGTACGCAACGCGCCGGCTTTCGTTTCCCCGCGCGCCAAGGCGGCGTAAAACTGCGCCATAAATGCCCGCGCGGCAGAATCGTCCACCGCCTGCCGCGAAGCCACCACCGATTGCGCCCCGGCCGCCAGAAACGCCTGCGCCAGACTCTGTATGCCTTCCCCGCGCACACGCCTGCCGGCCCCAGTCTGGCAGGCCGACAGCGTCACCAGGCTGCTGCGCAGTTTCGTCTTCCCCACGTCGCGCAGCAGCAACGGTCCATCCTCCAGCAGAATGCGCGAGCGTTCTTCACGCTCATAATCGGGCATGGCGTGAGCCGCGATGTGGATCACCGATGCCTGCCCCATCCGCTGCAAGGCCGTCCGCACCGTGGCTGCCTTGCTCCAGGCTGCCGGAAACAATGCCTCGATCTCCCGTATTTCATCCCGCGCATGCACCAGCCCGGGGCCCGCGATCAGAACCCCTTCCCCGCCGCCGCCCGGCTCGCCAACTCCTAGCATTCGCACCGCCGGAAGGAACACAATCTCGGCATCCACACCCCGTTCGACCGGCTGCATCTCGATGCCCCCGTCCGGAACGACGATCACGCGCCGGCCAACCGGCACGCCTTGCCACCATCCCGCCTTCACATCCGCAAACCCCGCTGCCGTTCGAGTCAGCCACACTCCCGCCTTCTCCGTTTCCCCGATCCAGAACAGAACCAGCGTTTCGCCGTCGCGCAGCCGCTGTTGCACCGCGCCGACGGTCACTTGAAACTCCCTGTCCGCCAATGCCCTGGCCCGTGAGCGTTCCATCGTGTCCAGCAGTTCGTCGGACACCTTGCCCTGCCGCAGCAGTTGCCGGATCCGCGCGTCGTACACATCGCGCTTGACCGCCAGAAACTCAGACCGCGCCATGCCCCGGCCTGTCGCCTGCCGCAGGCTTTCAATCCTCGCAATGCTCCTGGCGAACCACTGCGCCGAATCCGCTCCGCGCGCCTCCGCCACCTGGCCGAGACCGAACAAAGCGCGCCATTCCTCCTCCGCGGCGCTCGCCTCCCGCGCCGTCTGCGCCTGCTCCCCCCACAACCGCTCCGCTTCCTCCAGTTTCCCTTCCCGAAAGGCCGTTTCCGCCAAATACA
>JAEUQG010000093.1 GCA_016789755.1 Bryobacterales bacterium
GTTGGGTTGGCCGATGGTGCGATTGGCATCTAATAGCCGCTCACCCATGGCGTCGAGCGCGGCTCGTTTGTGGAACACCAAATTGTCGCAGTACTCAACTTGAGAGAAGAACAGGCGGTGCTGACAGCCGTGGTTTTTACGCTCGGCTTCGGAGAAAAAGGGTGTGAAATAAGCCAACCACTTTTGACTGCAGGTCAGCAGATCCTTGGCGGTGAGTGAGTCGGCCAGTTCTTGGAGGCGTTTCGGGCTGCCACACCGGAGGAAGGCATTGGTGCATTGCTGGAAGTCGATCTTCTCCTCACGCATCCTGATCGCCAGCCAGTGGTGTTGATTCAGACACACTCGCGCAGTAAAGGGAAAGTACGGACACAGACGGACGAACATGCGTCCCCAGCGGGCATCATTGAGGTAGAAGTTGTACTGGATGATCCAGCGCTGAGTCATCTGCAGGTGCCAGCGGTCGTCCTTCTTGTTGCCGTTGGCAATGAGGATCCGCCCTGGCTCACGGGCTCTGAGAATGGCTACGATTTGGTTAGGCTTGGCGTTCTTGAAGTACGGGTCGATGAAATCATCCCGTCGTCCATCGGGCGGTTCCAGGACAGGAACGTCCCACTTTTGCGAACGGTTGGTGACCCAGTTCTTATGCTGCTCGGCGATGTCACCGAGCTCATTGCGCGTGACCCGCTTGCCGTCGCGATAGGTATTGAAGAATCCGATTACTCGCTCGGGTTGTTGGAAGGGTTGGATCAACCCGTTCAGTAACAATCGGTCGAAGCATCGGTAGTGGAGGCGGATGCTATTCTTGTGGTGCTCGAAAAAAGCGTTCATGGTGTACCTCCTGTGTGGTCAGATGCCAGGAGAATAACGCCATGAACGCTTCTTTGGAAGCATAGGATCATTCCGGGGTTGCGGGATATCAAGGGCGGAGCCCTTGGCTAGTTAGAAGGGTTGAAATTCAGTCCTGGGGCGGTGGCCCCCATTAATGGCGTAGAGCCGTTTGAGATTCAGTCCAGGGAGCCCGCTAAGGCGAGATTGGTGGGCCCGTGCAGACTCGAACTGCAGACCTCTACCGTGTCAAGGTAGCGCTCTAACCAACTGAGCTACGGGCCCCTCTGGTGGAGAACTCCCAGTGTAACATAGCCGGGTTGTTCATTCGACTGTGGACCGGAAATCGGGGATGTTCTAAGCAGTACCGTAACTGCTTGTAATGCGATCCTGGTACTGATTTATCCCAAAAGTCCCATTGAGCAGTGCTATCGGTTTCTCGTACACTTTTTGAAACGAACTTGGGGTTACACGTGTCAACTGGCACCTGTTTTCAACGATTCGGAACCAGGAGGTCCTCGTGCGTTCTTTGACTGCTGTGCTCTTGCTGACTGGAAGCAGTTCGCTATTATCGGCTGGCATCCTCACCTTCGACAATATCGTCCCACTGTCCGTCCTGAGCGCGGAGAGTCATATCGTTGCGGCGCCTGCACTGGGTACACCGGGAGACATTAACGATGCGGCTGGGCCGTTCCGGTTCCCGCGTGGAATCGGGCTGGACGGGACTGTGGCCCTGACAATCACCAAAACCACGGGTACGTTCCTCTGTTCAGGGGCAATGATCGGGTCCACCGCGGTGCTAGCGGCAGCGCATTGCTTCGCCGACAACACCGGCAACAACATCACCACCAGCGTTTCGGTTTTTGCCTTCCCCAACGGCACAACGAGCACATTAACGCAAACGGTGCTGGGATCGCAGGTACACATTCCGGATCAATATACAGGGACGACGATCAACGATTACGACATCGCTGTTGTGCGGCTGCCCGGCTCGTTCGGAACCGGGGTGAATATCTACGACACTTTCGGGGCGGGCGACACGATAACCACCGCTCCGTTTACGGTCGTTGGTTTCGGAGGCCGTGGGGCCGGGGCTACGGGGAATACTCTTCCCAGCGGCCAGCGGAGGCGGGGTTTCAACAACTTCGATGCGTTTCTGAGTCCGGCGGTGCTGATTTCCGACTTTGACAATGGGCTCTCGGCAAATGACACGTCCTGCCTGATTGGCGCGGTGTGTCATGTTGGGCTGGGCAATCTGGAAGCTTCCACCGCTCCCGGAGATTCGGGTGGCCCAGTCTTCCTCAATGGCAAGATCGTCGCCGTGTCTTCCTTCGGGGCCAGACTCACCGTGGGTGACATCGATGGCGCGCTCAATTCCACTTTCGGTGAGATTAACGGTTTCGTCTCGACGAGATTCCACGAACAGTGGCTGGACAGCATCCTGGCGATTCCCGAGCCTGGGACGTGGTTCCTTTCCTTGGCCGGACTGGGTGCGCTGACGGCGCTGCGGCGGCGTACGCGCTGAAGCCAGGCCTTTACAGGTAGACACGCTTCACGCGGCTGCTAATGCCGCAGAGCACGGCGTAGGTGATGGTGCCCGCGGCGCGAGCCACGTGGCGGGCGTCCTGCTGCGCTTCGCCATCTGTCCCGATCACTGTCACCGTGTCGCCTGTTTGCAAATGAGGGGCGTGGGTGACATCGATCACCGTCAAGTCCATGGATACGGCGCCCAGGATGGGAGCGGCCTTGCCGCCGGCGAGGATGCGTCCCCGGTTCGATAGCTTGTGGGGCAATCCGTCGGCATAGCCGATGCCGAGCACGGCGATACGCATGTCGCGTTGCGCCCAATACATGGCTCCGTAGCCTAGCGGTGAACCGCGCTTCACTTCTTTCACCAGCACGATGGAGGCCTTCCAGGACAGCACCGGCCTCACTTCCAAGAGCGGACGGGGCGCCTCTTTTCCCGGCGTCCAATACCCGTAGAGAGCGATGCCCGGGCGCACCATGTTCTGCCACGTCTGGCGGCGCGGCAGCATCACTGGATTGGTGCTCGCCATGTGTACGTAGCGCGGGACATGGCCGGCGGCGGCGAGGGCCGTGCGCACGGCCTCGAAGGCTTCCACCTGGAGGTCGGTCTGGGGAGACGAGAAATCGGCGGAGGAGGCGAAGTGCGTCATCAGACCTTCGAGACGGGACGGATGGCTGGAAACTGCCTGGACGATGTCCGTGGAAGCGGCATGGACGCCCAACCGGCCCATCCCGGTATCCACTTTCAGGTGATAGGCGATATCGCCCAGCCGGCCGATGTCCGCCAGGTCATGGATGGCGGGGGTCAAGTCGTATTCCCGCAACTGCTGGCGTTCCCAGGGGAGCACACCTCCCATGATCAGCACGCGGGCGGCGATGCCATGACGGCGCAGATGGATGCCTTCATCGACCGAAGAAACCGCCAGCCATTGAGCGCCTTCGGCGGTCAGCACTTGCGCCACCTCGGCGGCGCCATGGCGGTAGGCGTCGGCTTTAACCACTGGCATCACGGCGACGCTATCCCCGACGGCGCGGCGAATGGCGTGAAAATTAGCGGCCAGCCGTTCGCGGGAGATTTCGACCCAGCAGCGCATCATCGGCGTGTGAGCTCCAGGAAGAGCCGCTCATAGGCGGTGGTTACCGAGTCCCAGCTATAGCGTTCCGCCACGCGCTCCATGGCTTTTCTTCCCCATTCCAGGCGCTGCTGTTCGGTCATGGCGAGCACCTGCTTCATCTTATCCGTCAACTGGTGCGGTTCAAAGGGAATGGCCACGCCGCCGGCCACTTCGTGATTTTCGGGGGTGTTGAGATAGAGCACGACGCAGCCCCGTCCCATGGCTTCAATCAGCGCCGGGTGTGTGCCGCCGACTTCGGTGGCATGGACGTAGGCGAGGCAATGCGACTGGAGTTCGCGGTAGCCGTCGCCATAGATGGCCCCCGGCAGGACCACGCGAGGATTGGAAGTGTCGCGCACCTTGCGGATGTATTCGGCGGCGTAGGGGGCGTCGCCCACCAGTGCGAGCTTCACATCGGTCTCGACCGCCTCGAAGGCTTCGCGCACCAGCAGCGGATGGTTCTCCGGCTCAAAGCGCGTGACGTACAGGAAATAGCGCCCCGCTTCGAGCCCGAGTGCCGCCAGCGACCGCGCGGTTTCCACTTTGCCGAGCGGAGCGCCATAGGGAATGAACGTGGTTTCGGCGCCGTACTGCCGGCGGTAATAGTGGGCAATCTGCTCGGCGTCGCTGACGGCGCGCGTGGGGAACCAGGTGGAAAGGCGCTCGGAGAGCAGGTACCACGCCTGTGCCAGCTTGTTCCACTTCTTGCGCTTGCGCTCCAGGCCGTCGACATTGAGGGCGACCGGCATGCCGCACAAGCGGGGCATCCACGTATAGATGGCATTGGCGGCGTTGCAGTAGAGGACCACGTCGACAGGATGAGCCAGCAGGTGGAAGGTGGAGACAGCGGTGTGGGCCAGCGTGTCGAAGTACTTGTGGCGCAGGGTGGGCAGATAGACCAGGCGGACGCCGAGAAACTCGGCCGCTTCATGCCGTGCGCGGCAATAGACCGTTACCTGGTGGCCGCGCGCCACAAGGCGCTTGGACAGCTCCTCGGCGAACGTTTCAAAGCCTCCGTAGCGGGCTGGAATCCCTCTGGTGCCGAGAATCGCGATGCGCAGGGGCAACGGGTGCTCAGCCTCGCGCCACCTTCGACTTGGCGGCGAGGCGCGGCCGCATCTTCGGCGCAGGCAGGCTGACAGGCTCATTGCGGAACCAACCGGCAATGTAGTCGTCCGAGACGCGTTTGCGCAGCATGATTTCTTTGCGCTTGGCCATCAGGCGGGGCCAGTTCTTGATTAGATAAGGAAACGCCTTGAGCGAGCTGTGCTCATACAGCAGGCAGCAGCTTACCACCATCAGATCGCGCCACAGGATGGGGAAAAAGTTCTTCCGGTAGAGATCGGGCGTGATGTTCTTCACTCGCATCAGGAAGCGGTTCTTGACCGAGTGCATGTTGATAGCGGCGGGCAGGGCGCGGCGGTTTCCCGGCAGTACGGCCCGCACGTGATAGCCGTGCGCCGCCGGGGTGTAGATGCAACTCCAGCCGAGCAGTTGCGCCCGCCAGGCGACATCGGCGTCCTCGCGATAGGTGAAGAAATCGGAGTCGAAGAACTCGCCGAAGATGGCGATGTCGTCGATCATCTCGCGGCGGTAAAGCGCTGCGGCTGCTGTGGCCCCGAATACATACTCATGCTTGAGATAGTGGCCGTTGTCCACTTCCTGGCTGCCGCGGTCCAGGTGGCGCAGCATGGGAGTGAAGTACATGCCCGTCGAATCGAGCATCGGCGTGTCCGGCAAATCAAAGGTCGCGGAGATGGCCAGCAATTTCCCGCACACCGTTCCTACCTTGGCGTCCACCTGCCCCGTCTCGACCATCGATTCGATGAAGTTGGGAAGCAGCAGCACGTCCGGATTGAGCGTCAGCACCCAGTCGCTGGACGACAGCCGGATGGCCTGATTCTGGGCCGCGGCGAAGCCGATGTTTTCATCGTTGTAGACGATGCGGCAACGATCCTCGAACTGCTCCAGGATGTCCACGGTTCCGTCCGTGGAGGCGTTGTCGATGATGATGATTTCCTTGTTGCCGTAGCGTTGCGCGAGGACGGATTCAAGGCATCGTTTGATGAAGCGGCCACTGTTGTAGGTTACGAGCGTTACGGAAACTGAATCGTTATGAGCCATGTATCGAGGCCTGGGTATTTTTTCTGGGAGGACTCTGGCCGCCACCATCTCCATGGAGCAAGTAACGTCCAGCTAAACGAAATACGGTAGCATAAACGGCGAGAACTTCCATGGACCGCAAGCGGATCATCCCTATTACGAAGCGCGGCACCGCACCCGCCATAACCGCAAGGCACACAACCGCCAAGCCTGTTCTGGAAAGATGCTTGCCAGCATACTTCAGTAGGCTACCATACCAGTAGCGTTCGCGTGTGGACCAGTGGAGCTGGCGGGCCGCATGTCCGCCCTCGTGGCGGGCCGCTGCGGCGGGCTCAAAGCGAATACCGAACCCGTTATCCAGCAATCGTTTGCAGAAATCCACATCCTCAAACCAAGCGGGGTGAAAACGCTCGTCAAATCCGCCTAATTGCTCCCAAATCGAGCGCCGGAAGGCGAGCAGCGCCCCGGCGGGCTGCTCGACCATTGCAGGCTGGTTCTCATCGAGATCGAGGCAGCGGTAACGGCGGTTGACCGGGTTGCCGGGAAACAGCCGGTTGCAGCCCAGAATCTCGCAGCAAAGCGACAAGGCGGTGGGAAACCGGCGTATACTGAACCCGCGTTGCAGGTCACCGTTGGAATCGAGCAGGCGCCCGCCGGCCGCGCCATAACGGAGTGCCGACTGGCGTAGGATTTCCAAGCCGGAGACAAGTGAAGCATCGGGATTGAGAAGAAGGATCACGTCGCTTTGGGCGGCCGCGGCGCCGCGGTTCACACCGCCCGAGAACCCGAGGTTTTCCGTGCTCGCAATCAACTCCACCCGCGGGTAGGATTCGACGATTCCGGCTGTGCCGTCTGACGAGGCGTTGTCCACAACGATCACCTGGCGCGCCTGACCCAGACAGGACTCGATGCAACGGCGGATGACGCCGGCCGATTGATAGGTGACGATGACAACCGAGATATCCGTCATGTGAGCATGAAATACAGCCGCCAGAACCAATCGTACCCCGCCTGCCGCTGGAGGGCTTCGAGTTCCGTTTGCGAGGCGCGCAGCACCTCCTCAATGCCGGGCTCGGGTTGGCGTTGGCCGGCGCGAAGCAGGCGCACGCCTTCGCGTTTGCCGCGCAGATAGGCGAGCCCGGCGCCGTGCCGGGCGGCTACCAGACCCCACAGCGCCTGCCCGATGAGAATGCTCCAGCCGAAGCGGCGGATCCAGCCGGGCGGGTAGTGTTTGGCGACCAGCAGCAGTTGATTGCGCGAGATGCGGCGCACGGTTTCCGGGTTCCAGCGGCCGAGCGTGGCGCTGGCTAGGTGGGTGGCCGCCACGTTGCCGGCATAGACGCCCTGATATCGGGCGAGGGCGCACCGCAGACCGAAGTCGACGTCTTCCAGGTACGACTCGAAGGCTTCGTCCAGCAGGCCGATGCGGTCGAACAATTCACGGCGGAACAGCGCGGCGGTAAAAGGCACGAAGGATACGGCCCGTTGCTGACTCCAGAGTGCGCTGTCGGGTTTGCCGTTTCCGGCGCGCCAAGCGCAGGCGGAAAGGCTCAGCAAATCAAAGGCGCCGTCGATGATGTCCGGTTCGGAGGCGCGCAACAGCTTTCCGGCGGCGAACCAGGCGCCGTTGCGCTCCGCTGCGTCGAGCAGCCGGGCCAGCCAATCGGCGGGCAGGCGGACATCGTTGTTGAGCACGGCCACCCAATCCCCTTGGGCAGCCTCGATGCCGCGGTTGACGGCATGCGCGAATCCCTTGTTTTCCGGCAGGGCGATGGTCTCGACGCCCATCGCGCGCGCCATCTCCGCAGAGCCGTCGGCCGAACCATTATCGACGACGATTGTTTCGGCTCCGGAGAAGGTCTGGGCTCGCCAATCCCGCAGCACGCCGGCGAGCAGGTCGCGCCGGTTCCAGTTCGGGATAACAGCGGTGACACGCATCGGTCAGGTGCGGCGCTTTCGCGGGCTGAACCGTTTCTTGACCAGGAAAAAGAGGTTGTAGAAGCCGTCGCGCCAGGGGTTCAGCTTGATTTCGCCAAGCCGCGACGAATACTGGATGGAGATTTCCTGGAAGCGGACCCCGGCTCGCAAGGCCTCAATCTTTATCTCTTCGCTGAAAGCCATGCTGTCGGATTCGAGATTCATCGCTTCGAGAATGGAGCGGCGGAAGACCCACATCCCCGATTGCGAATCGCGCACCCAGCGGAAGTAGAGCAGGGACATGGCGACGCTCAGCACGAAGTTGCCGAACTTGTGTTTGAAGCTCATGGCGCGCCGGTCGCGGACGGGAAACCGCGAGGCGTTGAGGAAATCCACTTCCAGGTGGAGGAAGGCTTCGATCAGGTAGGATATGGCGTCGGGCGGATAGCTGTGGTCCCCGTCCAGGGTGACGATGACGTCGCCTGTGGCTTCGCGGAAGCCGCGCTTGTAACTGCTGCCGTAGCCGCGGACGTCTTCGCGAATGACAAACGCCCCGAGCGAGGCGGCCACCTCCGCCGTCCGATCGGTGGAGGCATTGTCCACGACGATGACTTGGTCGACGAAAGCGGGCATGCGCCGCAAGACCTGTTCGATCCCCTGCTCTTCGTTGAGGCAAGGGATCACTACTGTGATCGATAGCCCTTTATACAAACTGCTATTGTACCGGGCTGGGGCGGAAGGGATCGAGCATCCCCCTTTCGGCTACGACGGTTGGTCCTGCATCTGACAGAAATTCCTTAGCTCTCATCCCAAGCGTTTCCCCGATATCCCGTACTTCCGATTCACGGCATGCTGAAGCTGTAAGGCGTTTTCCGCCCAGCCCGCGGAAGAAGGGGAAGTGTAGACATGACAGCGGAGGTTTTTCGCAACATCCTGTCGGAAGAGATGGTGGCTTCGGAGAACCGTGTCACCACGATCGTCGAAAATCGCATTGGGGAGCTTCTGGAGAACAGAGTCCGCCAGATGGTGGAAACCTGTGTCGGCGTAGTGGTGGAGCAACGGGTGCGCGAGGTGATCGCCCAGTTGCCGCCGCCGGCTCCGGTGCCCGTTGCAGCGGCCAGCCCGGCACAGGAGGCTGCTCCGGCGCCTGCCCCTGCTCCAGTGGTGGTGGCCCCGCCCCCTCCTCCGCGCACGATTGTAGATCCTGTGCTGGCCGAGAATGTGGCCAAGTGCGAGCTGAACCTGCGTGAGGAACTGGCTGCCGGGGAGCATCGCGTCAAATCCGAGTTGCTCGCTCTCGAAGGGCGGCTGCGCGAAGAGCTGACCGCATCGGTAGCGCGGCTGCGCGAGGCAATGGAGAGTTTCACGCGCGAGGAATTGGCGGTCACCGAGCCGCGGCTACGGGAGGAACTGAGCGCCACGGAGTTCCGCTTGCAGGAGTTGGTACACGGGATGGAAGCCGCGATGTTGAAAGCGTTCCACCATCAGGCTTCGGTAGGTGAGATGCGCCTGAAGAAGCTGGAGGTGGATGCCGCCAACGGGGCCATTCTCCAGACCGAACGGCTTTCCGACTTAGGCGAACGCCTGCGGTTTACCGAGGAGAAGCTGGGTTTGGCGCCGCACAGCCGGCATGACGAACCGCGCGCGGTGGCCTGACGCGCCTCTATTGCCACTTGAGGATCATGCCCGCCAGGTCCTGATCGGCCAGCTTCATCTGCTCTACTACCTCCTCGAACACATCGATGCGGGCCAGTTCCCGCATCAATTCGCACGGGGAGGTGCTCACGGACAGCAGCCGGCAGCGTTCGTCGCTCAGCAGATAATGTGCGGGACTCGCGGCCGCCCGCATGTTCTCGGCCTCACGGCGCGAATCCTTGCTGGGCAGGAACTGGATAGCGCGGGCGAAGCACCCGGCCCACTCAGACACCACCTGTTGCATCGAGCCCAGCCCTCCATCGCCTTCCGCGGCAATCATTCGCCCGATCCTGGTCTGCTGCCGCACAAACCGGACGCTATGCGCCGATAGTACTTTGAGATCTTCCGCATCGATGGGTGTGATCAGCGTCCGGCAAAGGGTGGCCGTCAGTTCCATATCCATGGTGCGCACAGCCTCCAGGCACTGCTCCAGATCGGAGAGCGCCTGGCGGCAGTTGCCGGCTTCCATCAGCGAGAGCAGGACGCGCGAGGCGCCGGCGACAATCTCCGCTTCGGCATGCAACTGCTCTATCAGTCGGTTGGCGCGCAGGGGTAGAGCCCGGCGTCCGTCGTGGAAAGAAACGATCAGCCGCTGCAGCCATTCACAGGCAGGCGCGCCGGCGGCGGGGGGAAGTGCGGTGGTGGGCGTCATGGCCTTCGAGAGATGCTCCACTTTGGAGCGTACGCATGGGCCGTTACAGGAAAATGAGGATTCCGTTGCGAAATCAATTGCCGCGGGCAATAGACACAGGTAGGCTGTCGCCAGCTTTCCTGTCACACCACCGGACATGCGGGTCCGCATCCGGCGGTTCGGCGGGTTAAGCTACCAGCGTACAATCAATCTCGGAATGCCGAGAGTCGAAGTAAACGTTGGGCAGCGCGAAGCCGAGTGCCAGGCTTTTCGCCAACCGCCACGGTCCGTGAGCGCTGCCAGCCGTTTGCGCGGCAAGGTCCTTGCTCACTCCTCGTTGCGATAACTGCGCAAATCGCACCGCTCCAAGCTTCCACTGCTTCCAGATCACAGACCGGAGTCTGCGCCTGAGCCACGAATCCAGATCCTCCAACACCGAAGGCGTTTCGCATCTCCCGAAATAGCCTAACCAGCCACGCAGGTATCGCGTCACTTGCGCTGCCATCCGTTCGATGCTCACCCCGAGTTCGGCGCGTCAGTTCCCGAATCCGCTCCTTAGACCGTTCCACCGCTTTCGATGCAATTCGTTCGTTTCGGCTCCCGGTCCGCAGTAAAGCTGAATCCCAGAAACTTCCGTTCCCATGGTCGCGACACCGCGCTCTTCTGCTCGTTCACCTTCAGTTTGAGCTTTTCGGTGAGGAATCGCCTTAAGCTCTCCATCACCCGTTCTCCGGCTCGTCGGCTCCGGACGTAGATATTACTATCATCCGCATACCGCGCAAACCGCAGTCCACGCCGCTCCAACTCCCGGGCGAACTCATTGAGTACGATGCTCGACAGCATTGGTGACAATGGGCCACCTTGCGGCGTCCCCTCATCCACCGGACTCACCAGCCCGCCTTCCATCACCCCAGCCGTCAGAAACGCCCGGATCAGCTTCAACAACCTCTTGTCGCTGATCCTCTCGGCGATCTTCGCCATTAATCTGTCGTGGTTCACCCGGTCGAAGAACTTCTCCGGATCCAGATCCACCACCCAGCGGTGTCCCTCGGCGATGTACCTCTGCGCCGCTTCCACCGCCTGATGCGCCGACCGCACAGAACCATAGCTGTGCTCGGAAAACGTCCGGTCCCACTTGCCTTGCAGC
>JAEUQG010000114.1 GCA_016789755.1 Bryobacterales bacterium
CGTGGCCTCGGCGTACTGGCTGAAGAAGCGGGCGGATGCGACGGGGAAGGTTGGGGTAGTGGGATTCTGTTTTGGGGGCGGGATCTCGAATGCGCTGGCGGTACGGATGGGGGCGGATCTGGCGTGCGCGGCGCCGTTTTACGGGTCGCAGCCTCCGGCGGCGGATGCAGGGAAGATCAAGGCGCCGATCCTGCTGCACTATGCGTCGTTGGACACGCGGATCAACAATGGGTGGGCGGGCTACGAAGAGGCGCTGAAGGCGAACAAGGTGACGTATGTGGCGCACATGTACGAGAACGCGAACCATGGATTTCATAACGACACGACGCCTCGGTATGACGAGGCGGCTGCGAAGTTGGCGTGGGGGCGGACGCTGGAGTTTTTTGAGAAGTATTTGCGATAGGCGAAGAGCTTTGCGCTGGAGAAAACACGGACAGGTGTGGGATGCATCGGGTATTCTTGAGTTCCACATTCCTCGGGCTTGAAGATGTCCGCAAGGCGGCGTTTGAGGCGATCAACGCGCTGAGCGGGTACCACTGCGTGCGTATGGAGGATTTTGGGGCGAGCGCGAATCCGCCCATTGAGGTTTGTCTGGCGGAGCTTCGCACCTGTGAGATCTACGTGGGGATCTTGGGGCACTTATACGGGAGTTGCCCGCCCGGAGAAACTCGGTCCTACACGGAACTGGAGTTTCAGGAAGCCTCACGTATCGGGATGCCGCAACTGTTGTTTCTGACATCGGAGGACTTTCCCGTTCCGGCGAAAGCCATTGAGGACGACGTTCGCCGAAAGCGGCAGCAAACATTTCGCATGGATGTGTCGCAGAAGTTGACGCATACTCGGCTGCATTCTCACCAAGAGGTTCGGGCGCGTGTAGGGGAAGCCTTGACGAACCACCGAGGCAAGTGGGTGAAAGGCGGGGAACCGGGAACGGTTCTGCTTTTTCCGCACGTGACGAACCAGGTAGGTTTTGACACCGGAATCGCTGTCACAAATGCAAGCGCGATGCCGTTTGGGGGTGGCGGACAGGCCGGCCGATGCCGGATTCACTATTACGGCCGGACCTCCATTGGACAGGGGAGCGCCGGGGAGTTTGGACCTGATTCCTATGAAACCAGCCCGGTCACCACGTTGAGCCAGTACTCCGAAGTGCTCGCTCCTGGGGACCAGCTAGTGTTCGTTCTGAGCGGTGGAAACAGCAAGCGGAACATCTTGGCGACACCCGGCTTTCAGGGGTATATTGTCGTGACTTGCGAGTTCAGCGGGGGAAGAGGGTTCGCGTTTCTTACGGATGGACCGGTGGGTCAGGCGCGGCTCGCGACGGGATATCTGGCGGAAGTGGTGCCGGTGGAGACGAGGCTTCAGGTTGTGGCCGGGGCCGGGCGATAGATCAGCTAGTTCCGCTTCCCAGGGATTTGGGCGGTGCGCGGGGAGGTTGATTATTTGCCGACGATCCAGAGATAGATGCGGCGGCCGCCGATGTCTTCCTGTTTGACGGGGTTCCAGTCGCCCATGGAGAAGCTGTGGGAGACGATGCGGGTGCCGGGTTTGAGTTCTTTGAGGAGACGGGGCTTGAGCTTTTCGTTGACTCCGGGGAGGAGGTAGAGGGTGACGACGCTCGCCTCTTTGATCTCGGCGTCGAAGAGGTTCTTCTCAACGAACTTCACTTTGGCGGTGACGCCGTTTTCCTTGGCGTTGTCGTTGGCTTCTTTGATGCGCTCGGGGTCAAGGTCGTAACCGATGGCTCGGGCGCCGAACTTTTTGGCGGCGGTGACGACGATGCGCCCGTCGCCGCAACCGAGATCGATGAGGGTGTCGCTGCTTTTGACGTCGGCGAGTTTGAGCATGGCATCGACGACTTCCTGGGGGGAGGGGACATAGGGGACGTCGAGGTTCTCGTTGAATTGGCCCGCGGCGGGAGCGGCCAGCCATCCCAGAGGCAAGGCGAGTGCGAGAGCAAGCGAGAGAGTGCGCATGAGCCTGAAGATACCACGTTTAGATGGCTTCGAGTTCCTCTTCGATCAACTGCTTCTGGTAGAGACTGGCGTAGGCTCCGTTGAGGGCGAGGAGTTGGTCGTGGGTGCCGCTTTCGCGGATGGCGCCGTGATCGAGGACGTGGATGATGTCAGCCTGGCGGATGGTGGAGACGCGGTGCGAAATGAGGATGGTGGTGCGACCTTCGAGAAGGGTGGAGAGGGCGGTGAGGATGCGCTCTTCGGTTACGGTGTCGACGCTGGAGAGCGCGTCGTCGAGGATCAGGATGCGGGGGTTGCGGAGGATGGCGCGGGCGATGGCGACGCGCTGTTTCTGGCCTCCGGAGAGGGTGATGCCGCGTTCACCGACCATGGTATCGAGACCGTGGGAGAAGGCGGCGAGGTCGGTTGAAAGGCCGGCGATTTCGACGGCTCGCTCAATGTCCTGGCGGGAGGCGTTGGGGACGCCGAGGGCGATGTTCTCGGCGATGGTGCAACTGAAGAGGAACGTTTCCTGCGGGACAAAGCCGATTTGGCGGCGTAGTTGTTCGGGGTCGAGTTGGAGAAGCGGAACGCCGTCGAGGAGGACCTGGCCGGCGGTGGGATCTAGCATGCGGGGGATCATCTGGGCGAGAGAAGTTTTGCCGCAGCCGGTATGGCCGACGATGGCGACGGTGTGTCCGGCTTCGATGTTGAGGCTGATCTGGCGGAGGGCGTCGCCGGTGGGATAGCTGAGGGTGACGTTGCGGAACTGGACGGCTCCGGCGAGGGGGGAGGGAAGTGGAGACGGGATGGGAGGAGCGGCGATGGCGGGCTTCTGATGGATGATATCGTCGATGCGGTTGAAGCTGGCCAAACCGCGCTGGATGAGATTGACGACCCATCCGAAGGCGATCATGGGCCAGACGAGCATGCCCATGTAGGTATTGAACATGACGAAGCTGCCGAGGGTGATACGTTTTTCGATGAGGCCGTAGCCGCCGGCCCACAGGACGCCGAGGAAAGTTGCTCCGACCAGGAATTGCAACAGGGGCATGAAGAGGCCGCCGAGGCGGGCGAGTTTGATGTTTTGGGTGACGTAGTCCCGGTTGAGTTTGTCGAAGAGGGCGACTTCGGCGCGTTCCTGGGTGTAGGCGCGGACGAGGCGTACTCCGGAGAGATTTTCCTGGACGCGGCTGCTGATGCCGGCAAACTGGGTTTGGATTTTCTCGAAGCGGTCGTGAATGCGGCGGCCGAAGAAGATGACGGCGATGCTGACGAAGGGAGCGGGGGAGAGGGCGATGAGCGTGAGGCGCCAGTCGACGCCGATCATGACGAAGACGGCGAGGAGGAAGGTGAGGACGGTTTCAAACCAATACATCACTCCCGGGCCAAGCATCATGCGGACAGCGTTGAGATCGCTGGTGGAGCGGGAGAGGATGTCGCCTGTGCGGTAACGGGCGAAGAAGTCGTGGGAGAGGGTAAGCAGGTGGGCCCAAAGGTCGTTGCGGAGATCGAATTCGACGTCGCGGGAGATGCCGACGAGGATGATGCGCATATAGAACTGAAAGACTCCCTTGAGAAGGGAGAGAAGGACCAGGCCGGCGCAGAACCAGAGGAGAGTGGTGAGGTTGAATCCGGTGGTAAGGGAATCGATGCCGGCCTTTATGAGGAGGGGTTGGGCGACGACGAGCAGATCTTTGACGATGAGGCAGAGGAAGCCGAGGGCGAGGCCGGAGCGGTAGCGCCAAAGGTAGGGCCACATTTTGCGGAAGGCCGGAATCATATATTCATCCAGTCTGCCAGAGTCTTGAGCCACTCCTGGAAGAATACTTTCTGGGATGGGCGGGAAGTCCACCAGGATTGGGGGCGGAAGTCCGGGGAAGCGGCGGCGATCATGCGGATGTCGATGTCCGGCATGGCGCGGCGGAGGATGGCCCCGGCACGCCGGGTGTGGAAGTCGCTGGTGACGACGAGGACTTTGCGGAAGCCATGCGTGAGTAGGTAATCGCGGAGTTGGGCGGCTTCGTCGCGGGTGGAATCGGACTGGTGGAGTAGAGGGCGAAACCAGGCGTTGGGGAATCCTTTGGAGGTAATGAAATCGATGGCGAGGTGAGCCTCGTTGCGGCCGTACATTTGCCACGGGCCACTGACGAGGACAAGAGGAGCCAGGCCGGAAGCGACGAGTTCGGCGCCTTTGAGGATGCGCCCGCCGGAGTAGTCGCCGGCCAGGACGATGACTGCGTCGGCTGGGCGGGGGGCATCGGCGCGGACGAGGAATTCGCCCAACCACGGTAGCCAGATGGAATGGGAGACAGCCGCGCCAAGGAGAATGAATAGGGTAGACAGGAAGAATCGGAAGCGGCGCACGGAGAGGATTACTCTTCGGTGCGGTCGAGGTGTCCCACGGACTTGAGTTTCTGGAAGAGGCGCTCGACGTCGGCTTCGTCTTCGGGGCGGAGCAATTGATACTTCGGGGAGGACATGGCGCGGCGGTCGGCGGCTGGCTGGGCGGACTCGCCCCAATACTGTCTGTAAGGAATGCCGTCGATGATGGCGTCGCGCGTCATGCGGCTCAACTGGCGTAGCAACATATTGGATGCTTCCATACCGCCAGGGTAGACGAGAAGAATACGTTTACCGCTGCGGAGGGTGAGATAGACCAGGAGGGGGCTGACGAAGCCGGTGCGGTCCACCTTCTTAATGTCTTCCCAGGGTATGATCTTATCTCCGATGGAGAGGCAGGCTTCCTGGATTTCGATGGCCGGGAGGCACCCGAGCGCAAGCATGGCGATTCCGGTGGCGAGCAGCAGTCCGGTGGGTACCCATGACAGGGGGAAGTGAAAGGCAAAGGCCGCGCAGAACATGGCCAGCACAAGTGCACCGACTCCTGCGTACTGATACTGCTTTGAGGGCAAATAACGGGTCATCCCATCTCCGCTAACCTCTAGACTACCCCCCGACGGAGTTTTTCGTCAATCAGAGTCTCCCCCGAGCCGAGGTAACAAGCTGGTGGGCGGGGATTTCTAATTTGATCGGGGGAATGGGGGGGATGGGAATACACGCGGATGAGGGTGATAAGATCTGGGAAATCGCTTATGGATCGCAGAAGTTTCTTCATGTCAGCCGCGGGAGCGGCGGTCGCGCAGGGTGCGGTATGGCAAGCGGGCGAGGTGTCGCACTTGCTTCCGACGGCGAACGAGAGCCGGATTCTGTTGAAGGCATCGTTCCGGCGGCGGATGCGGCAACCGGTGCTGCGCTGCGGGAGGAAGACGGCGGCGGGGAGGGCGACGGACACGCAGGGGTTGTACTGGGCTTTCGATCTGAGGGGGCTGGGGCCGGGACAGCCGCACCAATTGGAGTTGCTGGAAGGAAAGAAGGCGCTGTGCGACCCGTGGATGGTGAAGACGTTTCCTGCCCCGGGGGAGGCCGCGCGCGGTTTTCGCCTGCTGGTGTACACGTGCGCCGGGGGCGATGAGAGGCTGCGGACTCCGGCGGGTGTGCGGAACTTCCTTCCGCTGGCGACGAGGCAGCGGTTGTTGGACCGGGCGTTGGGGTTTGCTCCGGATGCGATTGTGGGGAATGGGGATCATATTTATTGGGATTTGCGGCAGACGGGGGCTCCGCCGCGGTACAGCGAGGAGATTATCGGGCCGATCGGGCGTTTTGCCCGGACGCTGCCGGTGATGGGGACGCAGAACGAAGACGTGCTGAAGCGGGTGTGCGAACAGCAGATCGGGAAGTTGTATGGGACGAGGCTGCGAAGCACGCCGGTGTTTTTTCTGCAGGACGATCACGACTACTTTGAGAACGACGATGCCAATGCGCAGATGGTGACGTATCCGCCGGACCACTTCATGCTGCAGTTAGGGCGGGGGACGCGTTCCATGTATTTCCCGGAATTTCTGCCGGATGGAGAGCGCCCGCTGGGTTTGCCGGGGGCATCGGCGCCGGACAAGCCGCAGGGAGTGGGAGAGAGCTTCGGGACGATCCGCTATGGTTCGCTGGCGGAGATAGCCTTGTTCGATTGCAGGAGGTACCTCTCGCTGGCGGGGCCGAACGGGTGGATTGTGCCGCCGGAAGTGGAGGAATGGCTAAAGGCGCGGGCGGCGGATGAGCGGGTGGGGCATCTGGTGCATCTGTCGTCGATGCCGCCGGTGTATAGCGCGGGCAAGTGGGGCGATTGGTATCCGGATATTCTGGGGCCGGATGGGAAGTTGACGACGAAGATCGAGAAACCGTATTACCAGCAGGGGTGGCTGAAGCAGCATGACCGTTTGATGCAGTCGTTGAGTGGAATGAAGGGGCGGATACCGGTGTGGATCAGCGGAGACATGCATGCGCACGGGGAGGCTCGGGTGGTGCGGGGCGGGGAGATAGACCTAAAACAAAATCCGGTGAATGTGTTTTTATCGGGGACATTGGGGACGGGTAACGGGTGGCCGAGCGGGGGGCGGCGGACGCGGCCCTATCCATCGCGTTCGATAGAAGTGGAGGAGCGTTTGGAGGCGCTTGAGGAGAACGGATTTCTGATAGTGGATTTCTCGGCGGAGTCGATCACGGTGCGCTTTTTCAAGTGGCTGCCGAAGGATGGGGAGGCAGCAATCGACAGGTTGGAGCCGTTCCGGGTGACCGAGATGAAACGCGGTGTGATGGCCTAGGGTTTGACTGTGGGCTTGGCGAAACGTTCGGCGTAACGGCTGTTTTTGAGGATTTCGGCTGGGTCGTCCATGCGGACGAGATT
>JAEUQG010000142.1 GCA_016789755.1 Bryobacterales bacterium
ATGCTCCACCCCGCCCCATCGCTCCAGCCCGTTATCCAAGTGCTGTTCGATCGCAAACAGATCCTTCCCCACCAGCAGTTGCCGCACCGCCGCCAGTTGCCCGTTTCCCGGCCCCGCGAACGAGAAACCCTTCACCCCCGCGTCCGTCGATACCTCCACCACATTCCATGCATGATTCAGCCCCGCCTCGGCCTCATCCTTCGACACCGGCACGCGGATGTTGTAGATGTCGATCCCCGTGATCTTCACCTGCCCCGGCTTCGCCACAAACGCCGCCAGCGGCGTACTCAGAAATATTCTTCGGCTAACCACGGCGGTACTCCTTCAGCGCTGCTTCATCCACATCCAATCCCAACCCCGGCTTGTCCGGCAGATACACATACCCGTCTTCCACCCGCCACGCTTTCCGGTCCTTCAACAGCACCAGCCCCGGAGACCATTCCTCCGTCGGCAAGTTCGGACCCGCTCCAATCATCTCCTGCCATTCGCAATTCGTCATCGAACACCCCGCCTGTATATAGCCCGCCAGCGCGAATCCTCCCGTCCCATGCTGAATGCACGGCACCCCGAACGATGCCGCCAGCGTCGAAATCTTCTTCGCCGCCC
The DNA here is from genome assembly GCA_016789755.1 of Bryobacterales bacterium. GTDB lineage: Bacteria > Acidobacteriota > Terriglobia > Bryobacterales > Bryobacteraceae > CADEFT01. The sequence goes on from JAEUQG010000142.1 coordinate 607, forward strand.
AAATCCCTCCGCAGATCCGCGTGTCCGGCTGCACCACGTCGTACGTCTTGTTGTGCAGAAACGCCGCAAACTCGTACAGCGTCCGCCCCAATTCCCCGCCCGTGATCAAAATATCCACCTCCGCCGCCAGCCGCGCCGGACCCTGCAAATCCATCCCGTCGAAAGGCTCTTCCAGCCAGTACGCATTGTGCCGCTCCAGCCCACGCGCCACACGCAGCGCCGTCGGATAATCCCAAACCCACCCCGGACGCACCGCCGTCCGGTCCAGCATGATCTTGAACGTCGGACCCACCGCCGCCCGGATCGCTCCCACCGCATCGACATCGTCCAACGGCCGCGGACGCCACGCCCGGATCTTGATCGCCGTGTATCCGTTGTTCTTCAGCCGCAGCGCAAACTCCGCCTGCCGCTCGTAGGGCACATCCGATTGATCCTGCTTCCCCGGAAAAACCGTCGTCCGGTAGATCCGCAACCGCTCCCGAGCCTTGCCCAACAACTCCGCCACCGGCCGCCCGCTGATCCGCCCCATCGCGTCCCACATCGCATGCTCCACTCCGGACCACCCCTGCGTCCGCGATTCCCCCGAATTCATCTGCAACCGCCGCATGTGCCGGTCGATCGCAAACAAATCATCCCCCACCAGCGTCGGCTTCACCCACCCGTTCAGCAGATCCGCCGCAATCCCGATGAACGACGTCCCTGTCACCCCCGCGTCCGTATGCACCCGCGTCACTGCATAGCGATACGCCCGCAACGGATCGGGCGCGCCACCATCCGGCACGCGCACCGTGAATGACTCGATGTTCGTAATCTTCACCCGCGGTACGGGCGCCGCCATCGTCCATCCGCCGCCCGCCATCGCGGCCAGCGCCATCCGTCGATTCAGTAGCTCACGCATGGTATCGCCGGAAGTATATCAAGTGCGCCGCACCAAAGCGGAGTATCATGACGGCTATGACGGCTAGAAGCCCGCACAGGCCGCGCGCGGCCCCCAGCATGCTCAGGAACTCCTGTGTCGCCGCTAGACCCGGCGCGTTGTGCGGGCGAGTTCCTTAGCAGCCCGCACAGGCCGCGCGCGGCCCCCAGCACGTTCCTTAGAAAGAGGTGAGCCATGACCGATGAGACCAAACGCCCTTTGACCGATCCCACCGCCGGCGCCGATTCATTCGAGGACGCCGCCCCGCTAGACACCGCCCTCTGTCTATCCGGAGGCGGATACCGCGCCATGATCTTCCACCTCGGCGCCCTCATCCGCCTCAACGAAGCCGCCCTCCTCCCCAAAATCGACCTGTTCTCCAGCGTCTCCGGCGGCTCCATCACCAACGGAGTCCTCGCCCTCAACTGGAACCGCCTCGCCTTCGATTCCACCGGCGTCGCCGCCAACCTCATCCCCCTCGTCGTCGACAAGGTCCGCACCCTCGCCGATGTCACCGTCGACGAAGAGTCCATTGTCGAAGGCATCCTCTGGTTCGGCACCATCTCCGACCACGTCGCCAAAGATTACGACAAGCACCTTTACGATGGCGCCACCCTCCAGGACCTCCCCGATTCCCCCCGCTTCGTCTTCAACGCCACCAACGTCCAAACCCGCTCCCTCTTCCGCTTCTCCAAACCCTACGCCGCCGACTACCGCATCGGCCTCTGGCGCAACCCCTCCATCCCGCTCTCCAAAGCCGTCGCCGCTTCCTCCGCCTTCCCCCCAGTCCTCTCCCCGTGCACCCTCGAAGCCGATGACAACGTCTGGGAACCGCAAGGACGCGGCGAGCTCTGCCGCAAACCCTACAACACCACCCTCATGCTCACCGACGGCGGCGTCTACGACAACCTCGGCCTTGAATCCCCCTGGAAACGCTCCAAAACCATCTACGTCAGCGACGCCGGCGGAGGCACCCCCGCCGACCCCGATCCCGACACCAACTGGGTCGGCCACTCCAAGCGCGTCCTCGACTTGATCGACATGCAGGTCCGCAGCCTCCGCAAGCGCATGCTCATCTCCGCCTACCAGTCCAAGCAGAAAAACGGAGCCTACTTCGGCATCCGCCAGGATATCTCCGAATACAAAGCCCCCGGCCGCCTCGATGTCCCCTTCGCCCGCAGCCTGCAACTCGCCGAAACTCCCACACGTCTCAAGAAAATGAATGACCATTTGCAGGAACAGCTCATCAATTGGGGATATGCCATCGCCGACGCTGCCCTGCGCAGCTATCCCCACCCCGAACTCCAGCCCCCGAAGGGCCTCCCCTACCCCGCCAGCGGCATCTGATTCCAAACCGCGAATCCGTCCGCGCCCCCGGCCCCGTATCTATAGGTGGGAATAGAATCCACCGGAACGAACATACTGGAGTTAGGAGAGAACATCCATGAAACCGACCTTCGCATTGCTTCTTCTCGCCGCCGCCCTGCCGGCACAGGATCCCGCGCCGGACATGCAGGTCGTGCAGCGCATGGCTCGCGCCATCCAAAAGGAAATCTACACACTCCCCGCCTACGGCGTGTTCGACGACATCCGCTTCAGCATCAAAGACGGCGTCGTGACCCTCAAAGGTCTCGCCTCCCGCCCCACCCTCAAATCCTCCGCCGAAAACGTGACCAAGAAAGTGGAAGGAGTCCAGAAAGTCGTCAACAACATTGAGATCCTGCCCCTATCCCGTAACGACGATCAAATCCGTGCCCGCACCTACCTCAGCGTCTACGGCCATCCCGCCTTGCAGCGCTACTCCAGTTCCCGCGGCACCATCTGGCTAAGTTCCACCAACGTCAATTTCGGCATCACCCAGGATCCGCCCCTCGGCTATCACGCCATCCACATCATCGTCAAAAACGGCAACGTCACCCTCGAAGGCGCCGTCGATAACGCCGGTGACCGCGCCATCGCCGAAATCCGAGCCAACGGCGTTCCCGGCGTCTTCGCCGTCGAAAACCGCCTCGCGGTCTTGAACGACGAAGTCCCCTCGGAAATGAAGAAACCCAAAAAGCAATAACCTCCTCCACGGATGGCGCCGCCGGCAATCCCGTCCACGGCGCCATCCCCAATAAACAAAGTCCCCCCGGAAACAAACCTACGAAATAATGGTGTCATGCTCGACATCATCTACCGCTACGATCCCGATCATCCCAGCCTGCGCGAGCCCCGCACCGCCGCCCAAGCCAAAAAACTCCTCGAAGACGGCAATCGAGCCTTCGCCCGTCTCACCGGCCCCGCCGCCCATACTTCCGCCGAAGACCGCGTCATCCCCTTCGACCTCTCCGACCTGGGTCTCGATGAGTCCGGCAGCGGCGTCCCCACCCAGCGCCCCTTCGCCGCCGTCCTCGGCTGCGCCGATGCCCGCGTCCCCATCGAAATGATCTTCAATCAGGGCAGTAACGCCCTCTTCGTCGTCCGCGTCGCCGGCAACGTCCTCGGCGCCGAATGCGAAGGTTCCCTCGATTACGCCGCCGCCCACTTCCCTTCCATGAAGGTCGTCGTCGTCCTCGGCCACACCCGCTGCGGAGCCGTCGCCGCCGCCGTCAACGCTTTCCTCCACTCCGCCGAGTACCTCAACATCGCCGCCAACGACAACCTCCGCGTCATCCTCGACCGCCTCCTCATCTCCGTCCGCATCGCCTCCCAAGCCCTCGAAGCCCACCACAGCTCACGCGTCCAATCCAGAAAGGGCTACCGCGATGCCCTCACCGATCTTTCCGTCTCCATCAACGCCGCCCTCGCCGCCCACACCCTGCGCCACGACCTCGGCGGCAACGGCCGCCAGTTGCTCTTCGGCGTCTACGACCTCCGCTCCCGTTTGGTCCGCTTGCCCCTCGCCGCCCCAACCGGCGATGTCCTCTCCGATTCCGGCCTCTACTATCCCCCCAAAGACACCGCCAGCTTCGACCAACTCGCCGCAACCCTTGCCGCCGCCCCCCGTACCCACTGGTTGCTCAAGGGATAAAAAGTTCTCCACCAACCGGAGGAAAACCACCCATGGTGCGCCTCTCCTTTGTAGGAGGATTTGTATCGATGCGTGTTTTCACAAAATGCCGGGGACACCGGCCGGCCCCCTGTGCCGCAACGCTCGCCGCCCTACTCGGCTTTGCCGCCTTCGCCCAGGCCGCGCCCTTTACCAACGGCAGCTTCGAAAGTCCCGGCGGTAGCACAACCGAGCTCGGCGTCGGCTCGACCCATGTCACAGGCTGGGTTCACGGAGTCACCTCCGGCGCCGAATTCTATACAACGTCGAACCATTTCTCTATCCCCGCCGGCGACGGGACTCACTATATCACCTGGGGAGGCGTCGGAATCGTTGGCGGAACACTCTCCCAAACCTTCGACACCACACCCGGAACTACCTACGCGGTCAACTATCTGCTCACCACCCAACAGTTCTTCGCGCCCATTCTGCCGGTTCAGTCCAATAGCGTCCAGGCCTTCGACGGCGCCACCTTGCTCAACTCCACCACCAACTCCTTCAACATGGCCGCCGGAGTCTGGCTCGCCGGTAACCAGCTCACCTTCACCGCCACCAGCGCCTCTACTACCCTCGTGTTTACCGATACAACCACTCCCCAGAATTCGCCGCCCATCAACAGAT
>JAEUQG010000167.1 GCA_016789755.1 Bryobacterales bacterium
TCCTCGGGCGCCTTGTCTCCGCGCGCCTTCGCCGCTTCGGCCGCTTGCTTGTGCTTTTCCCGAGTCTCCTGCCGGTATTGCTCCGTCGCGCGATACTGCTCATAGTATTTGCGGGCGATCGTTTCCAGTTCCGGCTCCGCGGCCTGCTCCCATTCCTCCAGGTGTGGACGCCGTTCGCCGGTCGGCTTCAAGTACCTCGTCCACTGTTCCACAACCCAAGGATCCAGCGACGCCGATGCCCGCCCGCGCGTGGCCAGCATGTAGTCGGCCATCCGCGGCAGGAAGCGCCTACGATAGCGAGCCTGCTCCGCGGCCACTACAGCGTCGATCTGCCTCTGTTTCGCCTCGATTTGTTGCTTGTGCGCCGTCCACACCGCGGCGCTCTTTGCATCCACCAGGGGAGCGAAGTACAGTTGCGAAACCGTGCCTTCGAGCTTCGACAATTGCTTCGTGCTGGCGAAGATCGATGCCAGCGAATAGTAGTCTTTCGTCGAGATCGGATCGAACTTATGATCGTGGCAGCGGGCGCAGGCGATGGTCATCCCCAGGAACGCTTTGCCTGCCACTTCAATCTGCTCGTCCACGATGTCGTAGAACATTTTCACCTTGTCTTGTTCCGCAATCAACTTGGGGCCAAGCGCCAGAAATCCCGTGGCGACGATCCCGCGCGTGTTCACTCCCCCGCCAGGCGAGGGAAGAAGGTCGCCGGCGATCTGCTCGCGGATGAACTGATCGTACGGAGTGTCGCGGTTGAACGCGTCGATGACGTAATCGCGGTATCGCCATGCATGGGGGTAGCGGTGATCTTCATCCGCGCCCGTCGAATCGGCATAGCGGGCCACGTCCATCCAGTGCCGTCCCCAACGCTCGCCGTATCGGGGCGAGGCGAGCAGTTGTTCGATGTCCGTTTTTTCCCCGGATGGGGGCAGTCCCGTCAGGTCGAAGGCGATCCGCCGCGTGAGCGTTGTCTCGTCGGCTGGCGGCGCCGGTTGCAGTCCGCGGCCTTCCAGCCGGGCTAGTACAAAGCGGTCGATTTCGTTGCGTACCCACGCCGTATTCCTGACCTCGGGTGGCGTGACTTTGCGCAATGGCTGGAAGGACCAGTGGTTGCGATTCCCCGCCGCCGCCGCTGCCGGCCACACTGCTCCTTCGGCAACCCACCGCGCCACGGCGGCGATTTCCGCCTCTTTCAGCTTGCCCGCGGGCGGCATCTTCGTTTTGCCTTCGTAGCGCAGCGCGGAAACAATTTGCGCGGTTTTGTTTTTGACTGAGGCCGCCGAGGTCAGATCGAGTCCCGCCATCGGGGACTTGCCCGAATGGCAGGAGATGCACTTGGAGGCGAACAGCGGACGCACGCCCGTTTCGAATAGTTCGTTCGCGTAAAGCGGCACGGCAGCCGCAACTCCGATCGCCAACCACCGTGCCCGCTTCCTCATTTCTTGATGCTCGTCATGTAGGCCATGATCTTGAGGATGTCATCCTGCGTCACGCGGTTGCCGAAGGACTGCATGGCGCCGGTCGCTCCGGCGTAAATCACCTCGAATGCTCCGACATCGTTAGCCGACCGCGGATAGGTATAGGCATTATCCACGATGTTCGATCCGATGCGCCCAGTGCCGTCCTCCAGATGGCAACCCGCGCACCACTGCATGTACACGCGCTTGCCGTCGGTGATCGCCTGCGCATTGCCTCGATACGGGTTCTTGCCGGTTTTCTGGAATTGCTGCACCTGCGGAGTCACCGTCTCGTTAGGATGCATGTTCAAGGCGATCGGCCGATTGTCGAGCGGGTGAAGGAACTGCGGCGCTCCCGACGACGTGGTGCTGCTCACCTGCGGAGCATCCTGCACGGTTCGCGCCGTTTCCTGGCCCGGCTTCACTTCGCTTGCGGGAACAATCTTCCACAGCGCCCCGGGAGGATTTCCCAGGGGCCCGCGATCCGAAGTATAGAAGCAATAGCAGTTCACCGCATAGACGTAACCGTCTTCGCCGTTCCCGCCCGCGGTGAATTGCAGCGCCGTGTGGGCCATCTCCTGCAATTGCCATTTGCGGCCATCCCAGGCGAGGCCAAAGACCCGCCCGGAGCACCAATCTCCCACGAGGTAAACGCCCTTCATGCCGCCGTAGTTCGCCACGCCCAAGCCCTCGATGGAGCAGCCCCATCCATCCTTGACCGGCTTCGCGCCGGGATAGGGGACCTCGTGCGGATACTCGCCCGCCGGCAGTTGTCCGACAGTCGGGCACTTGTCGCTGGGGCCCGACATGGGATGGCACCACGACCCTTGCATCCGATTCCACCCGTAGTTCTCACCGCCCTTGCTTTCGGCCGGCTGGAAGTGAATCTCTTCCCAGTGGTTCTGGCCGACATCGGCGATGTACAAGTCGCCCGTCTTGTCGTCGAAGGAGAACTCGTATGGATTACGCGAGCCGAAGGCCCAGATTTCCGGGCGCACGCGCGTGCGGATCTTGGCAAAGTCCACCTCGCTGATGCCGAACAACTGCATCAGCCGCTCGTCGCGAGCCCGCGCGAACGGATTCGAGGACGGCACTTTGTAGGGGATCGTATCGTTGTCCTGTGTGTTGACATCGATGCGGAGGATCTTGCCCAACAGGCTGCTCAAGTCCTGTCCGGCGTCGAGCGGATCGCCTTCCCATCCGCCATCGCCGCTTCCGATGTAGAGGAATCCGTCCGGCCCGAATTCGATCTGGCCGCCGTTGTGGTTGTAATAGGGCTGTTCAATCCGCATTAGCACTTTCGCGGTCTGATTCGTGCGCTCCGGGGTCATCACGTTGGGACTCTTGGGGTCCACCTGAAACCGCACGATGACGCCGTCGCCGTTGAACGGGAGGGAGGCATAGTGAACGTAGAAATACCCGTTCTGTTTGAAATTCGGATGGAACGCGATGGAGTACAGACCCTGTTCCACGAAGCCGGTTTGCACATCGCTTCCGAGCGGATTGATTTTCGTCAGATCGAGGAACGGCTCTTTCTGGACGGCGCCGTCGCGATTGACAATCTTCACGCGCCCCACGCGCTCAGTGACAAACAGCCGTCCCGTGCCGTCTTTCGCCGACGCCACATTGGTTGGGTCGTAGAAGCCTTCGGCAACTTTCACCAGAGCGATCTTGGGGTTCCCTGGAAGCCGTCCTCCGGGGCGGGCCACTTCTTCTTTAGTCTGCGGGTTGCGGGGCCGCGACGATTGAGCGGTGAGGAATGCCGCGCCAGTCAGCAACAACAGCAACGTGGTTCGTTTGGTGGAAAGTGCGATGCGCATAAACGGAATTTACCTATCATACATTCCCGCGCGCGGGAATTGGTTCCTGCGCGTCTGCTATTCCACCGTCACCCTGACGGCGGGGCTCGATACGGCAGCGACGCTGAGAATCAGATCCTGGGCGCCGCGCGGCGTCTCCTCCGCCACCTGGAAGTTCACTTGATGGATGCCGGTCAGCCCGGGCGCGGGACCCGCGAACTGCACGGCGCAATTGACGCCACCAATGGTCAGGCGCGTGGTACTTTCGGCTCCCAACGCGTTCGCGTATAGGAAGACGAATTCCCCCCGCCGCAACGGTTGCGACGCTGTCACCAGCGCGTATTCCGGCACTCGCACGACAATCGCGTCCGTGCCGTTCGATGTGAACACCGCCGGCTGCCGGCTGAGGATGGGAACGCTGACCGGCATCCCACGGTTGCCGTTGCGGGTAATGGCCACGGCGGCCGATTCCCCGGTGAGCCCCGCCGGCACATGAACATGCACCAACTCCAAGGCCCGCTGGCGCGCCACGCCGAGAATGCCCGCCGCCGTTCCGTTCACCGTCAGCGACAAGCCGGCCAGTTCCACCGGCAACGGCAGCGACGGCGCCGGAACCACCGCCTCCTCGTCGAGCAGGCCGGAGGCGAAGATGGTGGCCAGTGCCCCCGGGACCATCCCCGGCGCGAAACTCGCCGAGTTCACGACGCCTGCCGCGGAAAAGCGCGGCGCGGCGCTGCCTTCGATACGGTAAATGGTGTCCGTGCCCGCGTTGCCTACGAATAACTCGCCCGCTTCGTCTTCCCCAAAGGTCGTGATGCCCGCATCCGCCGTCATCAGCAGACGGTTCACCCACTGCGTACCCGAACGCTCCAAACCCCACACCTTGCCGGAACAATAGTCGGCGTAGACATAGGACCCGCGGAGGCCCGGAGCATTGCGTCCGCGATAGACGAATCCGCCGGTTACCGAGCACCCGTCGCCACGGCCATATTCCGCCACCGGCAACGTCATTCCCTGCGTGCTGCAGTTTGGCCGGAAGCAGTGCGCGCCTTCCATCTGGTTCCAACCGTAGTTCTCGCCGCCCCGGCTCGAGGCGGGCTGAAAATCAATCTCCTCATATAGGTTCTGTCCCACATCGCCAATCCACAGGTCGCCCGTCGCGCGATCGAAAGAGAACCGCCACGGGTTGCGCAATCCTAGCGCCCAGATTTCCGGCCGCGTCCCCGAGGTGTTCACAAACGGGTTGTCTGCCGGGATGCGAACGCGCCCCGGATCCGATTCCACATCCAGCCGCAGCATCTTGCCGAGCAGCGAATTGCGATTCTGCCCGTGATTCTGCGGATCGCCCGCCGAGCCTCCGTCGCCCATCCCGATATAGAGGTACTCATCGGGACCAAAGCGCAGTTGTCCTCCGTTGTGATTCGAGAACGGCTGGGCGATCTCCAACAGCACGGTCTCATCCGCTGAGCCGGCCCGATACATGGCGATCACCGTAGTGCCCGCGATGTTCGTGTAGTTGACGTAATAGCGTCCGTTTTGCCCGAAGCCGGGCGCAAACGCGAGCCCCAACAAACCGCGTTCGCCCGCGGCCCGAGTTTTCGCGCGAATATCCAGAAACGGCTGCGGCTCCAGCGCTCCGTTGCGCAGCACGCGTATCAGCCCGTTCTGCTGGACCAAGAACAGACGTCCCGATCCATCCCCCGCATGTTGAATATCCGTAGGCGCATCGATGCCCGGCGCGACCGCAGTGAGGCGGATCTCCTGCGCCAAGGCCAAGCGTAGCGCAATGTTCACCAACAACCAGAGCCCCATGACTCAATTATGCCAACCCGAAGCCCACCGGCAGTTCCAGCGCGGACGATTGGCGGCTGGCCGCGGCATTCGAGGCAGATCAGGTCCGGAAAGTGATGAACGGGTGTCCGTTATTTGGCTGATTATCGGGCTGGCTGCCGAACAGGGGAGTGAGATGAGACGGATCGACGGTGCAGGTGCGGTGGAACTTGTGGTTCCCGAAAACCTCGTTTGCGCAGCAAACAACAGCCTTCGAACGGTTCTATAGACAACCTAGGCCGCAGAGGCCAACGGATTCATCTCGTTTGGAGAGCGAAAGGTTGATCGGCAATAGCAGGTTGTTGGTGGATGCGCGGTGTTTTCTGACAGGAAAACGCACTCCTGCCGACTGATACGCACCGCCGCGGCGAACACCCGAAGCGAGTTAGGCCGCGCGCCGAACGTATTTGTGGTGAAGGCCCCCGACCAGCGGGATGGAGATTACTCGTTCCCGTTCCGGCGGCTCTACTGCCCTTGGAATTGGGGAGTCCTTGTCGAGCGAAAGGTGAGTGCGGCAATCGTGATAGTAGGTCAAGAACGCTTTCAAGTGCCGGTGCAGAGAAGTTTGATTAAAGACGATTACGTGGTCGAGGCATTCGCGGCGGATCGTGCCGATCACCCTTTTCCACATATGCTCGTTGCCAGGGAGAGCGGGGAGCGCCAAGAACCTCAACGATGTCCATGGACTCAACCTGCTGTGTGAACTCGTCTCCGAAGATTCGATCACGATCCCTGAGTAGATAGCGCGGCCCTTGTTCGAACGGGAACGCTTCCCGAAGTTGCTGGGCGGTCCATTCGGCGGTGGGATGCGTGGTCACATTGAAGTGCAGAATGCGGCGGCGATCATGAGCAA
>JAEUQG010000170.1 GCA_016789755.1 Bryobacterales bacterium
GCCGCCGGGCTGCGCCATATCGTGCGCCAGGACCCCGACGTCATCATGGTCGGCGAAATCCGCGACCGCGAAACCGCCGACATCGCCATCCGCTCCGCGCTCACCGGCCACTTCGTCTATTCCACCCTCCACACCAACGACGCCCCCAGCGCCATCACCCGCATGACCGACATGGGCGTGGAAAACTACCTCATCACTTCCTCCCTCGTCGCCGTCCTTGCCCAGCGCCTCGTCCGCGTCATCTGCCGCCACTGCCGCGTCCCCGATAAGAACGTCATGACGCCGCAAGGCGAACTCATCCCCTCCTTCCGCGGCGAAGGTTGCGACCATTGCTTCGGCGCCGGCATGCGCGGCCGAGTCGGTATCTTCGAAATGATGGAGCTCAACGACGAAATCCGCCGCCTCATCATGCAAAACGCCGACGCCGGCGTACTCACCGCCGCTGCCCGCCGCAACGGTATGCGCACCCTTCGCGAGGATGGCTGGCTCAAGGTCCGCAACGGCGTCACCACCGCCTATGAAGTGACGCGCGTCACCCAGGAATTCTAATGACCACGTACTTCTACAAAGCCGTGGCTGCCGATGGCCGCCCCCGTTCGGGCACATTGACCGCGGCCACGGAAAAATCGGTCCTCAGCGAACTGCGCAAACAGGGGCTGACTCCGGTCTACGTGGGCTTGCAGGCCGGCAAAGGCCTCGAAATCAAACTCCCCGGCATGGGTGGGCCGCGCCGCCGCGACATCCTCTTTTTCACGCAGGAAATGTCCACCCTGCTCAATTCCGGCGTGCCCTTGGACCGTGCCCTCACCATCGCCAGCGAATTGACCGAACGCCAGCAGTTCCGCGGCGTCATTCTCGACATCCTCCGCCTCATCAAGGGCGGCAAATCGTTCGCCGACGCCCTCCACGTCTACCCCGATCATTTCTCCGACCTCTACATCAACATGGTCCGCGCAGGCGAGGCCAGCGGCAGCCTCGGCCTCATCTTTACCCGCCTCGCCGAATTCGAGCGCACCCGCGACGACCTCCGCGGCTACATCGGTTCCTCCCTCATCTATCCCGGCCTCCTGGCCCTCGTAGGCCTCGGCTCCATCACGGTCCTGCTCAACTACGTGGTCCCGCGCTTTGCTTCCGTGTTTGAAGAATCGCGCCTCAAAATGCCCCTGCCCACCATGATCCTGCTCGAAGCAAGCAAATACGTGCAAGCCTACGGATGGATGGCCGGCCTCGCCCTGCTGGTGGCCGCAGTTGTGTTCTACAGCTTCGTGCGCACCCGCAACGGACGCCTCTGGTGGGACACCGTGCAACTGCGCTTCCCGCTCCTCGGCGACGCCTTGCGCAAGGCCGAGACCGCGCGCTTTGCCCGCGCCATGGGCACCTTGGTCGCCAATAGCGTGCCCCTCGTGCAGAGCCTCGCCATCGCCGCCGCCACCCTCAGCAACAAGCGCATCGCCGGCTCGCTGGAAAGCGTGGCCCAGGGCGTCAAGCGGGGCGAAGGCATCGCCACCCCCCTCAAGCGCAGCAATGCATTCCCTGCCCTCGCCGGCCATCTGCTCGCCGTCGGCGAGGAAACCGGCAAGCTCGATGAGATGTTCCACCGCATGGCGGACATCTACGACAACGATACGCGCGTCGCCATTCGCCGCTTCACCTCTCTCTTTGAACCGCTCGTGATTCTGGTGATGGGCATTGTGGTCGGCGCAATGATTCTCAGTATGCTGCTGGCAATTACCAGCATTAACGAAGTGGCGGTCTAGCTATGACACAACTACCCAAACGTTCCTCCCGCGCCGGCGTGACGCTCATTGAAATGCTGGTCGTGGTGACCATCATCGCCCTCTTTGCGGCCATCGTCGCTCCCCGTATGTTGAGCCGCGGCGATGCCGCGCGCAAAACCGCGGCCCGGGCCCAGATCAACTCCTTCATGACCGCCCTCGGCGCCTACAAGCTCGATACCGGCTTGTTCCCCACCACTGAGCAGGGCATGAACGCTCTCCGCGCCAAGCCGCAGGGCGTCAACAACTGGCAAGGCCCCTACCTGCCTCAGGAAATCCCCAACGATCCCTGGGGCACTGCCTATTTCTACAAGTTCCCCGGGGAACATGGCGACGAGCCCGACATCATCAGCTACGGCGCCGACAAGCAACCCGGTGGCGATGGCATCAATGCGGATATCGAGAGCTGGAAGAGCAACTAGCGGCGTCACTCTCATCGAGATGCTGCTCGTCGTCACCCTCATTGGATTGATGGTAGGCATCAGCTTCCCCGCCATCTCCTCCGGTGTCGATTCGCTCCGCCTCACCTCCGCCGCCGATTCCACCGCTTCCTTCCTCAACGGAGCACTGAACCGCGCCGAACGCCGCCAGCAGGTCATGGAAGTCACCATCTCCAAACAGCACGGCAAGCTTACCCTGCGCTCCGGCGAACCCGGCTTCACCCGCGAGCTCGCCATGCCCACCGGCGTCTCCATCGCCAACGTCCTGCCCGATCGTTTCGAGCTCTCCGGCGACCGCCACATCTTCCTTTACCCCGGCGGCACCGTTCCCCGCATCGGCGTCGAACTGGCCAATAAACGCGGGACGCGGCGCATCGTGCGCGTCGACCCCATGACCGGTGTCCCCGAAATCGAAATCCCCCAGGAAGAGAAGAAATGAGACGCGGCTTCACGCTGCTCGAAATGCTCGTCGCCACCACGCTCATGGCGATCGCCGTCGTCGGCCTGCTCTCTTCTCTCTCGGCCTCTCTCCGCAATGCCTCCCGCCTCACCGATCACGACCGCGCCTCCATCGTCGCCAAACGCAAGATGGACGAACTCCTGCTCCAGCCGCGCCTCCCTCGCTTTCAACCCATCGAAGGCCAATTGACTCCCGCTGCCGATGCCGGCTTGACCGGCGGCTGGAAGGCCACCGTCACTCCCTTCGAAGTCCCTCCTCAAGTCAATCCCGGCATGGCCATCCTCGAGCGCGTCGAATGCGAAATCTGGTGGACCGATGGCAGCCGCCGCCGCACCTTCTCCCTCGAAGGCTACAAGACTACGCTGCTTCAGCCCGAAGACATCGCCGGAGGCTTGATCCGCCCATGAAACGCCCCCGCGCCGGTGTCACCCTCCTCGAACTGCTCATCGCCGTCACCCTGCTTTCTCTGCTTGTCGCCGGAGTGCTCACCGCCATGCGCGCCGGCCTCACCGCCCTCAGCCGCACCAACGCCCGTGTCATCGCCAATCGCAAAGCCGTCGGCGCCCAGCGCATCCTCGAACAGCAACTGGCCGGCTTCATGCCAGTTATCGCCGAATGCAATGCCGCCGGCGGCCAGGGCCCCTTCACCAGAGTTCCCTTCTTTCAGGGCGAAACACAAACGATGCGATTTGTTTCCACCTACTCCCTCGGCGATGCCTCTCGCGGCGTGCCCCGCATCCTCGAATTCCAGGTCATCCCCGGCGAAAACGAAGCCGGCGTCCGCCTCATCGTCAACGAGCACTTTTACACCGGCGGACTCGGCGCCGGCCGCTTCTGCCTTGGCATGGGCATGGACGCGCTGGCCGGCCTCGCCATCCCCCAGTTCACCCCCGTCCAAACAGGACCCGGCTCTTTTGTTTTGGCCGACAAACTCGCCTCCTGCCGCATGATGTACCGCGAACCGATGCCCCCGCCGCAGCTCGAACGCTGGGTCCCCCGCTGGGTCCAACCCTACTGGCCCACCGCCATCCGCATCGAAATGACTCCCCTCGAAGCCGACCCGTCCAAAGTGCTGCCCACATCGCTCACCATGCCCGTCTTCGTCAACAAGTCGAATATGGGGGTGTACTTTGACTAGCCGCAAAGGCGGCGCGCTCCTCACCGTCCTCTGGCTGTCCGCCGCCCTCAGCGCCATCGCCTTCTCCGTTGCCACCACCGTGCGCGGGGAACTGGAACGCGCCGCCACCGCCGCCGACGGCGTCAAAGGCTATTTCCTCGCCCGCGGCGCCCTCCAACGCGCCCTGCTCTACATCCAGTGGATGGAGTTCCGCAATCCCGATGGCACCCCGCGCTATTGGGCTCCCGGCACGCCCCGCCTCCACTTCGAGTTCCCCAACGGATCCGCCGACGTCGATCTCATCCCCGAATCCGCCAAGCTCAACGTCAACACCGCCCGCCCCGAGGAACTCTTCACCCTCCTCCAGGCCCTCGGGGTCGATCCCGGCAGAGCCTCCGAAATCACCTCCGCCATCGTCGACTGGCGTAACCCCGCTCCCCAAGGCGTCAGCGAATTCGACGGCCACTATTTGGGACTCAATCCGTCTTTTCGCGCCCGCCACGCGTCTATGGAAGAGATTGAGGAAATCCTGCTTGTGAAAGGTATGACTCCGGAACTGTTCCACGGCGCCTACGTCCGCGATGCGGAGGGCAGACTCTCGCCCCGCTCCGGACTCCGCGATTGCCTTTCCATCTACCCTGCCGGTCAGGTCGATGTGAACTTCGCCCATCCCGCCGTGCTCGCCGCCGTAGGCTTGCCGCCCGATGCCGTCGCCGCTGTCGTCGCCACCCGCCGCCTGCAGCCCTTTCAGCCCGCCTCGCTCCAGGCGCTGGCCGCTAATTTCGGACCCGCCGCCGGACGCCTCGCCGTCGGCGCGGGCTCCATCTACACGCTCCGCGCCACCGCCCGCCTGCGCCTCTCCAACGGCCAGCCCTCCGATCTCAAACGCACCGTCGCCGCGCTCGTCAAATTCGCTCCTTCCACCAAAGACGCTCCCTATCACATCCTCCGCTGGTACGATCAGGGCGCGCTCGGCATGGGGGACATCCAATGAGCTGGCAAGCCTTCGGAACCGGCGTCGGCATCGAGCTCGGCCCGGACCGCCTCCGCGTCGCCATCGTCAAAGTCCGCCCCGGCGGTGTCGACCTGCTCGCCGTCCACACCATCGAAGATTACGCCAAACGCTCGGCAGCCGATTGGGGCAATGAATACGCCTCCTTCCTCCGCCGCCACGCCGCCGCCCACCTCGCTGCCGCTGTCTTGCTTCCCCGCCGCGATCTGATGGTCCGCATCGTCTCCCTCCCCGGTGTGCAAGCCCGAGATTTCGAGGCCGCCCTCACCCTCCAAATCGACACCCTGCATCCCTATCCGGAAGGCGATGCCGCCTGGACCTGGGCTCGCCTCGGCAATACCTCCTCCGCGATCGTTCTCATTGCCCGCCAAACCTACGTCACCCGGTTATCGGAGCTCTTCACCGAAGCCGGCATCAAGATCGCCGCCTTCACCGCCAGTGCCGCAGCCTTGCACGGCGCCCTTCGCCTCTACGGCGCTCCCCCGTCTCAAGGCTTCCTCGGCTTGCTCGAAACCGAGGCAGGCATCGAAGCCTACGGCGAAAGCCCCGCCAAGCCCGCCTACTCCGCCGTCTTCGACCAATCCTGGGAGCGCGCCTCGGCCCTTGCCTCCGCCGAATTACGCCTTACCTCGGATATCTCTGCTCGTGAGCTCGCCGGGTACCTTCCCTCTCCCCGGCGAGCACCGGAGGGGGCGCAATCCTGCCTCCTCGCCTACCTCGCCGCGCTCAGCGCCGCCTGCCCCCGCCTCGCCCTGCCCGCCAACCTCCTCCCCGCCGCACAGCGCAGCACCAGTTCCCGCCTCATCTATCTCCCCACCGTCGCCCTCGGCCTGCTCCTCATTGCCGGACTCGCCGCACTCGGCTTCTACACCCGCTACGAAGACGCCAGGTACCTCGCTCTCGTCCAGGCCGAAACAGCCCGCCTC